>CAYOSM010000266.1:0-1006 GCA_964406645.1 uncultured Bifidobacteriaceae bacterium | reverse complement strand
CGCCCGGTCGACCATGTCCGCCACCTCGGCGGGATCGAACCGGTCGATCGGCCGGGTCCAGGCCGCGAGCCCGATGTCGGCGGCCTCCAGGTCGACCTTCCAGTCGTATGAGAGGGCGATCGTCGGCACTCGTCGGATGTGCGCGAGGATCGCGCAGTGCAGTCGGCTGACGACCGCGACGTGCGAGGAGTCCACCACCGCGAAGAGCTCGTCCACGGTCCTCGTGTCCACCAGCTCCACACCGGCTGCGCTGCGCGCGTGGATGTATCGGGCCGGGCCGAGATCGGCGGGGCTCGAGACGAACATCCGGATGCGGTGGCCGCGGCTCGTCAGGTGATGCGTCAGGTCCACCATGCGGTCGAGATATTCGGTGAAGCGCCGGTGATCGGATTCGGGCCACACCGCCGGGTCGAGATACGCGATCGGGCTCAGGGCGACCACGGTGCGGTCGTCCGGCGGTGGCCGTAGCGAAAGTGCTCCCCCGGGATGGCCGAACGCCAGGTCGGGTACGCACGGCGGCGGCTGGCCGCCCATGAGTTCGCTGACGATGTTCGCCGAGCGTGAGTCGCGGACCGAGACGTACGCCGATCGCGCCAGGACGAAACGGAGGAACCGCTTGGCCAGAGGTGACGTGACGGTGCCCACCCCCACGCTGAGGGTCATGAGCGGCGTCCCCGCCAGCCGGGCGACGAGCGCCCACTTGGCCAGGGCGAACGGCTCGGCCCACACACCGCCCCAGAACTGGTCCAGCTGCCCGCCACCGGAGATCACGAGCAGGTCGGCGTCACGTGCGATGAAGAACGCGGCGACCGTGTGGTACGCCTCGCGTCCGAGACGTCGAACCGGCTGCCACGCGGCACGGACGGGTGAGAGGACTCTCGACCGCCGCACCCGGTGATGCGACCCGGGCGTCGAGGTGGGGTCCGGCGGGGAGTCGGATCCGGTGGACCTGTTGCGGCGGAGGAGTCCCGGGCTCGTCGCCTCCATCGGGAAGGCCGGAACGCGG
>CAYOSM010000265.1:0-1016 GCA_964406645.1 uncultured Bifidobacteriaceae bacterium | reverse complement strand
CGGGAATAGAACTCGACGATCAGCTGCTCCTCGATGGGCACCTGGATCTCCGAGCGGGAGGGGAGGTGGAGAACCCGCCCCTGAAGTGCATCAAGATCGGCCTCGAGCCACGGAGAGATCGTGCCGAGAAGCTCGGTCGCCTGCCGCGCGAGCGGCTCGACGGGGCTCTGCGGCCGAAGACTGATGGTCTGGCCGGGCGTGACGGGGTACGACGCGATGTCGACGCGCCTCCCGTCCACCAGGATGTGGCCGTGGCCCACGAACTGACGCGCCTGGGCGCGGGTCGAGGCGATGCCGAGTCGGTAGACGACGTTGTCGAGACGACGCTCGAGCGACACCAGAAGGGCGTCACCGGTCATCTGACGCGAACGCTGCGCACCCTTGATGTAGCGGCGGAACTGCTTCTCACGAACGCCGTAGTAGCGCTTGGCGAGCTGCTTCGCACGAAGCTGCTGTCCGTACACCGACTGCTTGCGCTGGCGGGCACCACCGTGCTCGCCGGGGGGAAGCGGTCCGCGGCGTTCAAGTGCCGACTTGCCGTTGTGAGCGCGAAGTCCTTTGAGGTAGAGCTCGACTCCCTCGCGCCTTGAGAGTCGTTCCACCGGTCCTGTATATCTACCCATAGTTCCGAGCAACCTAGCACACCGCTGGGATGTCCCAGCCCGCCCCGGAGGGGTCGATCACCCCGTCCGCGCTCGATTGCGGCCCGGTGTGAGACGGCCTCGCGAGGAAAAGGGCTGCGTCCTCCGGGATTGCGGTGCTCAGGCGGGGTCCGCGGCGGATGCGGCGATCTCGAGCTCGCGGGCGAGGCTGCCGCTGTCGTTGGGCCCGGTGTGGCGGCGTCCCTCGATGAAGAAGGTCGGTGTACCCGTGGCTCCGCTGGCCTCCGCTCCGGCGACGTGCCGGCGGATGCGCTCGGCGATCTCGTCGGACTCCATGTCACGGAGGAACGCCTCCACGTCGAGTCCGAGGTCCCCGGCGTAACCGGCGAGGTCCTCGTATTCGAGCTGGTCCTG
>CAYOSM010000264.1:0-1032 GCA_964406645.1 uncultured Bifidobacteriaceae bacterium | reverse complement strand
CACCGTCGACCGATCGCACGGGGCCCGGCTGATCGGGGTTCGATCGTCCGGCGCGGAGTGGTAGCCTCTTGTCGTCCAGCACAGGAGGAATGCGAGTCACATGGCGCACGGTACGTCCAAACCGAAGAACCTGTCGATCACGTGGCCTTTCGCGTTTTCCGGGTTGCTCGTCCTGATCTCGCTGGTCTACTTCTGCCTGGGCTTCGCGATCCATGACCGCAAGCCCGTCGACGAGACGATGGAGGTCTCCGGGCCGATCGAACTGAAGTACCACTACGAGGTCTTCAAGTACGGCATCTACCTGGCCATCCTCATCTCGATCGCCGGATACATCTTCAACTACTACCGGGCGAAGAAGCGCATCGCCGCGGAGGTTTAGTGCCCCGAGTCTGAGATCGCGTGGCAGTTCCTGGCCATCCGCGCGGGAACCGCACACGGACTCCTGACTCAGGACACTAGATTCACCCATGGAGGCGGGTCCTCGCTGGCGTAAGGGGCGTCTTCTCGTCGCCGCGCCGTCGCTGACGGACCCGAACTTCCGCCGGTCCGTGGTGCTCGTCCTCGAGCACTCCGAGAACGGTGCGCTGGGGGTCATCCTCAACCGGCCCACGGCGGTCCTCACACGTGAGGCCCTGCCCGGGCGCCTGTCCGATCCCATCGCCGAGGACGACGTCGTCCACGAGGGCGGTCCCTGCGAGCCCGGCTCCGTCCTGCTCCTGGGAGAGTTCACGGGAGACACCGTTCTCGGTGGTACACCCGTCGTGGGCGGCCTTCGCGTCATCGAGCCGGATGCCGATCTCCGCGGGGTCGACGGCGTGGTCGGTCTGCGGGCGTTCGGCGGTTACGCGGGGTGGACCGGCGGTCAGCTCGAGGACGAACTGGAGGAGGACGCCTGGATCGACGCCGAGTGCGTGCCAGAGGACGTCTTCGGGGACGATCCGGAGAACCTCTGGAGCATCGTGCTCGACCGGAAGGGCGGCAACTTCCGCCTCGTCGCGCGCATGCCGCTCGATCCGTCCCTGAACTGACCCG
>CAYOSM010000263.1:0-1036 GCA_964406645.1 uncultured Bifidobacteriaceae bacterium | reverse complement strand
GACACCAGCGCATAGGATCGGATGACCCCAAACAAGGAGCACATGGTGGAGACGCGGCGACTCGGTGGAAGCGACCTCGATCTCACGATCGTCGGCCTCGGCACGTGGGTGTTCGGCGGACGGTGGGGCGGTGCGGAGGACGCCGACTCGCTGGCGGCGTGTCACGCCGCGGTCGATGCCGGCATCAACTGGATCGACACGGCCGACGTCTACGGTCAGCACCGTGCCGAGCGGATCGTGGGACGGTTCCTGAAGGAGCGATCCGAGGACGTCATCGTGGCGACCAAGTGCGGCGTCGCATGGGAGACGGACCCCGCGTTCCGCATCTGGCGCGACGCGAGCGGCGACTACATCCGCTCGGCCGTCGACCGGAACCTCGAGGCCCTCGGCATCGACACCATCGATCTCTTCCAGGTGCACTGGCCCGTCACCGACGCGACGGCCGAGGAGACCATGGGCGCCATGCTGGACCTGCAGAGGGCGGGGAAGATCCGCCACATCGGCGTCAGCAACTACGCGACGTCCGACCTGGAGGCGGCGTGGGACGTGACGCCGTTCGTCGGCTTCCAGGTGGGGTACCACATCATGCGCCGGCAGATCGAGCGGTCGGAGCTGCCCTGGTGCGCCGATCACGGCGTCGGCGTCCTCGCGTACGGACCTCTCGCGCACGGTCTTCTCACGGGGAAGATGGACGCCTCGACGACCTTCCCGGAGAACGACTGGCGCGCCGCGAGCGAGTTCTTCACCGACGAGGCCTGGCCCGAGCGCGTGGAGGTGACGCGGGGCCTCGCACGGATCGCCGAGGAAGGCGGGCGTCCCGGCGGCGTCGCTGAGCTGGCCGTCATGTGGGTGCTGCGGCGGCCCGAGGTGACATCGGCGATCGTCGGCGCGCGCAACGCGGAGCAGGCCCGGGCGAACGCCGCTCTGGCGGGACGCCCGCTGGGTGAGGACGAGATCGCGGCCGTCGAGGGCCTCCTGGCGGAGTACCCCGGCGCGGACCGTCCCTACGGCCACGGCGAGCCGCCGGCGAAGTGAC
>CAYOSM010000262.1:0-1037 GCA_964406645.1 uncultured Bifidobacteriaceae bacterium | reverse complement strand
CCCCAAGCCAACCGCACGACGAACCGGGGCGGGGCCATGGGCCCCGCCCCGCAAAGATCAGTGGGCCAGCGTGATGTGGCGGAGGAGCGTTCCCATCGCGGCGTCGAAGTCCGCCTCGCAGCTCTCGCCACCCTCGGCGATGCAGGTGCGCAGCTGCTCGGTGATGAGCAGCAGGCCGACCTGGTCGATGGCCGCCTTGGCGGCCGCCAGCTGGGTGAGCACGCCACGGCACTCGGCGCCCTCATCGAGCATCCGCTGAACCCCGCGCAGCTGTCCCTCGGCGCGCTTGAGGCGTGTGATGAGCTGGTCGCGGCCCGGTGCGCGTTCGGTGGTGGCCATCAGTGGCCCCCGCATCCGCATCCGCCGCCGCAGCCGTGTCCGCCGACCGGGGCCGGCGAGGGCGCGACGCGAGGAGGAGTCTTCCTCGGCCGTGAGGTCACGAACTGCGTGATCATCTGCTCGGCCGGTTCCCCGCATTCGGGGCACGCGCGGTCGTCGTCCTGGAGGAATCCCTGGCGGAACACCTCGAACTCCGACCCGCAGGCCGGGCAGCTCAGGTCGTAGGTCGGCATCAGGCGATGCCGAGCTTGTCTTCCAGCATGGCCCGCGGCATCAGGCCGAGCGCCTGCTTGGTGAGGTTGCCGTTCTCGAAGCGCGCGATGAACGGGATGGACATCACTCCGTAGCGCTGGGCCGTCACACGGTTGGCGTCGGTGTCGAGCTTGCCGACGACGATGTCGTCGTGCGAGTCGGCGATCTCCTGGATGATCGGGGAGAGCGCGCGGCAGGGCCCGCACCATTCGGCCCAGAAGTCGACGATGACGGGCTTGTCGTTCTCGAGGACGAGGCCCTGGAAGTTGTCGTCGGTGATTTCGATTACGTCGGCCACGGTGATCCTTTCGATGGATGCGGTGATGGTGTGGTGGGTTAGCCGGCTGAGGTGGTGGAAGACGGCACGGGGTTGTGCTCGAGCCAGCGCTCGGCGTCGATGGCGGCCATGCAGCCGCTGCCCGCGGCGGTGATCGCCTGGCGGTACT
>CAYOSM010000261.1:0-1073 GCA_964406645.1 uncultured Bifidobacteriaceae bacterium | reverse complement strand
ACGACGGTGGCGATGTCGCCGTCGCGGCGGACGAGGATCGTGTCGGTCATGCGCTCACCTGTAGAGGAAGTTGACGAGACCCAGCGTCACGAACGGCACGTAGGTCACCATCATCAGCGTGAAGAGCAGCACCGCGATGAACGGGATGTTGGCCTTGGTCACGTCCCAGACGCTCTCCTTCGCGATCGAGCAGGTTAGCAGCAGCACGCTCGCCACGGGCGGCGTCTGCTGGCCGATGGCGAGGTTCAGCGTCACGATCACCCCGAAGTGGACCGGGTCGATCCCCGCCGCCGTCACGACCGGCATCACGATCGGGACCACCAGGATGATGGCCGCCGCCGAGTGCAGGAACATGCCGATGACGAGGAAGAAGACGTTCAGGATCGCCAGTATTGCCCACTTCTCGCTCGTGACGGAGAGCATGGCCGCGGCGATGCGCTGCGGAAGCTGCACCTCGGTGAGGTAGAGCCCGAGCAGGGCCGAGGCGGCCACCAGCAGCATCACGGAGCCCGTCTGCACGGCGCCGTCGACGACCGCCTCGCGCAGCCGCGGCCAGTCGAGCTCGCGGTAGACGAGGCCGCCCACCAGGAGCGAGGCCACCACCGCGAGCGCGGCGCCCTCGGTCGCGGTGACGATGCCGCCGAAGATCCCGCCCAGGATGATGATGGGCAGGGTGAGCGCCCAGAACGCGTGCCTGAAGGCGCGCCAGAGCTTGCCCCACTGGAAGATCTCCTCCACCGGCCAGTTGAACCGGACGGCATACCAGTAGCACAGCGCCATGAAGCCGAAGCCCGTGAGCAGGCCCGGGACGATGCCCGCGACGAACATCTGCACCACCGAGGCGCCCGCCATGACCGCGTAGAGGATCATGGGGATCGACGGCGGCAGGATGATCGCCAGCGTTGCGGTCGAGGAGGTCACCGCCGCGGTGAAGGGGCCGGGGTAGCCGCGTTCCTTCATGGCCGGCATGATGATGGAGGCGGTCGCGGCCACGCCCGCGACCGCGGAGCCCGAGATCTCCGCGAAGAACATGTGGCTCAGCACGTTCACCTGCGCGAGCGCCCCCCGCATCC
>CAYOSM010000260.1:0-1077 GCA_964406645.1 uncultured Bifidobacteriaceae bacterium | reverse complement strand
TGTCCTCGACCTCGTCATCGGGCTGACGGGTCTCGCGGTCTGGTTCTGGGAGCGGGCCGAACGGACCGACTAGCGGGGCTCGGGATGGAGGGGCAAAGACCCCAGGAATGAGGTCGGCGCGCCCGTTCGCCGGACGACGGTGCCCGCCGTCCTCGGCGCCACCAGCGACGGCCCGGTGTCAGGCACCAGGCCGTCGCTCCGAAAACGGCATCGGCGAAGCGCCTGCAAATATCCACTATTTGCTCGCTGCGTTCGTCGCGAGCGACGGCCAGGTGTCAGGCACCAGGCCGTCGCAACGATTCCGTCGGCCACGGAATCACCCCCCGATCCGGGGTCAGTCGATCGCGACGAGCGCGTCCAGGCCGGCGCGGCAGGCGTCGAGCGTCGCCCGCTCGCGCTCCCGTCCCGGGAGCCACCCCGCGTCGTCGCCGACGAGCGTGTTCGACACCGCGAGCACACAGCCGGCCCGGGTCCCGGTGCGCGCGGCCAGCGACTGGATGACCGCCGCCTCCATCTCCACGGCGAGGAGCCCCTCCGTCTGCCACCGGCCGTTGCGGGTGGGGTCGATGTCGTAGAAGAGGTCCGTGGTGACGATGGGCCCCACGTGGACCCGGCGGTCACTGCCGGTCGTGGACTCGCGCAACGCCGTGACCACGTGCGGGTCCGCGGGGACGGAGACCTCGCCGGCAAGGGCGACGGCCGTCCCGTCGGCGGCGAGCGCCGTGGTGGCGACGATGAGGTCGCCCGCCCGGACGTCGGTCTGGAGACCGCCGGTGGTGCCGGCGCGGATGAGGACACGTGCGCCGAGCTCGATCAGCTCGTGAACGACGATGGCGGTGCTCCCGCCGCCCATGCCGGTCGCCTGGACGGTGACCGGCACGCTGCGATAGAGGCCCGTGAACCCGAGGAGTCCCCGGGTCGACGTGACGAGTTCGGCGTCGGTCAGGAGATCGCGTGCGACGAGGGCGACACGGTCCGGATCACCCGGGCAGAGGACGAGCGGTGCCTGTCGGTCCGGGGGCGTCTGGAGGTGGATGGCCATCGTGGTGCACACTACTGTCATGGCCGAAGACCTCG
>CAYOSM010000258.1:0-1098 GCA_964406645.1 uncultured Bifidobacteriaceae bacterium | reverse complement strand
CCGAGCTGCTGCGGCAGGTACTCCTCCAGGACCGCCATCTCCGAGCGCTCGGTCTCCGCACGATCGTCGCGCCCGGCGGCGGCGAACTGCTCGATGGAGTCGCGGTGCTGCTTGACGAGTGAGCGCAGCACCTTCTCGACACCGGCGTCGTCGAGGGTTTCCTTCGCGTCGATCTCGGCGTTCTTGATGGCCGCGCGCGCACGGCGGATGACGCCGAGCCGTTCCTTCTCGCCCGCCCTGAGCGCCGCCTTCATGTCCTCGTCGAGCCGCTCCGCAATGGATCCCATGACACCTCGTTCGTCCGAATTCCTCCGCCAGAGGATAGACAAGGCATCCGCCGAGGCCGCACGGACATCCCTGACGCGGGGGTCAGACCCTGGCCCGTCGCCGGTGAACGGGACCGAGGTGCCAGGCACCTGAGTCCCGCTCACGCACCGAGTTCGACGATGCACATGCCTGTTTCCAGGTGATTTCTCTGACGACCCTCCCGATAACGGGACCGGGGTGCCTGGCACCTCAGTCCCGTGACGAATCGCACAAGGCCCAAACCATCGTGTTATCGGAGCCGCGCAATCAGCGGCGGCCGACCGAACCAGGGGTGCGAGCTACCTCATCGACAGACGCCCGGCGTGCGCTCACGCACGACGGACCGAGCGGTGGTCAGGCCAGGGAGTCCTCGATGGGACCGTTGCCCTCCAGCCGGCTCTTCACCTGGGTCTCCAGCGCGTTGATCCGCATGAGCGCGAGGGCCTCCGGCGATCCGGAGTGGATCGGCTGGCCGGCCGGTGGCCCGTGATGCCATCCCACGACGTGGAGAAGCGCCAGGCGCCGGGCCTCCGCCAGATGGCGTCGTCGTGCGGCGGCGTCGATGATCTCGTGACCGATGGCGACGTGACCCAGCATGCGGCCCTCGTCGGTGAGCTCGAACGTGGCACCGAGGCGCCACCCCCGGATGTGGCCCACGTCGTGCACGAGCGCCGCCGCGACGAGCAGGTCGGGATCGAGGCGCGGGTGCCACTGCGTGAGCGTCTGGGCGAGGGACGCCACCCCGACGGTGTGCTCGAGGAGGCCGCCCCGGTACGCATGGTGGCCCGAGCG
>CAYOSM010000257.1:0-1123 GCA_964406645.1 uncultured Bifidobacteriaceae bacterium | reverse complement strand
AACAGCCCGAGAAGTGCCTCGAGTTCCTCACGATGATCGAGTCGGACTTCCCGGTCCCGTATGACGAGATGCGCGTCTTCATCACCGGGTCCGGCGGATCCGGCATCGCCCCGCGCATCGGCGCGAAGTTCGTGCAGGAGGTCAACGCCGTCTCCCTAGCGGTGGAGAAGCTCTATCCGGCGTGCGGCTCGGTGATCGAGCTCGGCGGTCAGGACGCGAAGATCATCATCTTCAAGGAAGACCCCGAGACCGGCAAGAAGAAGAAGATCCCGTCGATGAACGACAAGTGCGCCGGTGGTACGGGCGCGGTCATCGACAAGATCAACGCCAAGCTCCACATCCCGGCCGAACAGCTCTGCGAGATGGGCTACACGGGCATCAAGCTGCACCCGGTGGCCGGCAAGTGCGGCGTGTTCGCCGAGACGGACATCAACTCGCTGCAGAAGATGGGGGTGCCCAACGACCAGCTGATGGCGTCGCTCTTCGACGCGATCATCGGTCAGAACCTCTCCGTCCTCACGCGCGGCAACACCCTCCTTCCGGAGGTGCTCCTGCTCGGCGGCCCCAACACCTTCATCCGCGGCATGGTGGAGGCCTGGAAGGACAACATCCCGCCCATCTGGGAGGAGCGCGGCACGCCGCTCCCCGAGGGTGTCGATCCGCGCGAGCTCATCAAGGTCCCCGACAACGCCCAGTACTTCGCGGCCCTCGGTGCCGTGGAGTTCGGCCTCAGCGAGGGGCCCGACGTCGGCGTCTACCGCGGCACGCAGCTCCTTCGCCACTACATCGACGTCGGCCGCCTCGAGGAGAAGGCCGCGTCGGGCAGCAAGGGCCTCTCCGACTCCCCCGAGGAGCTGGAGGAGTTCAAGGAGCGCTACCGCGTCCACAAGTTCCAGCCGGTCACGTTCGAGAAGGGCGAGGTGGTCGAGGCGTTCGTCGGCCTGGACGGTGGCTCGACGTCCACCAAGGCCGTCCTGCTCGACAAGGACCGCAACGTCCTGGTGAAGAGCTACCAGCTCTCCAAGGGCAACCCGATCGTCGACACCCAGGAGGTGCTCGGCGAGCTGGAGCAGTACGTCAACGACCAGGGCGCCGAGCTGAAGGTGATGGGCATCGGCACCAC
>CAYOSM010000256.1:0-1163 GCA_964406645.1 uncultured Bifidobacteriaceae bacterium | reverse complement strand
GCCGTCGCGTCCGTCGTGCGGGTTGGCGCCGCCGAGGGCCAGGATGACCGTCCGCCCGGGGCCGCGGTTGACGATCTGACGGCGGACCTCGGGTCCGACGCGGATGGCGCTTTGTTCCGGAACCTCCGTCGTCCCGTCCGGCGTCACGACGTCCAGGATCCCCTCCAGGACGACGAGGACCTCCTCCTGACGCTCATGCCGGTGGATGCGGCCGCGCTCGCCGGGCTGGAGTGTGATCAGGTTCATGCCGATCGTCGTCACCCCCAGCTCGCGCCGGAGTGTCTGGAAGCGCTCGCCCGAGTCGGGGTCGAGTCGTGTCACGGAGATGCCGGATTCCATCGTGTGTCTCCTGTCCGCGGGCCGCGGGTCGGTGCGGCCGCATTCGCATGTGGTGTCAGCCGCCGGCGACGATGCCGTCGGCCATGGCGATCCACGCCACCTCGAGATCCGTCCAGGTCGCGTCGTCGGCGTCCTCCGACAGCTTCGCGAGAAGCGGGGGATCCGTCCCCGCCAGAAGGAGGTGCGCGGCGATCCCGGCGTCGGCGACCGTGCCGGCCTCCTCCAGGAGAAGGCGCAGATGGAGATGCCACGCTCCGTAGACCGGGTGGTCCAGCAGCGCATCACGGCTCTCCATCATGAGCGGGAGGTTGGCGCGCCGATGCGCGATGAGCGCGGGGCCGAAGACGCGGATGCGATCGGCGGCGGAGGCCCCCGGACCGAGGGGCGGCGGACCGGTGAGGAAGCTCTCCTGGAAGTCGCGCTCGCCGGATTCCATCAGTGCGTGGATGAGACCTGCCCGGCCCTCGAAGTGGCGGAAGAGCGTGCCCTTGCCGACGCCGGCCTCACGTGCGACGGCGTCCATGGTCAGGCCGTCCGCCCCGCAGGTCGCGACGATGCGCCGGGCCGCGTCGAGGATCGCCTCGCGGTTGCGGACGGCGTCCGCGCGCCGGCACGAGGGGACGGAGGGGCCGACGACGAGAGGGCTTCGGGATGTCGGAGGGGGCATTCGCACACACCTTTAACGGACCGCGGTCCACTTATGATACCGTCCCACTCGACAAATAAGCGGACTTCAGTCCGTTTCGAGTGGAGAGAATCGGGAGAACATCGTGAAGATCGGATTCGTCGTCGGGAGTCTTCGTAAGGACAGCGCCAACCGTACT
>CAYOSM010000255.1:0-1172 GCA_964406645.1 uncultured Bifidobacteriaceae bacterium | reverse complement strand
CGCCGCCTAGCGGCGAACGACCAAAAAGGCCCCCCGGCAAGCCGGGGGGCCTTCTCTTGCCGACCGAGCGTACTGCGGCACGTGGAGGCTCTGCCCAAGCGACAAAGTCCGGCAAGAATACGGGCACGATCTCGCAGTTCGCTGCACAGAACCATGCGACTTTGATGTAACATGTGCTTGAGAATACGTATTCTCCCGCCTAAGTCAGCCCGATTTGCGCGGTCTCAATGAGGAGAAGAAAAGATGAAAATGCAACGAACTCTTGCCCTGGCCCTCGTGGCCTGCGGCGCCGGTGCCGCATTCGCCCAGATCACCATGGATGGTCAGCGGGACGCCGCCTACGGCGCGGCACTCGCAGTCCAGAACAACGAGACTGGCTTCGGCGACAGCAACCTTGGCCTTGTCGGGCCCGCAAACGGCTCTGAACTGGACAATCTCCACGTTCGGCGAACGGCTACCGACCTCTACCTCTTTATCGGAGGCAACCTGGAAGGCGGCCCGACGACGTTCAACAAGATCGCGATCTTCGTAGACTCCCAGGCGGGCGGCTACAACCGTCTCCCAACCGACCTACCCGACATTGACTTCAACCGGTTCATCCGGTTCGGCGATGACGGCTCGGGCAATGGCCTGATGTTCGACGCTGGCTTCGAGGCGGACCATTTCCTCGGGCTGGTGTGTGGTGGAGACCCGGCGGCCTTGTACCTCAACTACTCTGAGGTCAAAAAGGTTGCCGACGGAGGCGTGGCCTATTACATGGGCACTGCGAACCCTGGCTCCGACGGCACGCTCTCTGGCGGGAACAACCCGTTCAACGCCCAATACACGCTGAATAACTCGAACGTGGCTGGCGTGCCCGGCGGCATCGGCGTGGATCCGGGGAACGGTGCACCAGTCGCGACGGGCATGGAAGTCAAGATCCCGCTTGCCCAGATTGGGGCCGGTTCCGGCGACATCAAGCTCACGATCTTCGTCTTCAACGATGGGTTCGATTTCCTGAGCAACCAATTCCTGAAGGGCTTGGGCGGAGCGGACAACCTGGGCGAGCCGCGGCTAGTTGACCTAGGCTTGATCGCTGGTGACCAGTACGTGACGATCCCGGGCAGTGCACCTGAGATCGTGGTCCCGAGCTCCTTCACGACGGTCCTTGGCCGTCTGGACGCGGGCGACGT
>CAYOSM010000254.1:0-1191 GCA_964406645.1 uncultured Bifidobacteriaceae bacterium | reverse complement strand
CATGTCTAAAGAGAAATTCCAGCGGAATAAGCCGCACTGCAACGTCGGGACGATTGGTCACGTTGACCATGGCAAGACGTCGTTGACGGCAGCGATCACGAAGGTTCTGGCGGAGAAGGGCGGTGCGACGTTCACGGCCTACGACCAGATCGACAAGGCGCCTGAAGAGAAGGCGCGCGGGATCACGATCTCGACGGCGCACGTTGAGTACACGACGGACAACCGTCACTACGCGCACGTCGATTGCCCGGGCCACGCGGACTACGTGAAGAACATGATCACGGGCGCGGCGCAGATGGACGGCGCGATCCTGGTTGTGTCGGCGGCCGACGGCCCGATGCCGCAGACGCGCGAACACATCCTCTTGGCGCGCCAGGTCGGCGTTCCTGCGATCGTTGTGTTCCTGAACAAGTGCGACATGGTCGACGATCCGGAACTGCTTGACCTGGTTGAGCTGGAAGTCCGTGAGCTTCTGTCGAAGTACAACTTCCCGGGCGACAAGATCCCGATCGTGCGCGGCTCCGCGCTGGCGGCGCTCGAGAACTCGAACGACAAGCTGGGCAAGGAAGCGATCCTGGAGCTGATGAACCAGGTCGACGCTTACATCCCGCAGCCGGAACGTCCGAAGGACAAGCCGTTCCTGATGCCGATCGAAGACGTGTTCTCGATCTCGGGCCGCGGCACGGTCGTGACGGGTCGCGTTGAGCGCGGCATCGTGAAGGTCGGCGAAGAGTGTCAGATCATCGGTCTGAAGGAAACGCAGACGACGGTCGTGACCGGCGTCGAAATGTTCCGCAAACTGCTCGATCAGGGTGAGGCGGGCGACAACATCGGCGCGCTGCTGCGCGGCACGAAGCGTGAAGACGTCGAGCGTGGCCAGGTCCTCGCGAAGCCGGGTTCGATCACGCCGCACACGAAGTTCAAGTGCGAGTGCTACATCCTGACGAAGGACGAAGGCGGCCGTCATACGCCGTTCTTCTCGAACTACCGTCCGCAGTTCTACTTCCGCACGACGGACGTGACGGGCACGATCGAACTGCCGTCGGGCACCGAGATGGTGATGCCTGGGGACAACATCTCCATGCAGGTCAACCTGATCGCCCCGATCGCCATGGATGAAGGCTTGCGCTTCGCGATCCGCGAAGGCGGCCGCACCGTCGGCGCAGGCGTCGTCGCTAAAATCGTCGAGTA
>CAYOSM010000253.1:0-1197 GCA_964406645.1 uncultured Bifidobacteriaceae bacterium | reverse complement strand
GCTCCTTACTCGATGATTTTGGCGACGACGCCGGCGCCCACGGTACGCCCGCCCTCGCGGATCGCGAAGCGCAGCCCCTCCTCCATCGCGATCGGCGCAATCAGCTTGACCGTGATCGACACGTTGTCCCCGGGCATCACCATCTCCTTGCCCTCCGGCAGCTCGATCGAGCCCGTCACGTCCGTCGTGCGGAAGTAGAACTGCGGACGGTAGTTGTTGAAGAACGGCGTGTGCCGGCCCCCCTCGTCCTTGCTCAGCACGTACACCTCACCCGTGAAGTGCGTGTGCGGCTTGATCGAGCCCGGCTTGCACAGCACCTGCCCGCGCTGCACTTCCTCGCGCTTGGTCCCGCGCAGCAGAATGCCCACGTTGTCCCCCGCCTGACCCTGGTCCAGCAGCTTGCGGAACATCTCCACGCCCGTGCACGTCGTCTTCTGCGTGGCCGCGATCCCCACGATCTCGATTTCCTCGCCCACCTTGATCACCCCGCGCTCGATACGCCCCGTGACCACCGTGCCGCGCCCCGAGATCGAGAACACGTCTTCCACCGGCATCAGGAACGCTCCGTCCACCGCCCGCTCCGGCGTCGGGATGTAGCTGTCCAGCGCATCGGCCAGTTGCATGATCGCCTGCTCGCCCAGCTCGCCCTTGTCGCCTTCGAGCGCCAGCTTGGCCGAGCCCTTGACGATCGGCGTGTCGTCGCCCGGGAATTCGTACTTGGAGAGCAGCTCGCGCACTTCCATCTCCACCAGCTCGAGCAGCTCGGCGTCGTCCACCATGTCGCACTTGTTCAGGAACACGATGATGTACGGCACGCCCACCTGGCGCGCCAGCAGGATGTGCTCGCGCGTCTGCGGCATCGGGCCGTCGGCGGCCGAGCACACCAGGATCGCGCCGTCCATCTGCGCTGCGCCCGTGATCATGTTCTTCACGTAGTCCGCGTGCCCCGGGCAGTCCACGTGCGCGTAGTGCCGGTTGGCCGTCTCGTACTCCACGTGCGCCGTGTTGATCGTGATCCCGCGCGCCTTCTCCTCCGGCGCCGCGTCGATCTGGTCGTACGCCTTGGCCGCACCACCGAACTTCGTCGCCAGCACCGTCGTGATCGCCGCCGTCAGCGTCGTCTTCCCATGGTCCACGTGACCAATCGTCCCTACGTTCACGTGCGGCTTCGTCCGCTCAAATTTCTCTTTTGCCATT
>CAYOSM010000252.1:0-1222 GCA_964406645.1 uncultured Bifidobacteriaceae bacterium | reverse complement strand
CGACCGCGGCGAGGAGGAACGGCCCGGCCAGGGCGGGGATGCCCATGGCGACCGCGAGATCACCGAGCGGATCGATGAGGTTGGGTCCGGCGACGGCTCCGACGGTCGTCGCGACCATGGCGATGCTGATGGCGGTGCCACGGCGTGAGGGTTCCGCGAGATCCGTGCCGGCGTAGCGCGCCTGCAGGTTGGTCGCCGTGCCCGATCCGTAGACGAAGAGGGACACGAAGAGAAGCGGCACGTTGTCGATCATCGCCGCCGCGACGACGCCGATGGCGCCCACGCCGCCGGCCGCGAATCCCAGGCCGAGACCGAATCGGCGTCCGAGCCGGTGGGTGAAGCGCCCCACGAGATAGGCGGCCAGCGCCGATCCCGTGGTGAAGAGTGCCGTCGGCAACCCGGAGAGGCTCTCGCCGCCCAGCATGTCCTGCGCGAGGAGCGCTCCGACCGAGATCCCGGCCGCGAGTCCGGCCCCGCCGAGGATCTGGCTGAGCATGACCACGATGAGCGTGCGCCGCTGGACACGTCGGATCTCATCGCTCATCGATGTGACGGCGGAGCCGTCCGCGATCTCAGGCGGCATCGAGTACGACACCGTCGTCGGCACGCAGCTCGACGACGCCCTGATCCATCGCCACGGCCCGGAAACCACGGTCGCGTAGCCACGTCGCGCCCTCCCGCGCGAATCGGCAGAACTGGCCGCGGCAGTAGAGGACGACCTGTCGATCCGACGGTATCTCGCCGTACCGATCGGGGAGTTCGGAGAACGGAATGGAGATGGCGCCCGGAAGGTGACCGGCGAGGTACTCGTCGCGCGGGCGGACATCCAGCACCGTCATGCCGGGGGTCACGTCCTGCGGCCGGATGGTGGGCGTCGCCGGACCTGCGGCGGGCTGGTCCATGAACGCTTGGAACCGGTCGCGGAGCACCGCCGACCGCGCCATCGCCACACGCTTCGCGGCGACGTAGAGCTCGGCGACGTCGTCTCCCGCCAGCCGGTGGTGGATGGTGGTCCCCTCCCTCCGGGTCATGACGAGACCGGCCCGCTTCAGGATCTGCAGGTGGGCGGACGTGGAGGTGACGCCCATGCCGGCCCTCTGGGCGAGTGCCTCCACCGAGTGCTCACCCTGTGCCAGCAGTTCGATCAGCTCGAGGCGATGGCCGTTCGCCATGGCCTTCACGACGGTGGCGAGGGCATCCACCACATCCTTCTTGCCCACCT
>CAYOSM010000251.1:0-1242 GCA_964406645.1 uncultured Bifidobacteriaceae bacterium | reverse complement strand
GCGATCGCCCACTCCTCGAGCGCGCGGAGCGGCTCCCGCAGGGTGAGCCCCATCGGGGTGAGCGCGTACTCCACCCGCGGCGGCACCTCGGGATAGACGGTTCGCGTCACGATGCCGTCCCCCTCGAGGTTGCGCAGCGTCTGCGTGAGCATCTTCTGAGAGATGCCGTCCACACGACGGGCGATCTCCGAGAAGCGGTGCGACCTGTCGCCGAGCGCACCGATGACGAGCACCGTCCACCGGTCCCCGATCCGATCGAGAAGTCGCCGGGTGGGGCAGTCGCGGTCATATGGGGTCCACTCGATGTCATTCATCGTCGGCCATGCCTCCGTTCCCGTCCAATCGTCACCTTCACGTGCGTCACGCACTTTTCGGTGCCTTCTTCCCTTTCGTAAGTCACTCTCCTACGGTAACTGATGAAGGGCGCCACAGGAAGCGGCCCTGCACACCCACCACCGAAGGACAGGCAGACATGGCGCGCATCACCGTACTCGGCGGTACCGGCTACGTCGGATCGAACATCGCGGCGGTCGCCGCCGACCGGGGACACGAGGTCGTGGCGTACAGTCGCTCCGTCCCTGAGACCCCGCACGACGGGGTCGAGTACCGGCAGGGCGACCTCCGCGACGAGGCGACGCTCGAGACCGCGACATCCGGAACTGACGTGGTGATCTCGGCCCTGTCCCCGCGCGGCGACCTGGCGGCACCGGATGACCTCCGTACGCTCGAAGGCCGAATTGCGGCCCGGTCGGCGGCGAACGGCGTGCGCCTCGGGGTGGTCGGCGGCGCCGGATCACTCCTCGTGGCACCGGGCGGTCCCAAGCTGGTCGACACCCCCGACTTCCCCGAGGACTACCGCGCCGAGGCGAACGAGCTCGACGGGGTCCTCGAGGATCTCCGGGCCGGATCCGGCGAGTTGGAGTGGTTCTTCGTGAGCCCCGCCGCCGCCTTCGGGCCGTGGGCTGCCGGAGAGCTCACCGGCAGCTTCCGCACCGGAGGCGACGTGCTCCTGGCGGACGAGAACGGCGACTCCGCCATCTCCGGACCCGACCTCGCGCTCGCCGTCGTACTGGAGGTCGAGAAGCCCGCACACCATCAGAAGCGGTTCACCGTCGCGTACTGACCCTCACATCGCCCGACGCGGTGCTCGGTCATCGAGCACCGCGCTCGGTGGATCCGATCAGGGGCGTGCGAAGGTCAGGCGGTAGGTCGCGCCGCGCCGTGCCGCGATCGCCACGGCCA
>CAYOSM010000250.1:0-1248 GCA_964406645.1 uncultured Bifidobacteriaceae bacterium | reverse complement strand
TGGGCTGCTGCCGGTTCCGACGACACCGACTTAGGCTAATCCACCCTGTTCCTCGTACTGTTCTGGACTGAGGTACCCCAGGGTCGAGTGCCTCCTGGTCCGATTGTAGAACGACTCGATGTAATCGAAGACATCGGCCTTGGCTTCGTCCCGGGTCCGATAGACCTTCCGGGCCGTTCTCTCCGTCTTCAGCGAAGAAAAGAAGCTCTCGACCGCGGAGTTGTCCCAGACGTTGCCGGAACGACTCATGCTGCAGGTGATACCCAGATCCCGGAGCAGGCGCTGGAACGACTCGCTGGTGTACTGGCTGCCACGGTCCGAGTGATGCATCAGCGACTCGGGCCTGCCACGCCTCCACAGCGCCATCATGAGCGCGTCGGTCACCAGCTGCGCGGTCATGCCCTGGCTCATCGACCAGCCGACGATTCGCCGCGAGTACAAATCGAGGACCACGGCAATGTACAGCCAGCCCTCGGCGGTCCACAGATACGTGAAGTCAGCGACCCACTTCTGGTCCGGTGCGGACGCCGCGAACTGCCGGTCGAGCACATTCAGCGCCATCGACGCGGGGTCACGGGCCCCTCGATCCACCGGCAGGCCACGACGCCGAGGACGGGCTCTGAGACCCTGTAATCGCATCAGACGCTCGATCCGGTGCAGCCCACAGCTCCCGCCAAGCTCGAGTACATCGCGCCAGACACGCCGCGCGCCGTACGTCCGGTCACTGCCCAGGAAACTCTGACGGACCCAACGCCCCAAGCGGTCATCATCGACCGAACGCCGGCTCGGCGGCCGGGTCAGCCAGGCGTAGAACCCTGCACGCGAGACACCGAGCGCCCCGCACATCATCGACACCGGCCAGGCCCCTCGGTGCTTCGCCACGAAGCCGAACTTCACGTCGACTCCTTGGCGAAATAGGCCGCGGCTTTTTTTAGGATGTCGCGCTCCATCTTCAGCTTCGCGACTTCCTTCTTCAACGCCGCAATCTCGGCCTGCTCGGGCCTCATCTGGCCGTGACCTGGAAACGGATGCGCGGGATCGTCAGCCAACGCCCGTATCCACTTGCGCAATACGTTCTCGTGGAGCCCCAGATCCCGGGCCGCCTGGGCTACTGATACCCCGCGCTCCCGTACCAGCTTCACCGCCTCCAGCTTGAACTCCCGCGTAAAGATCCTGCGCTTCGCCATCTGCCACCTCCGGCTTCCCAGCCCACCTTAACAAGGTGTCTAGGAATCCGGCAGCAGCCCA
>CAYOSM010000249.1:0-1249 GCA_964406645.1 uncultured Bifidobacteriaceae bacterium | reverse complement strand
CGTCTTCACCGGCCGCCCGGCGGTGGAGCGCATCTACGTCGCACGTTCGTACTGAGCCGATCACACGCTGAGGGCTGTCTCACCGTTCTGTCTCGTCCATCAGATCGTGAAAGCGCCACGTTCTGCCGCTTGTTTCGACAAGAACGTGAGAGTAAACGGATACGAACCACAGATGGGTCAAGCCGCCTGGCAGAGGCGGCGCAGAGCATTCAGGCAGGTTCTTAACCCTCCCCATGAGGGCCGACATTTGGGCAAAGGGCAACGCGCCCTCGTGCAGGACGAGGAAGAGATGCGTCTCACGGCACCCTGAACGTCTCAGCTTCTCGATATGCCGCAGCTGGTTCGGTTGTTGAAGCAACATGACGACAGCATCACCGAGACCGACCAGCTGATCGTCAACCATCCCGCTTGCACCATGAGGAAGGACATAGACAACGGGCTCACGGCCAGATCTCGTGGACATACGACTGAACGTTACGTCCGTGCTTTCCAACCATTCGAGATCGGCCAGCTCGGATGGTGAGGCTGATCGATGCGGCAGGTCTACACTGGTCATGCCGTGTTGTTCGAGCGCTCGAATGATTCTGCCGTACCGGACACGGAGTTCAGGAATTGTTTCCGGACTGCCGACGCGGATATCCCAGGTCGCCTCTCCTGGGGCCGGCCATTCGTTGCCATCAGCAGCAAGAAGGCTGTCACGTTGCCGAACACCTTGTCCTGCACAGCTTGAGACCTCGAGAGCCGCAACCGATCCGTCTGGATAGACGAGTTCTACGTCCACCGCGCCTTGTCGACCGTCTATGTCATGGGCTCGTGCTGTGGCACCGACACGGCTGGCGATAGCGATCGCCGCTGCTCTCTCGCCATCCGCAAGCTTGTGGAGACTGTCAGTCACAAGGTCTGCGGCAAAGGTACCAACTCCCTACGACGACCTCATCATCTGCACGGAGACCATGACGTACCACCCGCTCAGAATGTCCCTGCTGATCCATGACACTCGCGATGGACAATTGCCAGACACTCGATGCGACAGACTTGGGTGGCGCGACGGTCATTCTCCCATGGCGGATTGACCACGCGCTCCGTACGGAGACCGATAGCGATGTCACCGTCGATGCCGCGGGGGTGAAGTGGAAGGCCGGTGTCTGACGGTAGATGCGCCTTGGTGGCTCCGTCTTTCCGCGATGGCGATCGCTACAACGGCGGCGTGGTCGCCACCAGCACGGCCACGACGGCGAGGACCACGACC
>CAYOSM010000248.1:0-1257 GCA_964406645.1 uncultured Bifidobacteriaceae bacterium | reverse complement strand
CTCAGCCCTCTGCTCGCGAATATCTACCTGAACGAACTTGACCAGTTTGTGGAACGAGAACTGCTGCCTGCGTACAACCAAGGAGAGCAACGACAGAAAAACCCGGACTACGAAGCCATCCGACGGCAGCGAAACCGGGCCAAAGCAACTGGGAACCCCGAAACCTATCGGCAACTCACTCAACAGATGTATCAGACACCATCACGGGCAGCGATCGACCCGAACTATCGCCGCTTACGCTATGTCCGCTATGCCGATGACTTCATCCTGGGCTTTGAAGGCCCAAAGGCGGAAGCCGAAGCCATTAAGCAACGCCTACGCACCTTTTTGGCAGAACAACTCGCCTTGGAGCTATCGGCAGAAAAGACCCTCATTACGAACGCTAAAGATGCTCCGGCCCGCTTCCTGGGGTACAACATCCATATCTGTTGGGAAAATGCACGAATCACGGCCCAAGTCAACGGTACAAAACGCAGAGCAATCAATGGTCTGCCCATGTTACGGGTACCGTCGGAAGTCAAACAACAATGGCTACGCAAGTTCAGCACAAAAGGGAAACCGACAAGACGGCCAGAACTCCAAGGGCGAACGGACTATGACATTGTCATGTGGTACCAGACCCAATGGTCAGGGCTAGCCAACTACTACCCAATGGCAGTCAACGTCACGGCGCTCCACCGCGTCAAATGGACAATGGAAGTTTCTCTGGTCAAAACGTTAGCCAACAAGTATAAATGTAGTGTCAGAACGGTCTATCGGAATTACCGCGATTGTCCAAAGGGCGGGCTGAAAGGCATCCGGGCAACCCTTCAACGGGAAGGGAAACCACCCCTGGTGGCCACCTTTGGCACGAAGCCTATCCACTATCAACGGGTGACGACGGCACTCAACGACAACCACTTTGTTCCCTATGGTACCACATCGCAACTCTCGGACCGGTTACAAGCTCAACAGTGTGAACTATGTGGCTCGACCAAGAACATTGAGGTGCATCATGTCAAAAAACTAGCGGATGTCCGCGAGCAAGCCCGCAGGGGTCAGAAACCGGCTTGGGTGGTCAAGATGCTGGCAATACGCCGCAAGACCCTAGTGGTCTGCCGCACATGTCATCAACGCATCCATGCCGGCACTTATGACGGTCCCAAACTCACCTAGTCGCCGGAGAGCCGGATGACGGGAAACTGTCACGTCCGGTTCGGAGGGGGGCGGTTGGAAAAGTACTCACCCAGAGCAACTCGCTGGCCGCCTACCCTACTC
>CAYOSM010000247.1:0-1257 GCA_964406645.1 uncultured Bifidobacteriaceae bacterium | reverse complement strand
GCGCGCCTCGAACAGAAGCAGGTCGTCACCCAGCTCCTCGCCCGCCGCCAGGCGGTGCTGTCGAGCGCCAAGGGGCGTCTGGCGACGGAGCTCGCCGCCGAGCAGCGGCGCGAGGCCGCCCGTCGCGCCGCCGAGGACCGTCGCGCACGGGCCATGATGCGCAGCCAGCAGAGCAGGGACACCACCCCGGCCGCCGCAGCGGCACCGTCGACCGGCAGCCAGACCACGTCCCCCTCCTCATCGGGCGGCTCATCGTCACCGTCGACGACCACCACGGCCTCATCCGGCGGAAGCGCCCGGAACGCCCGTGCCGCACAGGTCGCCATGCAGTACCTGGGCGTCCCCTACCGGTGGGGCGGAGCCTCGCCGTCAGGCTTCGACTGCTCCGGCCTCGCGATGTACGCGTACGGCAAGGTCGGCGTCTCGATGGCCCACTACACCGGGGCGATCTGGTCCGCGTACCCGCGCGTGACGGGTGATCTGCAGGTCGGCGACCTCGTCTTCTTCAACGGGCTCGGTCACATGGGCATCTACATCGGCAACGGCATGATGGTCCACGCTCCGCACACCGGGGATGTCGTCCGTGTCGCCTCGATCTCCCGGATGAGCTACATGGGAGCCGTCCGGCCCTGATCCATCGCGGTTCCCGTTCCGTCGTGGGGTGAGCGGCGGGGCGGGCGCGCCCTCGTGCGGTGTGTCGGCCTGCTGGCCCCTCATGCGGTTTGCTTCTGGTGTCGGGCTGTTGGACCTCTTGCCGTCTTCTTCGGGTGTCAGACACCCTGCTGGCTCGGCACGGAAGCGGCCATTGTCACTGGTGTCAGACACCAGCGGTCGCGCTCCTCTTTGCCGCTGCCTCCGGTATCCGCTTGCTGGAACCTCTTGCCGTTTCCTTCGGGTGTCAGACACCCTGCCGGCGAGGCACGGAAACGATCATCGTCACTGGTGTCAGACACCAGCCTGCCTACTCCCTCTTGCCGTTGCTCCGGGCATCTGCCCGCTCGCACCTCTTGCCGTTTCCTTCGGGTGTCAGACACCCTGCCGGCGAGGCACGGAAACGATCATCGTCACTGGTGTCAGACACCAGCGGTCGCGCCCCCTCATTGCCGCTGCCCCGGTATCGGCCTGCCGGCCCCTCCTGCCGTATCCATCGGGAGTCAGACACCCTGCACACTGTCCGCCAACCTGCCGTTTTTCGAGTGCCTGCGGGGCTAAAGGTCGTCCTCGAGGACGCCGATGGCTTTCTCAATGCATGGACGC
>CAYOSM010000246.1:0-1261 GCA_964406645.1 uncultured Bifidobacteriaceae bacterium | reverse complement strand
CGCCGGCGATCGTGAGGATCGCGGCGGCGGTGAGGAGGCGTCCGAAGCTCATGGGGTCCTGTCCCTCGGATCGATGCGGGTATCCGATCCGCGTTGTGGCCGGAGATAACGGCCCGCACTCTATCGGCGGGGTCCGCGGACCCGGCTACGGCGACCCGGTCGCATGCCGAGGAAGCGGAATGGGGAGGTCGACGGTCGTCACGTCCGGTGGAGGGTCCAATCGAGCGCGCGCACCGTGATCCCGAGGGTCCTCGCGATCTCCGTGCGCTCGTAACCGAGTGCGGCCGCGGCACGTGCGCCGCTTCGTCGGCCCATTGTCAGGATCAGCGTGCGGATCGCCGGACGGGGCGCGGCCGCACGGTGGGGCGTGCGGTCCGAGTGGATGAGTTCGCGGAGCTGGCGCTCGGCCACAGCGGCGACGGGATGGAGCATATCGAGCGTCATCGTCTCGTCGAGCGTGACGGGCGGGTACGGGCTACGACGGAGTGCGTACCCGCTCCAGGCATCGTGATCGGGCCGGTCGGTGAGTCCTGCCTCGACGGGGTTGCGGTTGATGTAGCGCACGGTCGTCAGGTACTGCTCGTCCGACGTCACGAGGATCGATCGGAATCGCTGGCCGAACAGATGCCCGGTGCGCTCGTTGAAGTGGTTGTAGCGCCGGGCATATCGACCGAGGACGTCGCGGAGTCCTGCGGAGAGGTCGGGTTCCTCGGTGGTGACGAGCAGATGGACGTGGTTCGTCATGAGACACCAGGCGTGGATGCGCCAGTCCCGTCGTCGTCGCGTCTCTTCGACCATGCCCAGGAACGAGAACCGGTCGTGATCGTCCTCGAAGATGTCGCGCCGGTTGTTGCCCCTGGCCATGACGTGATGGGTGAGCCCGGCTCCCTGAGTCCGATGTGCGCGCGGCATGAGTCTCCTCCCTGCGATGTCCGTTACGGGTTCAACCGATGACGGGCGCATTTCCACCCCCTGGGACGGATGGCGAAGTACGCAAACTGCGGGAATACTCGTCCGTCCGGCGAACGGGAACGGGACCGAGGTGCCAGGCACCCGAGTCCCGTGATTCGCGCGACAAAAACGGGCAACGGCCTGATTAGCAGGCATTTCATGATTTGACCGTCGGTTGAACGGGACTCAGGTGCCTGGCACCTGGGTCCCGTTGTCCGGCGAGCGACCAAACGTGCTCCGGCGGCGCGTTCGGCAGAACTCATATATGAATTAGTCATGGCTAATCCACGGCACGTACGTGGCTGATCAC
>CAYOSM010000245.1:0-1279 GCA_964406645.1 uncultured Bifidobacteriaceae bacterium | reverse complement strand
CTGGCGTTGACGCTCTGTAATCCCAGAGCGAGAATATTAATAGCGGCATTGTGGTCTCTATCAAGCACCAAACCACAATGAGGACAATCGTGAATACGAACAGACAAGTCTTTTACGACAAGCGAAGCGCAACGAGAACACATTTTGCTTGTGTTGCGTGGATCAACTTGCAAGAACAGCCTACCAGCATCTTCCGCTTTGTAGGCTGTGAACTGTGCGAGTTGAGACCAAGCAACATCCGCAATGCTCTTGTTGAGTTTGTTGCCAAAGACTTGCGTGTGATTACTCATCATATCGACTACGGCAAGCTTTTCAAAGACAATCACGCCGTAGGTATTGACCAACCTTCTCGACTGTTGATGCGCAAAGTCAGTCCGCTTGTTGGTGATTCGTTCGTGAATACGAGAAACAACCTTGCGTCGCTTGGTTCTTTCTGGCGTGCCTTTGGCATGTTTGCTCATCTGACGTTGGGCTTTAGCCAAAGCGCCTTGCTCATGCTTGAAGAACCGGGGATTAGCAATCTTCTCACCAGTACTGAACGTAGCAAAAGTTTGCAAACCAACATCGACGCCAACCCGCTTAGGTTCATCTGGCAAGGCTGTTGCTTCACACGCACAAGAGAAGGTGGCAAACCATTTGCCACCAGCGACACGGCGAACACAAACAGTCTTAGGCTTCCCACACAACTCCCGATGCAACTTGACTTTGACATTGCCCAGCTTGGACAGAACCAGGATGCTGCCCTCAAGTCTGACGCCGTTGCCGTATTGCGGGTAAGTCATGCTGTCGTATCGACCATAGCCCTTAAAGCGTGGATAGCCTGGTTCTCGGGTACCCTCTGGGTGAGCCTTGACACGACGAAAGAAAGCTTGATAGGCCAGTTCGACACGAACGTTTACGTTTTGCAAGACTTGAGAGTGAACCGATTTCAGGGGTGGACGTTCTTTCTTCCAGCCCGGAATCATCGTCATTGTATCGTAATTACCCAAAGAGATCCCGCTTTGCTCGTAAGTGTTTTTGCGAGTTTCAAGAATCTTGTTGTAGAGCCAGCGGCATTCCTCAAGCATATTGTCAAGGATTGTCGCCTGTGCTTTGGTTGGGTAAATGCGATACTTGTACGTTTTCATAGCTGTATCGTATTATATTTTATGCAAAATGTCAAATGGTAACATTCTGTATAAAACAATATTCGTACAGTCTTGGAACTATATCCTGGTTGAGTACAACCAGCGCCCTTATATCCCCATCGCTAAAGCAAGGGGTCTTACGGGCGGAAAGC
>CAYOSM010000244.1:0-1298 GCA_964406645.1 uncultured Bifidobacteriaceae bacterium | reverse complement strand
TTCGCAGGCGAACTATCCTACGCCTGATCCCGAGACAATTGCAGGATGCAACTAATCGGGCCCGGGGTGGGGTGGTTCGAGCGTTTCGTTGTCCCGGCCTGGCGGAAGGGCAATCCACCCACCCGCCCCGGCCAACCGCCAGGCCGCCTGAAGGGCGGCCTCTCGTGCACTTCAACCGCGGGGATCGTCGAAGCCGGCTGGGTCCTGCCGTCGACGAGTGATCGTGGTTCGGGCGCTGCCTCGGCCCGGCCGGCCTTCACACCGTCAGGCGGTCGGTTCGGCCGCCGCGTCGGATGTTTCGTCGGCCCCATCGTGTGGAACCCACACGAGCTTTGTTCCCGCGCCCGTCGGGCGGTTGCTCGCGGTGAAGTAGCGCCGGCCCTGATCGCTTTCGATCCTGCCGATGCGCCGCGCGTCCTCCAGCGTCACGAAGCCCCATGCGACGACCACGCCGATCACGACGCCCTCAGCGATGCCGTCGGGACCCGAGCTCTTCAGCACACCGATGAGGAACCCGAGAAGCGCCACGGTCGCGATGAACAGCGCCAGGCCCATAGTGAGCGCCCAGCGGCGCCAGTCACCCGGGCCCGCCTCCAGGCGCCGTTTGCCGGAGAGCCGCTTGGCGCGCGGGAGGTACTCCGACGGTGCCGTCTTCTTGAGCCACATATGAAGCAGTGGATAGAACAGGGCGCCCGTCAGGCCGCTGACCCCCACCATGATCCCGATGAACTCCAGGGACAGTCCCGTGTCGCCCGCGGCCTGCGTGACGATGCTGACGATGAACATCGCGAGGCCGACACCGACCAGTGCCCATGACCACATGCGAACCAGCGAGGTGTACCGCCAGAGTTTCTCGTGGGACTGCATCCGGGACATGCCCGGGAACATAGTGGGAGATGACGCCACACGCCGGAACCCCCGACGGATGGCGCCGCCCTCGAATGACGACGCCCGTCGACAGCAGGACCCAGCCGACTTCGAGGAGCCGCTGCCGTTGAAGGTCACGTGAGGCCGCCCTTCAGGCGGCCTGGCGGTTGGCCGGGGCGGGCGGGTGGATGCCCCTCCGCCAGGCCGAGGCAGCGCCCGAACCACCATCAACCCCGTCAACAGAAGGACCCAGCGAGCTCCGAGGATTCGCTGTCGTTGAAGGTCACGTGAGGCCGCCCTTCAGGCGGCCTGGCGGTTGGCCGGGGCGGGCGGGTGGATGCCCCTCCGCCAGGCCGAGGCAGCGCCCGAACCACCATCAACCCCGTCAACAGAAGGACCCAGCGAGCTCCGAGGATTCGCTGTCGTTGAAG
>CAYOSM010000243.1:0-1310 GCA_964406645.1 uncultured Bifidobacteriaceae bacterium | reverse complement strand
TGCTGTCCTGAGCACCCTTCTTCTGACCAAGGAACGCGGGAATCGCGATCGCGGCCAGGATACCGATGATGAGGACAACGACGAGAAGCTCGATGAGGGTGAAACCCTCCTGACCCTTACGGGACCTGATCATTACAGGGCTCCTAAAAAGACGGGGAAAGAGAAAAAGAAGACAACCAATGGCGGCGTCCTGCCACCATTCGATGCCATCTCTATCGGCGAACTCTCAGGAAACCTTGAAGAGCGATGTCATCCTCGTCGTGCTCGCCTCCACCGTCACGACAGCGCCGGTCGCTCGGAGCCTGCACGGATCGCGCCTCCAATGGTCACTGAACGGGATCTCAAATGAGTGGGGCCCCGCAATTGCGGGGCCCCGAATCAATCCCTACTCAGATGATGGTTCGTGACCTACCACTGGTTGGTGGCGCAGGTCGCAGCCGTCTTACACTTGGCGACCTTGGCGTTCTGGTCACGGTGGTAGCTGAACGTCGTACCAGACTGGCTCACAGTCGTGAGAACGTACGAGTCCTCGTTTCCGGTGCCGGTGCCGAGCCGGTCGGTGACCACCTGAACCTGGTCACTCTTGGCGGCGGCGGCAGCCGCCTGGAAGGTGATGTTCGGCTCGACGGCCTGCGCGCCCGCGATGGCAGCCGCGTCGTTGGCGCCGAAGTCCTGGTTGTCAGCGTAGTAGGACTCCATGGCGATGGCGGCGTTACGAAGAAGCGACTTCGCGTTGCTGTCCTGAGCACCCTTCTTCTGACCAAGGAACGCGGGAATCGCGATCGCGGCCAGGATACCGATGATGAGGACAACGACGAGAAGCTCGATGAGGGTGAAACCCTCCTGGCCCTTACGGGACTTAAGCATGTGACGACTCCTTGGGAAGAGAACGATCGGGCGGAATTTCCGTGCCGGTGCGACGGCCGCCCCTCTGTTCCCTCTATCGACCCCTGACGGCGTGACCTTTAACGCCTGGAGCGAGTTCTTAGAGAAGTCGTCGATCGACCGAGTCGCCTGGCCATCCACCGCGTGACACGAGCAGACCGGGGACCGTCTTCGACCCGTCATCCGAATGTTCGTCCGTGACGTGAAGTCCGGTCAGGACTCACGATCGGCCGGGATCCGACCGCTGCCCGTCCATCATCGGGAACGGGAGGACGGGCAAAATACACCTCGGGCGGAGTCGATCGACTCCGCCCGAGGCACCGCAGATGGATCGTGTCCGTTCTAGCCGTTGGCCTCAGCACCGATCTGCTGGATGACCGAGAACATCGGCAGGTACATCGAGATGACGACGAGACCGACGATCA
>CAYOSM010000242.1:0-1315 GCA_964406645.1 uncultured Bifidobacteriaceae bacterium | reverse complement strand
ACGCGTTGTACGTCGTCTCCAGGATCGCGCCGAACATCACGCTGGAGCACGCCACGCCGGGCGCGATGAAGGTGACGTAGTCGACCCCGTCGACCGCGACGAGGTACGTGCCGAGGCCCATCCCCATGATGAGGAGATAGGCCACCGCCTCGACGAAGCGCGGCCCCAGGGTCGTGAGGATCGTCTTGCGCGAGATGAGGGCGTTGCGCTGCCACATGCGCCATGCCGAACCCAGGGACACGCGGCCCGCGGTCATCTCATGGGGACCGGAGGTCATCTCGACGGAGGCGTGTCCCTGAGCCGGGGATCACCCATCTAGAGGGCCTCGATGGCCTCGCGGAAGTCGTCGGCCATCCCCGTGTGCCCGAACTTCTCGGCCTGGTCGATCCCCGCCAGGTACGCGTCGGCCGCCTCGTCGACCCGGCCGGTGCGCGCGAGCGCATCCGCCAGCCGCCCCCAGGCGTTGCCCTCGTCCTCCGCGAGCGCGAGATACGCCCGCAGCTCGTCGGCCGCGTCCGCCCACCGCTCGGCGCGGTAGAGCTCGTTCGCGTAGCCGTAGCGGGCCCGTGGCTCGTCCGGTTCGTCTGCCGCGAGCTTCGCGAAGTGGTCGAGCCTGTCCATCGGCGAAACGTACCCGCACCCGCGGGCGCCCGGCCCGCGCACCCGGTGTGAGACCCCGCCGGTACGGCCCTCCGCGGAGCGGACGACCGAGAGGCGCCGTCGCGCCGAGGCGGCGTCCCTGAACCGAAGTGCGGAAAGTAGCGAACACGGCGACCGCCGCCGGGCATACCGGAATCCATTTCGGAAACCCGTCTCTCCGTAATGGCCGCAATCCCCAGAGCGACGCCATTCTGCCCTCCGCCACGGAGCCGGAAACTTTGTGATCACCCCCCGATTGGCAGGATGCTCACGATCGCCGAAAACCCGCACGGAATGTGCCGATCCGTACGATCATGCGTGCATCGGAAACGGGTGCTAGCGTGTCACAAAGTCACCGGTCACCGGACGCGCTCCACACCGTCCCGAGCGACCGATCAACGGCTTTCGAAGGACGACCGTGTCCGTACCCGCATCGAGCGATGTAACCGCCAAATGAATCTCCGCGACTATCTGCCGGTCCTGGTCTTCTTCGTCCTCGGTCTCGGCGTGGGCGGGGGGCTCCTCGCGGCCTCGTTCCTCTTCCGGCGCAAGCGGAACAACCCGGTCAAGTCGCTCCCGTACGAGAGCGGCATCCTCGCCACGGGCGCCGTGCGTCAGCGTTTCCCGATCGACTTCTACCTCGTCGCGATGCTCTTCATCGTGTTCGACATCGAGG
>CAYOSM010000241.1:0-1329 GCA_964406645.1 uncultured Bifidobacteriaceae bacterium | reverse complement strand
AGCCGCGGACGCCGAGGTCCAGGATGAGTCCACCCTTGACGACCTCGATGACCTTTCCGGTGACCATCTCGCTGTTGTTGGCCGCCTCTTCGATGCGCTTCCAGGCGCGCTCGAAACGGGCGCGCTTCTTGGAGAGGATCAGACGACCCTCCTGGTCCTCCTTCTGGAGGACGAGTGCATCGACCTCTTCGCCGAGCTCAACCTCGTCCGCCGGGTTGACGCTCTTGCGAATCGACAGCTCGTTTGAGGGAATGACCCCTTCGCTCTTGTATCCGATGTCGACAAGGACCTCGTCCTTGTCGATCCGGACGACCCGCCCGGTGACGACGTCTCCTTCCTCGAACGTGGGGAAGGTGAGGTCGTAGTTGGGAATCATCTTCCCATCAACCTCGACGTACTCAGGGCCGTCGAGCGTGCGGATGGGGTCGTCGGTTGTTGACATTGGTTCGAGGGTTTCCTTCGGAATGGTGTACGGATGCACCGGCCGAGAGTGGCCGGTCGTCGAAGTCTAGTCGGTTCCCGGCGCATAGGACGACCGGTGGCATGCGAAGGAACCGGGCGCCGCCCGCCGGAGTCGCATCACCACCTCCGCCCCCGAGGCATCGGGCGCTCGCCTACGCCGCCGCGGCCGAGGCCAGACCGGCGCTCTGGACGAATCGCGTGATGTCCGCCGGCCGCAGGCTTCCGGTCGCGGTGTGCGCGACGCGACCGTCGGAGTCGACCGTGAGGATCGCGGGGATGGACGCGACCGGGAGCCGCGTCGCGGCGGGTGTCCGGGAGAGGTCCACACGGACCACCGCGCCGTCGGGAACGGTGCTCTCCACCTGACGGGCGACCGGCTCGCAGCGCGCGCAACCGGGTGCGGTGAGCACCACGACCCACGGCCCGGATCCGGTGAGCCCGATGAGCTCGCGGACGTCGCCGTCGGCGGACCGTCCGCGCAGGATGAGGCGGTAGACGGCGCAGCCGACGCAGAAACCGGTGATCGCCGAGACGAGTGCCATGACGGCGACGAGGCCGATCACGACCCAGCCGACGGTGTCGGCACCGGCGACGATGAGCACGAAGCCCGCGGTCAGGGCACCGGCGGCCAGCCGCTGCGAGAAGCGCACCGGGGCGACCGGCTCGAGCGTGGACGGCGCCGGCGCCAGGGAACGAAAGAGGATCGTGACCGGCGACCAGCGCGGTGCCACGAGCGCGAGGACCACCAGCGCGAGCGCGACCAGGATGACCCAGTGGTCCTGCAGAAGGAGCGCGACCACGGAGAGCACTCCGGTGACGGCCTGCGCGACCCGCGGGAGCTGAGGATGAACGAGATCCGGCTTCATG
>CAYOSM010000240.1:0-1346 GCA_964406645.1 uncultured Bifidobacteriaceae bacterium | reverse complement strand
TGAACCGCACCGGGTTTCGTGGAGGCCGGTTGGTGTGAGTCAGACCGGGTGGGGTCTGCTGACTTCGGGTGTTTAGCTGTTCGGTCTTCCTTTCGTTCAGCCCCCCGCAGGGGCCGCCGGAGGCGCCCCGGTTGGGCCATGTACTCATGCTTCTACCACTTGCGCGGCTGTGGTCGCGACAGAGGTTGCAGCGATCGCCTGGCCGTGTTGTTGCCGCCAGTAGTTTGCCTCGGATTCGGCCGGTGGGATGTAGCCGATGGGCCCGAGCAGTCGATGGTGGTTGAACCACGAGACCCACTCAAGAGTCGCCAACTCGACGGCTTCGCGTGTCTTCCACGGCGCGCGGCGGTGAATCAGCTCCGCCTTGTACAGCCCGTTGATCGTTTCGGCCAGCGCGTTGTCGTAGCTGTCGCCCTTGCTGCCCACCGAAGGTGCGATGCCCGCTTCGGCCAGCCGCTCGCTGTAGCGGATCGAGACGTATTGCGAACCGCGATCGGAGTGGTGAACCAGCTCTCCCTCTCGCTGCCCTTGGCGCGCGAACAGCGCCTGCTCCAGCGCGTCGAGAACGAAGTCGGCCTGCATCGAGGAGCTGACGCGCCAGCCGACGATGTGGCGCGCGAAAACGTCAATGACGAAGGCCACGTAGACGAAGCCCTGCCAGGTCGAGACGTAGGTGAAGTCACTGACCCACAGCTGGTTCGGCCGCTCGGCGCGGAACTGGCGATTGACGCGGTCCAGCGGGCACGCCGCCTTGGCATCGGCCACGGTGGTGCGCACGCGCTTGCCGCGGATTACACCGCGCAGTCCTGCGCCGCGCATCAGCCGCTCCACGGTGCAGCGCGCCACCGCTACGTGCTCTCGCCTGAGCTGCTTCCAGACCTTGTCGGCCCCGTACACGCGCATGTTGCTTTCCCACACCCGTTCGATCTGCGGCAGCAGCGCCGCGTCGCGTCGACGCCGGGGTGGGCACAGCGCCGGATCGCGCTGGCGCGCGGCCTCGCGCCAGTACGCCGACGGGGCGACCTGCAATGCCTTGCAGATCGGCTCGACCCCGAAGCGCTCGCGATGCTCCGCCACGAACGACCTCACGACTTCAAGCGGCGGTCGAGCTCCGCCTGGGCGAAAAAAGCGCTTGCCAGCTTCAGAATCTCGTTGGCACGGCGTAGTTCGCGCACCTCGCGTTCGAGCTCCTTGACGCGCTGCTGCTCGGCCGTCGTCGGCCCTTCGCGCACGCCGCGATCACGCTCGCCTTGACGCACCCAGCGCCGCAGCGTCTCGGCCGTGCAGCCGATCTTGCCGGCGATGGACTCGATCGCTGCCCACTGCGACGGGTACTGGTCCTTGGC
>CAYOSM010000239.1:0-1376 GCA_964406645.1 uncultured Bifidobacteriaceae bacterium | reverse complement strand
AGGCGGTGGCGGATGTTCCGGATGGTGCGCGGTTGGCGGTGGGCGGGTTCGGGTTGTGTGGGATCCCGTCGGTGTTGATCGGGGCGTTGTTGGAGGCGGGGACGAGGGACCTGGAGGCGGTGTCGAACAACTGCGGGGTGGACGACTGGGGTCTGGGGCTGTTGTTGGGTGCGAAGCGGATCCGGCGGATGGTGTCGTCGTATGTGGGGGAGAACAAGGAGTTCGAGCGGCAGTACCTCTCCGGTGAGCTGGAGGTGGAGCTGACCCCGCAGGGCACGTTGGCGGAGCGGATGCGGGCGGGGGGCTGTGGGATCCCGGCGTTCTTCACCGCGACCGGTGGTGGGACCCAGGTCGCCGAGGGTGGCCTGCCGTGGCGTTATGACGCGTCGGGGGACGTGGTGGTGGCCTCGCCGGCCAAGGAGACCCGGGACTTCGGGGGCCGTGAGTATGTGTTGGAGGAGGCGATCGTGGCCGACTTCGGGCTGGTGCGGGCCTGGAAGGGGGACCGGCACGGCAATCTGGTCTATCGGGACTCAGCGCGGAACTTCAACCCGTTGGCGGCGATGTGTGGCCGGGTCACGATCGCGGAGGTCGAGGAGCTGGTCGAGCCCGGTGAGCTGGATCCCAACGACGTGCACACGCCGGGGGTGTTCGTGCAGCGGGTGGTGCCGCTGACCTCCGAGCAGGCTGGGGAGAAGCGGATCGAACGCCGCACCGTGCGACCGGCCCAGGCGAGCGGGGCGGAGGCCTGAGATGGCGGGTTGGTCGCGGGAGGAGATGGCCGCACGGGCGGCCGCGGAGCTGACCGACGGGTCGTATGTCAACCTCGGGATCGGGCTGCCCACGCTGGTGCCCAACTACGTGGCCGACGACGTGGAGCTGGTGCTGCAGTCGGAGAACGGGATTCTCGGGGTCGGCGCCTACCCGGTCGACGGGGAGGAGGATCCCGACCTGATCAACGCCGGCAAGGAGACGGTCACGGTCCGCCGGGGTGCGTCGTTCTTCGACTCCGCGACCTCGTTCGGGATGATCCGTGGCGGCAAGATCGACGCCGCGATCCTGGGCGCGATGCAGGTCTCGGCGGCCGGTGACATCGCGAACTGGATGATCCCCGGCAAGATGGTCAAGGGCATGGGCGGCGCGATGGACCTGGTCCACGGCGCCAAGCGGGTGATCGTGCTGATGGAACACGTCGCCCGTGACGGCTCCTACAAGATCGTCAACGAGTGCTCCCTGCCCTACACCGGCCGTGGCGTGGTGCAGCGCGTCATCACCGACCTCGGCGTCCTCGACGTCACCCCCGACGGCCTCCTCCTCGTCGAGCTGGCTCCCGGGATCAGCACCGAGGAGCTCCGCGACAAGACCGAACCCGAGGT
>CAYOSM010000238.1:0-1377 GCA_964406645.1 uncultured Bifidobacteriaceae bacterium | reverse complement strand
GGCTCATCGGAATTGAGGGTGTAGAAGCGGCCTGAACCCACCCGCTTCGAGGAGCGATCTCGCGATGTAGTTCGTGAGGTTCCGGAAGCCCAGCGCAGAGCCACGCAGGTGCTCGAGTCTGCCGTTGATTGCTTCGGTTGGCCCGTTCGACGTCCTCGGATGATCGAAGTACGCGAGGATGTCCTGACGGCGGCGTTCCAAGGTGTAGCCGAGCTTGCGGAGCTCCACGAACCAGGCGGGGGTCGTCGCCCTCACCACATCGATCAACTCGCGGAGCCTGCGCCGACCATTGCCCGAGAATCGCTCCCGATAGGCTGCGACGACTTGTTGATAGACCCGCCAGGCCCGCCACACGTCCGCATGCGCAGGGTCAGCGAACACCGCGTCCAACCGTTCGTGCTGCTTCTGGGTGAGGAACGCTTCACCCGTTCTCAACGACCGGCGAACTCCATAGAGCGGGTCGCCCCGGCGTCCGCGATGCCCGAGGGTTTCCTGCTGCACCCGCTGCCTCGTCCGGTCGAGAGCATCGCCGGCGAGTTGGACGACATGGAAGGGATCCATCACCGGGACCGCGTCGGGCAGCACCTCTTGCGCGGCCGTCTTGAACCCGGTGAACCCGTCCATCGCAACGACCTCGATCCGTTCACGCCATGCCCGCGATCGTTCCTCAAGCCACGTCTTGAATACCTGTTTCGAGCGGCCCTCGACCATGTCCAGCAGCCGGGCCGGGCCGCGTTTCTCGCGCACCGGGGTCAGATCGATGATCACCGTCACATACCTGTCTCCGCGGCGAGTATGCCGCCAGACGTGCTCGTCGACCCCGATCGTGGTAACTCCGGCGAACCGGCCAGGATTCTCGATGAGCCTCCGTTTCCCCTCGGCCAAGATCGCGGTGTTCGCGGTATGCCACGACACCCCGAGGCCCGCTGCCGCGCGTGACACGGTGAGATGGTCCAGGACGAGCGCTTCCAACGCCCAGCGGAGCCCACCACGAGAGATCTTCGCCCGGTCCGGGGCAGCGAGCGTGGTGTCCTCGCGCCACACAGCACGGCACCAGGAACATCGGTATCGGCGCACTCGGATCAGCAGCGTCGTGACGCGATGCCCGAAAGGCTCATGCGCGAGCCGGCGAGTCACCGTATCGCGGGCGACCCCCTCGGCTCCGCAACGCCTACACCACGGGTCGGGCTCTTTCACTCGGCACTCGATGACCGCATGGTCGGGCTCGAGGTACTGCCGGGTCGCGGTCAGGCCGAGTTCATCGAGGCGGCAGAACGTCGTCAGATCAGCGGGCTGGAAGGTAGCGTGGTGCATGTCGAGGTCTCTCGGATGGACAGTGTAGGAACTTCCATCATCGAGAGGCCTCGATCTATCTAG
>CAYOSM010000237.1:0-1381 GCA_964406645.1 uncultured Bifidobacteriaceae bacterium | reverse complement strand
CGGTCACCGGCCTCCGGGACGCCGCCCATTCCGAGGATCTCGGCGGGGACGGACGGTCCGGCCGCCTCGATGGACTCGCCGTTGTAGTCGTGCATCGCACGGACGCGACCGAATGTCTGTCCGACGAGAAGCACGTCGCCCACGTTGAGCGTGCCGCGCTGGACGAGCAGGGTGCAGACGGGGCCACGACCGGCGTCGAGGCGCGACTCGATGACGCTTCCCGATGCGGGTGCTTCGGGGTTCGCCTGCGGCGTGGCGTCCACGTCGGCGATGAGGAGGACCGTGTCCAGGAGCGAGTCGAGACCCAGCTGCTGTTTGGCCGACACCTCGATGAACTCGTAGGTGCCACCCCATGCCGTCGGGATGATCTCGTGCTGCGACAGTTCCTGACGCACCCGGTCCGGGTTGGCGTCCTCCTTGTCGATCTTGTTGATCGCGATCATGAACGGCACCTCGGCCGCCTTCGCGTGGTCGATCGCCTCCAGCGTGGTCGGCATGACGCCGTCGTCCGCGGCCACGACGATGACCGCGACGTCCGTGATCTTGGCGCCGCGGGCACGCATGGCGGTGAACGCCTCGTGACCCGGGGTGTCGAGGAAGGTGATCTCCCGGCCGTTGTGACGGACCTGGTAGGCACCGATGTGCTGCGTGATGCCACCGGCCTCGCCGGCGACGACCTCGGTCTCGCGGATGGCGTCGAGGAGCGACGTCTTACCGTGGTCGACGTGACCCATGACGGTGACGACGGGGGCACGGGCGACGACGCTGCCGGCCGGGTCCTCCTCCTCGAACGCGAACTCGTCCTCCTCCTCGGCGTGGACGACGACGACCTTGCGCTCCAGCTCCTCGGCGACGAGCTCGATCTCGTCGTCCGAGAGGGACTGCGTGATCGTCGCCATCTGACCGATGGCCATGAGGGTGGTGATGATGCGGGTGGCCGGGACGCCCAGGACCTCGGAGATCTCCTTGATCGTCGCACCCGACCGGATGTCGACGGGCGGCATCTCCGACGGCGGGATCGTGACCGCGGGCTCGCGCTCCTCCTGCTTGTTCTTGCGACCTCCGCGACGGTCCCGTCCCTGCTGGTTGGGTCCGCGACGGCTCGCCTGCGCGTCGATCACGACACGGCGACGACGGCCTCCGGGACCGGGACGGCCGGGAACCCCGGTGTCACGCTCGCCGGGGCGACGCGGATCACGGGGACCGGTACCCGCGGCGGGTGCCCCGGGTCCGCGCTGGGCGGCCGGTTCATCCGCGGCGCGGCGCAGCGGAGGACGCGGAGCCGGCGGCTCCGCACGGCGCAGCGGCGGGCGAGGCGGCGGCGGGGTCGGCGGGACGACCTTCCGCTTGCCGGATCGGGCCTTCGTCTCGTCCTCGGCCT
>CAYOSM010000236.1:0-1386 GCA_964406645.1 uncultured Bifidobacteriaceae bacterium | reverse complement strand
CGAGCGAGGAATCGGACACCCTTGAGCGATTGCACGAAAGGATCTACAGTACAACTCGAAAGTAACTCAAATCAAAATAGCAGGAATCCATTCAGTTTCAACCAAGATCCGAGTACAGGTCTCTCCAGTCGGGATTGCTTCGACGAATGAGATTGACCTTCCACTGTCTCTTCCATCTTTTAATCACCTTCTCCCTTTCTATCGCCGAATTGATGTCGTTCGTATGCTCGTAATAAACCAGCATATGGACTTTATATTTCTTTGTGAACCCTTCGATCAAATCGTGTTTATGCTCGAACACCCTTCTTGCAAGGTCGCTCGTTACCCCGACATATAATGTGCCGTTCTTTTTACTGGCCATGATGTACACGAAGTAGTCGTTAGACATCGAAGATAATTTATCCGGAGTGTGCAATAAAAAAAGTGAAGCAAAGACTGGATTCCCGACAAAAGCATTCGGGAATGACATACATGGGCATCGTTCGCAATGACGCACGTGAACACGCAGCCAATATGCTGAATTCACCAGCCGCACTGCGGCTGGTCATCGCACCGCTGTTGCTGCACCGTATTCCCACAGGTGCGGCCCACACACGTAGTGTGATTTTCGACATAGCACGTTAGGAGTTTGCAGGCACCGGGAGCGCGTCAGGTGGTTGTGGCGCTGCGCTGTTACTTCGATTTCCTGCAGGCGTGGCCTGCTCGATTGCCCGCGGCTGCGAGCCGCCGCCGAACCTTTTTGAAGCCCTCCGTTACCAACCTTAAAAAGGTGAGGAGGTTTTAAATGGACGGTAACCTTAACAGAACTAACAGGAGCGCAAAATCTATAGCGCTCCTTGGCTTTATAGCCGCGGTATTCATGTTTATAGCCGCGGCGTCCGCGCCGGCCCGGGCCGACATCTACCGCGGCTGCGCGGGATTTTTGGGAATCGCCGTAACCGGCGGACAGGGCGTCGACAGCTCGCGCGGAACCACGAAGACGCTCGACGAGTTCGAGGGGCGCGGACAGTGCGATAACACAACGCAGGCCAACACCTGCCGCAAACGCGCCATGGACAATGTCTTCCGCTGCGCGAACGACCTCTGGGCCATGCGCTGGAACCTTATCGGCGACCCGAACGACGGGCACGCGGACATGGGCATCCCCGTGTCGTGCCAGGGGCGCGCGACCGGCGCCAAGAACGTCGGACCGTTCCACAAGAACCCGTTCGGAAAGCTCTTCGACATAAAGCACGCTATCGAGTACGCCGCATGCTGCCAGCTCCAGCCGACGGCCGGCTCGCTCAACGTCGGCCTCTTCGTCAGCACCGTCGGCGACAGGGGCTGCGGTAAAAACGCCACGGGCTACGGCAGCTATTCGGAGCAGAGAACCCTCGAAAGTAATTA
>CAYOSM010000235.1:0-1393 GCA_964406645.1 uncultured Bifidobacteriaceae bacterium | reverse complement strand
CAGCGGGTCAAGCTGATCTACACCATCCCGAACTTCCACAACCCGGCCGGCGTGACCATGTCGCTGGAGCGGCGCGAGAAGCTCATCGAGATCGCGCACCGCCACGAGATCATGGTCGTCGAGGACAACCCCTACGGCCAGGTCCGCTTCGACGGTGAGCCGCTCCCGTCCCTGTACGAGCTGGACGAGGGGCGCGGCTGGGTCATCTACGTGTCCACGTTCTCGAAGATCCTGGCACCGGGTCTCCGCGTCGGCTGGGTGGCCGCCGCGCCACCGGTGCTCCGGCAGATGAACCTCGGCAAGCAGAGCGAGGACCTCTGCTCCGGCACGCTGAACCAGCGGTTCATCCTCGAGTACCTCGAGCGCTACGACTGGCGCGAGCATGTCGCGCGCGTCAACGAGGTGTACCGCGTCAGGCGCGACGCGCTCCTCACCGCGCTGGAGGAGGAGTTCCCCTCCGACGCCACGTGGACCCGGCCCCGGGGAGGGCTCTTCGTCTGGGCCACGCTTCCGTCGTACTTCAACACGCAGGACCTGCTCGCCCGTGCGATCGATCGCAACGTGGCGTTCGTGCCCGGCGGGGCCGCGTTCCTCGACGGCCAGGGGATGAACTCGATGCGGATGAACTTCTCGCAGTCGTCGCCCGAGGTTCTCGCCGAGGGCGTCCGCCGGATCGGTGAGGTGATCTCGGAGACGAAGGACCTCTTCGAGGGACTCGGAGGTGTCAGGTGAAGGTCGCCGTCCTCAAGGGTGGCCGCTCGTTCGAGCGGGAGATCAGCCTCCGGAGCGGAGCCAACGTGGAGGCGGCGCTCCGGCGCCTCGGCCACGACGTGCTGGCGCTCGACGTCGACAAGGACATGGTCCGCACGCTCCGCGCCGAGGCGCCCGATGTCGCCTTCATCGCGATGCACGGCCATGGGGGCGAGGACGGCACCGTCCAGGAGCTCCTCGAGATCATCGGGGTCCGGTACACGGGATCCGGCGTCAACGCCTCGTCGCGCGCCTGGGACAAGGTCGTCGCCAAGGCCGCGTTCAAGGCCGACGGCATCCCCACGCCCGACTCCTACGCGTTCAGTCAGGCGGCGTTCCGCGAGCTGGGAGCGGCCGACGCGCTCGGCGAGATCGAGGCGCAGCTCGGCCTGCCGCTCGTGGTCAAGCCCGCCCGCGGGGGCTCGGCGCTTGGGATCCGCCTGGCCCACGAGCCGTCCGACATCCCCGCCGCCCTGGTGGCCGCGCTCGCCTACGACGACCGCCTCATGATGGAGCGGTTCGTGGCGGGCCGCGAGCTCTCGGTGGTCATCCTCGGGAACGACGATCCGGAGGCGCTCCCCATCGTCGAGGCCATTCCGCTGGGCAAGGAGTTCTACGACTTCGAGTCGCGCTACACGCCGGG
>CAYOSM010000234.1:0-1395 GCA_964406645.1 uncultured Bifidobacteriaceae bacterium | reverse complement strand
CGGCCACGGACATCCCGACGGTCCACCCCGTCGCCATGCTGCACCGGGCGTACGGTCTCTCAGATCATTGATCCACGAGATCGTGGATGTGGGGTGCGGTCTCAGTGGGAATGCGAGGCATTCGTCGGGTGGCGAAGGCAGGCTTGTGGCGTGCCGGAGACAACCGACGGCGCATCCGCGCCGCCGGGAACGTGCACCACACCGCGAGATCGTGGACGTGGAGCGCTGGCTGCGCGACATCGTTGAGTGCCGAGACAGCGAGTGGCCCGTCCGAGGTGACCGGCGACCGGCGTGACGCGCCCTTTTCCGGTCGTGCAAGTTAATTGACTGACACCAAGCTTGCACGGGCGCCTGCCCGTGCCAAACCGCCGAAGACGTGCAGCACACCGCGAGCCCGTGGGATCGCCATCGCAGAGTAGAGTCCGCCCATGACCGGGATCGTGGTGGTGAGCCACAGCGCACAGGTGGCGGAGGGGGCCGTCGCGCTGGCGCGGCAGATGGCCAGTGACGACGTGCGGCTCGAGGCCGCCGGCGGAAGCGAGGAGACACCGGACGGCATCGGGACCGACGCCATGCGCGTGATGGCCGCCATCGAGCGTGCCGCGGACGGCGGCTCCGACGTCCTGGTCCTCATGGACCTCGGAAGCGCGGTGCTCTCCACCGAAACCGCCCTTCAGTTCCTGGATCCCGCCCTCGCCGAGCGGGTCCGCCTGTGCTCGGCGCCGATCGTCGAGGGCACCGTCGCCGCGGCGGTCACCGCGTCCGGGGGAGCCGACATCGACACGGTCGCCCGGGAGGCCCTGCGCGGCCTCGAGCCCAAGCGGGCACAGCTCGACGACGTCCCCGCGGAGGCGGCATCGGCGCAGGGGGCCGTGGACGACGGCGATGACTGGGAGATCCTCGAGCTCGGCATCACGATCCCCAACGGCCTGCATGCGCGCCCGGCGGCCCGGTTCGTGCAGCTCGCCGCCGGATTCGACGCGGAGATCCGCGTGACCAACGCGACGACGGGGGCGGGCCCGGCCGATGCGTCGAGCCTCACGGACATCGCCACCCTCGGAGCGCGTGAGGGCCATGCCGTCACCATCCGGGCGCGGGGTGCGCAGGCCACCGAGGCGCTCGCCGCCATCCGTGCGCTCGCATTGCGTGATTTCGACGAGAACACCGCGGCCGAGACCCCGTCCCCGGTGGCCCCGAACACGAGCGGTCACCCCGACCCGGGGATGCCCGCCCCTCCGGGGCCGTCGGGAATCCCGCCCGAGATGGCAGGGATGCCCGGGATGCCCGCAGCCTTCCAGATCGGCCCCGACGGCAGCTTCCTCGGTCTCGCCGCCGCCCCCGGCAGGGTCGTGGCGCAGGCCCGGCGCCTCCGTCGTCCTCCCGCGCGACCGCGCG
>CAYOSM010000233.1:0-1421 GCA_964406645.1 uncultured Bifidobacteriaceae bacterium | reverse complement strand
ACCGAGGCGGAGGGGGCGCTGCGATGCCCGTACCAGTCGGCGTCGAGGGAGACGGAGATGTCGTCGCGGTCCGAGGTCTCCACACTGATGCGAGTGTCACCCGCCACGCGGAGATTCGGGGTGGCGGCGAACGTCCGCTCCCAGCGCGCGCTGTCGGTCGGCGCCGCGAAGTTGAGGGCCATCATGCCGCCGACGGCGAGCGCCGCCAGACCGGCGACGACGATCCAGCGGACGAGGTGGCGATCGGGCTGTGGGGGGTCTGTGGTCATCACGCTGTGAGCGTAGACGCCGACGCCGGTGCCGTCGTCGCCCGGCGGAGGCAACTGCGCTCACTCTCAGGAGTGATCCCGAGGGACGTTCATGGCTGCCTTCCTCCGTCCGTGGTCATCCGACCCGCGGCGGGCACGTTCGCGTCAGCCTGGCCGGCCACCGGGGCACCCGACCTATCGCGGCACTGCAACCGTCAGCGTCGCGACCAGCCGCGTCCCGACGGTGCCCGTCACCGTCGCCATCTGGCGGGCGGCGTGGTCGTTGCCGAAGACGTTGTCGGACGCCAGCGAGATCCGGGCCAGGTTCGCTGCGCTCCCCTTGTAGGCCGACCGCGCGTACACGCGCTGGCTGACGGCTTTCGGCAGTGCGAGCTGCGATGTGCGAACGATGGGGCCATCGTTGGTGGCAGCGGAGACAGAGCGGTACACCTCGAAGTGGATGTGCGGCCAGCGGCCCGAGTAGCAGCCCGGGTAGATGGTCAGGAACTGCACGCGTCCGGTGCTGCCCGCGGCCTGCACGCCGCGTAGGTAGTTCTGCCGGCGGATAGCGGTGGAGTACATGGAGTAGCGGCCGAGCGCATCGGCCTGCCACAGGTAGACGGCTCGTCCCGGCAGAGGTCTGCCGGCGGTGTCCACCAGGATCAGATTCACTAGCAGCGGAACGCCGGCGGCGACACCGGTCGCTCCGCCGAAACTGCGGCGGATATCGCGCCGCACGATCCCGGTGTCGTCCAGGACGTCCACACCGTTGGAACCGTCGGCGGGGTAGGGACCGGCGGTCTCCGCAGGCACCAGAGCCCGGGCGGCTGCGGCCGCCGGCGCCGACATCACCGCCAGCGAGCCCAGGCCCAGGAATCCGAGCATCCGCCTGCGGTTCATCGTCTCGAGATCGGACGCGAGTCCGCGATCGTGGTCGTCGTCGTGGTGGTCCGGGGCAGGGGGGAGACTCATGGGGCCCTCGCAATGTCGTGGTGTGACGCTGCGTCGATTGTGCGATGTTCGGTTCGGCGGCGGGTGTGAGACGGCTGTGGGTCCGCTGCGAGTGCGGACCGCGGGTGGAGCGGTCGGACCAAACAGATGTTCGATACACTGGACGGCGTGGCACGCGCATCGCAAGGCGCCATCCGAGTCCTGGGTGCGCGCGAACACAAC
>CAYOSM010000232.1:0-1442 GCA_964406645.1 uncultured Bifidobacteriaceae bacterium | reverse complement strand
CCGCCGTCCGGCCGGGTTTGACCAAGCCCGGACGGGTGTCCCGCGGGCCGTCGCCGACAGGGTGGTCGTGGTTCGGCCCGGCGGTGGGGCTATCCACCCGCCCGCCTCGGCCAACCGCCGGGCCGCCTTCGATGGCGGCCTCTCGTGGGCTTCAACGACAGCCGGTCCTCTGATGGTTACGCGCACCTGCCGTCGACGGGCGGTCGTGATTTGGGCGCTGCCTCGGCCTGGCGGAAGGGCAATCCACCCACCCGCCCCGGCCAACCGCCAGGCCGCCTGAAGGGCGGCCTCTCGTAGCCTTCAACGGCAGCGGATCCGCTGATGGTCACGCGCACCTGCCGTTGACGGGGGTTTGGCGTGGATCAGGGTCGCGTTGTCCCGGCCCGGCGGAGGGCTATCCACCCACCCGCCCCGGCCAACCGCCGGGCCGCCCGGATGGCGGCCCCTCGTAACCATCAACGGCACGGTTCCCATGACCAAGACGCGCACCTGCCGTCGACGAGTGATCGTGGTTCGGACGCTCCCTCGGCCAACCGCCGGGCCGCCCGGTCGGTTAGGGTCGGTCCATGAACGTCATCGTCGGATCGGATGAACGTACCGCCCTGACCGACCGCATCGTGGCCGACCTGCGCGAGATGGGCCACGTCGTGGACACGGTGGGAGCGCTCGCCGGCACCGACGACGAATGGGCGTCGGTAGGTACCGGAGTGGGACGGGCCGTCGCGTCGGCCACGGCAGAGGTCGGAGTCCTCTTCTGCTGGACGGGGACCGGTGCCTCGATCGCCGCGAACAAGGTCCCGGGAGTACGGGCCGCGCTCTGCGCGGACGCCGACACCGCCCGCATGGCGAGGCGGTACAACCACGCCAACGTCCTGGTGATGTCGCTCCGGCTCACCAGCGAGACGGTGGGGAGCGAGATCCTCACCGCCTTCCTCGAGTCGCCGGACGGCGACGAGGAGTTCGACTTGCGGAACGTGGCGGAATTGGGCCGCCTGGACGGGAGCACCGGGCAGTAGCGCTTCGAATCACGACCACCCCGTCAACAGCGGGACCCAGCCTGCTTTCAGAGGACCCTGCCGTCGAAGGTTACGAGGGGCCGCCGTAGGAGGCGGCCCGGCGGTTGGCCGGGGCGGGTGGGTGGATTGCCCTCCGCCGGGCCGAGGTAGCGCTCGAATCACGATCACCCCGTCGACGGTAGGACCCAGCCAGCTTCGAGGATCCGCTGCCGTTGAAGGCTACGAGAGGCCGCCCTTCAGGCGGCCTGGCGGTTGGCCGGGGCGGGTGGGTGGATTGCCCTTCCGCCAGGCCGAGGCAGCGCCCGAATGACACAAACCCCGTCAACGGCAGGTGGGCGTAACCATCAGAGGATCCGCCGCCGTTGCTGGTTACAAGGGCCCGCCCGTATCTGGCCCCGAGGTATCACCCGAACGACGACCACCCCG
>CAYOSM010000231.1:0-1448 GCA_964406645.1 uncultured Bifidobacteriaceae bacterium | reverse complement strand
AGACCGAGCGCTCGGAGATGGCGGTCCTGGAGGAGTACCTGCCGCAGCAGCTCGGTGCCGATGAGATCGAGCCGGTGGTGCGTGCCACGATCGACGAGCTCGGAGCGTCGTCCATGAAGGACATGGGCACGGTCATGCGCGCCGTCATGCAGAAGCTGGGATCCGCGGCGGACGGGTCGGCGGTCAACGGGATCGTGAAGACGGTGCTCACCGAGCGGTCCTCGGGATAGACGTGCTTCGCTGGGGCGAGGTCCTGCGGACGGTGCCCGAGCTCGCGCGGGAAGCGCAGGCGTCGATGGACGTCGGCAACCACAAGGCGCTCGCCACGCTCCGGGAGGACGGGTCGCCGCGCGTGTCGGCCATCGAGGCGCGCTTCATCGACGATGACCTCTGGCTGGCATCCATCCTCGACACGCCGAAGGTCCTCGACCTGTGTCGCGATCCGCGCCTCGCCCTCCACAGCAGCTCGCCCGAGCCGGATGTCTGGATGGGCGACGCCAAGATCGCCGGGCGCGCGGAGGAGGTCTCCGATCCCGCGATCAGGGAGGGCTACGCGGACGCCGCGGGAACGGCACCGCCCGGCGGCTTCCGTCTGTTCCGGGTCCTGGTCGCGGAGCTCGTGGTCCTGCGCCTGGGAGATCCTCCCGATCACATCGTCGCCCGCCGATGGGTGCCTGGCTCCGACATCACGACCACCGTCCTGATGTGATTCTCCTCGCCGCGCCAGCTCGACCGCGGGGCGTGTACCGTGCGGCGACCGCATCGAGGAGGACTGATGGCTGAGGAAACGTACGGCGCCGCCGAGGTCGGGGCCGGATTCGGGCAGACCGCCGGGGCCTACGACGACCTGCTCCGTCACAACCAGACCGGTGCCCGCCGCCTCATCGACTCCCTGCCGGACGGGACGTACGAGAGCGTCGTGGACGTGGGATGCGGCACGGGATTCGCCACGTTCGCCATCCACGAGCGCTTCGACGTGAAGCACGCCCTCGGCGTCGATCCGTCACACGAGATGCTCGCCGTGATGCGGGAGTCCGGGCTCCGCCTGGCGCCGGATCTCCAGCTCCAGCTCCTCGTGGGTGATGCGGCCGCCCTGCCGACCGAGGACGCGTCGGCCGACGCCGTCATCTCCACGATGGCCTTCCACTGGTTCCCGGACAAGGCGGGTGCTGTCCGCGAAATGGCACGCACCGTCCGTCCGGGCGGCCACGTCGCGATCCTCACCGCGGGTCGTGGCACGGATGCCGAGCTTCTGGACATCATGCGCGGCATGGACCCGCCGGTGCCGGCGTCCTGGACGGGCGTGTTCGACTACATCCACCGCGACGTCCGCGAGATGGAGGATCTCCTCGAGGGTGTCGGGCTCGAGACGATCGACATCTGGGCGGAGACACGGCGCCGGCGCATCCCCGCCATGGACTATCTCGCACGCCTGCAGGCCGTCGCAT
>CAYOSM010000230.1:0-1501 GCA_964406645.1 uncultured Bifidobacteriaceae bacterium | reverse complement strand
CTCCTTGGTGCTCTTTCTATGAAGAGAGCTGAGCGAGGCATTTCCACCCCCCTGATATTCGCTAAGAGCGGCATTTTTTATGGGGAGGCGCGCGGGGTGCGACGGCCTGGTGCCTGACACCTGGCCGTCGCACCCCGAATCACGCCGACGAGGAATCATCGTGTTTACAGGAGTTTCTTCACCACGACGCAAATTGCGACGGCCTGGTGCCTGACACCAGGCCGTCGCTGCGTCTCCGCGTGCCCTCAGGCCCGGCGTCAGTCGCCCAGCACGGCCTTCCGGAACGCACGGCCCCGTTCCTCGAAGCTCGTGAACTGGTCGAAGCTCGTGCACGCCGGGGCGAGCAGGACCACGTCACCCGGCTCGGCTGCCGCGCGGGCGTCCGCGATCGCCTGCGGGATCGTCCCGGACATGGTCACCGGGATGTCTTCCGTCGCCAGCGCCCTGCCGATCTCGTCGGCCGCCTCCCCCACCCCGTAGGCGGCGACCACCCGTCCCGACGCACGCTCGGCGAGCGGTTCGAACGGGGTGCCCTTGGCGCGGCCGCCCACGATGAGGTGGACCCTCTCCGGATACGCGTCGAGCGCCGCCATGGCGGCGTCCGGGTTGGTGGCCTTGGAGTCGTTGACGTAGGTGACCCCGTTGATCTCGGCGACGACCTCGAGCCGGTGCTCCACACCGGGGAACGTGGCGAGGCCGCGCGCGACGTCCTCGGCACCCGCATGGATGGCGAGGGCGACGGCGACCATGGCGTTCTGACGGTTGTGCGCACCGCGGAGGGCCACCTCGTCCCAGCGGGCGACCAGGCCGCGCTCGGCGTGATGGAGCCCGCCCTCGGACCAGGCGATGGAGTCCGCCCCGCGCTCCGCGTCCACGGTGCGCAGGCGCAGGTCGCCGGGTGCTCCGAAGCCGGCGGGTGCGATGGCGAGGTCATCCGGCGTCAGGTTCTCGAAGATCCGTCGCTTGGCGGCGGCGTAGCTGGCCATGTCGCCGTGGCGGTCGATGTGATCCGGTGTGACGTTGAGAACGGCGGCGGCCCGCGGATGGAACGCCTCGCCGACGCCCTCCAGCTGGAAGCTGGAGCACTCCACCACGAGCCATGTCGTGGCCGGCGTGGTCTCGACGAGCGTGGTGATGGGGGTCCCCTGATTGCCGCAGGCGATGGCGTCGATACCGGCTTCGCGCAGAAGGTGCGCCGTGAGCTCCGTCGTCGTGGTCTTCCCGTTGGTGCCGGTGATGGCGATGACGGGCGACTCTGTCATGCGCGCGGCGAGCTCGATCTCGCTGATCACCGGGATCCCCGCCGCGTGGGCCGCGGCGACCGGGGCGGCTTCCTCGGGCACGCCGGGACTCTTCACGACGAGGTCGACGTCCGTGACCACACCCTCGAAGTTCGTCCGGACCTCGATGCCCGCGTCGCGGAGAACGTCCGTGTCGGCGGCATCACCGGCGTCGATCCCCACGACCTCCCACCCGCGCCCGGCGAGCAGGGTCGCCGCCG
>CAYOSM010000229.1:0-1514 GCA_964406645.1 uncultured Bifidobacteriaceae bacterium | reverse complement strand
GCCAGGAGCACCGCACCGGCCGCGGCCACGTTCAGCGACTCGGTCACGTCCGTCTGGGGGATCGTCACCCGGACCACCTCGGCCGCGTCGCCCACCGCGTCGACGGCGTCCTCGATGCCCGCCCGCTCCGCGCCCAGAGCCACGATGCACGGTGACGCGAGATCGGCTTCCCACAGCGGAACGCCGCCGCGCACCACCCCGGCCACGATCCGAAGACCCGGGCGGGTGGCGAGATCCTCTCCGCGGACGCCCTCCAGAAGAGTGGTGCGGAACGTCGCACCCATCGAGGCGCGGACCGCCTTGGGATTGGAGGCATCGGCGCTTCCCGGCCCCAGGGCCACCCAGTCGCAGCCGAAGGCGCAGGCGGTGCGCACGAGGGTCCCGACATTGCCCGGATCCCCCACTCCTGCGAGCCACAGACCGAGGGAAGGCGGCATCGGCACGGTGCGGAAGTCACCCGGCGTCGGCTGGGGCAGCACGGCGATGACACGCGGCGCGTGCCCCATCGTGCTCACCTTCTTCATGAGCTCCGTGGGGACCGCGTAGCGATCAGTGACGCCCGAGGTCGCGGCGAGGCGCGGATCGTCCGCCGGGAACCGCTCGGCGTCGACCAGCAGGGTCACGGGGGTGAGACCCGCTGCCAGGGCGGCGTCGAGGAGATCCTCCCCCTCGACGACGACGAGGCGTCGTTCACGACGGGTGCGCTTGGACTCGAGCGACCTGACGAGTCCGAGCGCGGGATTCTTGAGCGACGTGATCTGCCGCAGTGGCGGCATCAGTGCCCCGTGTCGGGAGTTCTCAGGCCGCGGCCTGAGAAGCCGACTCGCGTGCGGTGCGCGCGCGGTCGCAGATCGAGGCGAAGGCCTCCGGCTGGTGCGTGGCGAGGTCCGCCAGCATCTTCCGATTGAGCTCGATGCCCTCCAGGTTCACGCCGTGCATGAACTCGGAGTACGTCAGACCGTTGGCGCGGGCACCCGCGTTGATGCGGACGATCCAGAGGCGACGGAAGTCGCGCTTCTTGACGCGGCGGTCACGGTACGCGTACTTGAGCGAACGCTGGACCTGCTCCTTGGCGCGACGGTAGGAGCTCTTCTTGGTACCGAAGTAGCCCTTCGCCTGCGCGAGAACCTTGCGGCGCTTCTTGCGAGCACCGACTGAACGCTTGACGCGTGCCATTCCGACTACCTCTTTCCCAGAAGACGAAGCACGTGCTTCGTGTCCACGATGTCCAGTTCCTGCGGCTTGGACGCATGACGCTTGCGCTTGGGCGACATGTTCTCAAGGTTGTGGCGCTTACCCGAGCGGACGTAGAAGACCTTGCCCTTCGAGGTGACCTTGAACCGCTTGGATGCAGACTTGTTCGTTTTGATCTTCGGCATGACTATTCGCTCGCTGATGAGTCACCGGCGGTGGCGGAGGATGCGGCCGGTGCCGGCTCTTCCGCGGACCCACCGTTGGCGGCCTTCCGGGTTCCCTCCCCATCGGCCTTGCCCGGCGACTGCTTGATTGGAGCA
>CAYOSM010000228.1:0-1524 GCA_964406645.1 uncultured Bifidobacteriaceae bacterium | reverse complement strand
CGATGTCATCTACGCCGCCAACCCGCCGGCAGTGGAGTCCCTGATCCTCGTCCCCGCCCGCGCCCGCGCCGTCACCCCGACCGGGGTCGCCTCGACGGGGTGGGCGGCCTACCCGGGAGCGGAGTACCGCAAGACGGTGGCCGCTGACCTGTCCGGCACCTCCGGCCTCATCGGGCCGGAAGCGTCCGGGGTCGCCGTGTCCCCCGGTATGGGTGGGTCCCTGATCGAGCTGCCACCCGGGGATGTGGAGGCCCTCGTCAAGGTGTCGAGCAATGTGCCGGACACGACGGGTGTCGCCGTCGCCGACGTCGGCACCGTCTCCAACACCGCCTTGCACTTCGCCGTCACCCCCAGGTGGACGGTCCTCCGGGAGCCGGTTTAGTGGCCGTCGATCATGTCGTCCGTGTCCGCCGGCCGGAGGGCCAGTGGGTCACCCTCGGCACGGAGGAGGCCGTCGGCGTCGTCCCCGAAGGGATCAGCCTTTCCGCCGACATGCAGGGCCCCGCGTCGTGCAGCTTCACCCTCCGGCGCCCCGCGGATGTCGTGTGGTCCGAGTTGCATGCCGCCAACCAGGTGCAGGTCGACGTCGACGGCGTACCCGTGTGGGGAGGCCGCATCAACCAGACCCCCGCCACCGGTAATGGTGTGGGTGAGCAGATCAGCGTGTCGGCTCAAGGGTGGGCGGCGCACCTCGGTGACGACCAGGGGACCCGGAAGTGGGTGACGCAGAGCATGGCCGGGTGGGCGGACGTCCGCGGGTCGCTGTCGGCGAACCTCGCGGCGATGACGGCCGCCGGTACCGTCACCACCGACGGCGGCGTCACGGTGATCGGGTGGCCGAAAGGCAGCCCCGTCGCCACCGCAAACGCCGTCGGCGTCATGCGTGACCTCGGCCCCGGGAACACCGCCGACCGCGTCTACGTCGACATGATGGTCACGTCCCCGGATGCGAACGTCACCGCTTACGTCATCGGGTCCGACGACCCGTGGTGGGCTCACGGGTCACGCCTCGATTACAGCGCGAACGCGACGAACATCTACACGGCGGGGACCTGGTACACGCTCGGCGGGACGATCGCGACGCCCCGCCGGTACGTGACGGTGATCCTCTGGTACGGCGGCGGTGCCGGGACGTGGGGCACGGACGTCCTCGCGAAGATCAAGGGGTGTCGCATCGGCACCACGGCGACGGTGAGCAACACGAACTACGACTCGACGCTCACCGCGTCCCAGGTTGTCACCGACACCCTCGGATGGGGCGCCACCCCCCTGCTCGACGCCGTGAACGCCCAGGTCACCGCGACGTCTTTCGTGATCCCGGAGTTCGCCCCGGACGGGTACCGGACACCCCGGGAGATCATCGAGGCGGTCAACGCCTACCACGACTACGTGTGGGGCGTCGACGCGCTGCGCCGCCCCTACTGGCGGCCCCGGCCCACCGACCCGCTCTTCGAAGTCGGGTCGTTCTCCGGCGGCCAGTTCGACGACGCGAGCCTCGGGAACCTCGACCGGATCTACAACCGG
>CAYOSM010000227.1:0-1541 GCA_964406645.1 uncultured Bifidobacteriaceae bacterium | reverse complement strand
GCGGCGACCGACCGGGTCCGCGCCATGAACGCGTCCGGGGGCGTGTGGCGACGGCGGCGCTCGATCCAGACGTCGAGGGGGTCCAATCCGGCGGCGCGGAGATCGGCGGCGACCTCGTCCACGTCACGCTGATTCGTCTCGAACCAGTCGGTCCATTCCGGCGGTGCGCCGACGCTCTTGAGGAGGTCCCGCCAGGCGTCCTCGCTCCCGTGTCCCGCCGTCAGCACTCCCAGCACGCCGCCTGGCCGCAGCGCGTTTGCCATCTGGACCAGCGCGCCCGGCTTGTCCGGGAACCAGTGGAGCGCCATGGCACAGATCACCGCGTCGTACCCTCCGTCGGTGACGCCCATCTCCATGACGTCCGCGTGCCGGAGCTCGACCCGGACATCGGGGAACTCCGCTCCGAGCTTGGCCGCGAAGCGCTCCAGCATTCCGTCGGACGCGTCGACGCCGACGATCGTCTCGACGGCGAACCGCCGGATCAGGGCGGCGGAGGTCCATCCGGTGCCGCATCCGACATCGAGGACCGTGCGGTAGTCGCCATCGGGAAGCGATCCGATGAGCCGCTCGGAGCCCGCGATGTTGTGTCGTACCGCTTCGTCGTACGTGTCGGCGCCCTTGGTGAAGCCCTCAGGCGCGCCGGTGCTGTCGGTCGTCACTGCCGTTGTCCGTCCTATGGTTGCCGGGCGCCCGTAGTCTGCCGATCCCGTCCGGCTTCGGTCCAGCGGCGCATGCCACCGGCGCTCCTTGCGACGTCACCGATTGCCGTGAGGCCCACGCGCCTCCGCCGCCACCGTCGCGGCGAGGTGGGACGGTGAGCCCAGATCCGATCCGTCCTGCCGGAGGTCAGCGCAGGACGATCTCGCCGTCGGCGGTGGCGATTCCACAGGCGTGGACACCGGGTCCCGTTCCAGGGGCGTACCGGATGGGGACGCCGTGATCGGGCCCCAGCCACGCCTCTAGGACGGGCTCGTGGTCTCCGACCTCGACGAACGTGAAGTCGGTGGGCGCACAGGTGTGCCCGGCGGCCGCATACCGTTCGTCAAGTTCCTTCCGGCGTGCGTCGGAGTCTCCCCGCATCGCCATGAAGAAGGGAAGCGGATAGCGGGGCATGCCGGCGGTCTGGAAGGTGAGGCCCTCGCCGTCGCCCTCGGAGTTCGCCGCCTGACCCGTCTGGACCGGAAGGCCGCGGCGTGCCGCGGTGTCGTCCAGGTCGTTCACACCGAGGCACCACCACAGGACGCGGTCCTGCCCCTGAAGGGTGGCGGCCAGCCAGGCGCCGTCGTCCTTCGTCGTGTCCTCGACTCCGAGCAGTTCGAGGAAGCGCCCCGATTGGAGCGGCACCAGGCGATCGCTGGTTCCACCCAGGTGCCGGTGGCTGGGCACCCACCCGAGGCCGTAGTCCGTGCGCAGGCGCTCACACGCCGCGTCGATGTCGACGACGCCATAGATGACGTGGTCGATGAAGAAGCCCTCACTGCTCATGTCGCGATCGTCCTCCTCGTCCGCGGAGACGGCGGGTCCGAACAGGTCGCTTGCGA
>CAYOSM010000226.1:0-1596 GCA_964406645.1 uncultured Bifidobacteriaceae bacterium | reverse complement strand
ATCTCGGCGTCAAGGTCAATCTCATGAACCAGGAGTGGAAGGTTTACCTCAGCACCATAAACACGGATCCGCCGGAGATACACAGGGCCGGATGGGGCGCAGACTTCCCGGACCCGCATAACTTCATGACGCTGTTTACGTGCACGTCGGGGAACAACAGGACCAGGTGGTGCAACAAGGAATACGACGCCCTCGTCTACCGGGCCGCCGAGGAAACCGACCCCGCGAAGAGAAAGGAGCTTTACGACAAAGCCCAGAAGATACTGACCGAGAACGACGTTCCCATAGTCCCGTTTTACGTCTCTAATCAGCAGAACATGATTAAGCCATACGTGAAGGGACTGGTGCCGAACCCGCTCGACCTCGTGCTGTTCAAGTACGTCTACTTCGAGGATCCCGCAAAAGAGAGCGAAGCCGCACAGCCCGAATAATCCCCGCCGAAAAAGGAGTTACCCCGCTATTATCCTCCCCCCGAAGGGGGAGGAGTGGATTACATAATCGTTGGTGAATAACGACTGGATGCTCAGCCCTTGAAGTAGGGGATGATGTCCTTCGCGTAGGTCTTGAGGGCCTTTTCAGGGTCGGGGCTGAACCTGTAAAAGAGGACGAAGTGCCTTACGCCCTTGTCTATGTACTTCTCTATCTTGGCTATGCAGTCCTTCTTCGAACCGGTGATGGTGAAGTCTATTATCGCTTCCCTCGGGAAGAACTGGCCGATCTGCCTGAACTTCTGCCTGCCGGCCTCGTCCTGCGGAATGACGTTGAAGTAATTCAGACCGTGGTACTCCTCGGGGATTTCGACGTCGTAGCCCGCCTTTTTAAGCTGGTCCTGCATGACCAGAACGTACTTGAACGGTTCGAGCGACTTGTAGGCCTCGTCCTCGTTGTCGCCGAGCGACGTGAACACCCAGAGCGCCGGGTCCACCTCGGACTCGTCCCTTCCCGCCGCGCTCGCGCTCTCCTTTATAACACCGTAATACTCCTCGTAAAGGCCGGGGTTCAGGTCTATCGGCAGCCACCCGTCCCCGAGCTCGCCCGCGAGCTTGAGCCCCTTCGGGGTATGCGTTGCGATGTACATCGGAATCCTGTCCCTTTTGTACGGCTTTACCTGGAGGAACGCGTCCTTTAGGTTAAAGAATTCACCCTCGAAATCGATCGGCCCGTCCGCGGCCCAGAGCTTCTGCATAACCTGCATCGATTCCCTCAGCCTCGAAAGTGGCCTGTTCCACTTGATTCCGTAGGCGTCGAGGTTCATCGACTCTCCGACGCCGAGAGTAAGCGTGACCCTGCCCTGGGATATGTGGTCTATGGACGCCAGCCTCTGCGCGAAAACCGCCGGGTGCATCCTGTGCGGGTCCGAAACCGTCCCGAGCTTTATGTTCTTCGTCTTCATGGCCGCCGCCGTCGCGATCGTCCACGCCTCGTGGGCCTCGGTCGGGGAAACGAAAACGACGTGGTCGGGATACCAGACCGTATCGAATCCGAGCTTGTCTGCAAGGACCGAGAATTTAAGTAGTCCGTCCATATCGGCGCCGGGCATCGGAGCCGACAGGCCGAATTTTATATCTTTACTCATCATTCACCTCTCAATGGTTA
>CAYOSM010000225.1:0-1608 GCA_964406645.1 uncultured Bifidobacteriaceae bacterium | reverse complement strand
CAGACTGTGTGAGAAGTCTGCAGGCCGGCCCGAAATCAAACACCCCGAGGCGACTCGGGGTGTTTGTTTTTATGCAGGCGATCGAACCCGCTCAGGCGGGCGCGAGCCGGTCGATCAGCGCCCGGGTTCCGAGGATGTTGATCACGCGCCGCAGATTGCGGGCCAGCACCGCCATCGCCATCTCGGTTCGCGCGCCCTGGAGTCCCCGCAACAACAATCGGGCGTCGCCCATCACCCAGCACTTGATCTGCCCGAAAGGGTGCTCTGCGAGCGAGCGGCGACGGGTCATCATGTCCGGCTGCAGTGCCAACCGCCGGGCCATGCGCTCGAAGGCGTCCTCGTGCCAGTGGCGCTGGAGGAAGCGCCGGCTGGCCCGGGTGCACTGCGGCTTGTGCACGCACTGCGCGCAATCCGCGGCCCGGGCGGCGTAGAGACGGCGCTGCTGGGGTTGGTCGACCTGCTTGAGGGCGAGCACCTTGCCGGCCGGGCAGCGGTAGGCGTCGATGGCCGCCTCATAGGCAAAACGCGCGGCAGGGTAGAGCTCCCCTCCACCCTGGTTGTTGGCCGAGCGGTTGGGGGGCACGTAAGGCGTGATGCCCGCCCGTTCGCAGGCCTCGAACTGCGCGGCATTGGAGTAGCCGGCATCGGCCACCACGGTGAGCGCCTCGGCCCCCAACACCGCCTTGGCCTGCCGCGCCATGGGCTCGAGCTGCGTGTTGTCGGACCCGGCATTGGTGACCTCGTGGTGCACGATCAAACCATGCAATGCGTCCACCGCGCTCTGCACGTTGTAGGCCAGCGTCTGCCCGTGCGCGGTGCGCATCAGCCGCGCCTCGTCCTCGCCCACCACGTGCTGCGCCTGCCCCAGCTCGCGCAGCGCCTGCCGAGCCGTCTCGCAGTCGGCCTTGCGAGCGCGCAATTCGCGCAGAGCCGCCGCCACCGCCTCCCGGTCGAGCGCCTCCTCGCGCTCCTCGCGGTCGGCCTCCTCCAGCCCCTCCAGATACTGCGCGATGCGCGCATCGAGCCGGCGGCCCTCCTCCTCCAGCGAACGGGCCGTCACCACCCGCCTCTTGGAACTGGCCGCCTGGAATTTCGAGCCGTCGATGGCCACCAGCTCGCCTCCCAGCAGCTTCGCCCGCGCGCAAAACCTCACGAACGCCCGGCACACCGCCACGAAGGCCGCGCCGTTGCGCCGCCGGAAGTCGGCCACCGTCTTGAAGTCCGGCGCCAGCCGACCCAGAAGCCACATCAGCTCCACGTTGCGCCGGCATTCCCGCTCCAGCCGGCGCGAGGAACGGATCCGGTTCATGTACCCGTACAGGTAGAGCTTGAGCAGGTCCGCCGGATCGTAGGAAGGACGCCCCATCGCCGAAGGCTCGGCACGCTCAAACCCCAAATCCCCCAGCTCCAGCGCCCCCACGAACGCCTCGATCACCCGCACCGGATGATCCTCCGGCACCAGCTCGTCCAGCGACACCGGAAACAGGCTCCCCTGTCCCGGCGCCTCCCCCTTCACGTAGCCCATGAATGACAATGCCCCGCAGGTATCACCCTGCGGGGCATTGTGCGGGACGCCGACTCAGGCTGAAAGACTTCTCACACAGTCTG
>CAYOSM010000224.1:0-1634 GCA_964406645.1 uncultured Bifidobacteriaceae bacterium | reverse complement strand
CCTCCCGGAGAATGGCGGAGGGGGAGGGATTTGAACCCTCGAGGGGCGTGAACCCCTGACGGTTTTCAAGACCGTTGCATTCGACCGCTCTGCCACCCCTCCGCGGTACGGCACCACGCCCTGCGGAAAAACGCGTGCCGGACTCGGTACCATAGTCGTCCGTACGGAGAGGTGGCTGAGAGGCTGAAAGCGCCCGCCTGCTAAGTGGGTAACCGGGCTTAACCTGGTTCGAGGGTTCGAATCCCTCCCTCTCCGTTCGCAGGGACAACCGGTCGAGAGCAGGTGCAATTGGGGGACGGCAACGAGGTGGGCATTCCGACCTGTGCCCGTCACCCCGATCGCGAGACGCTCCTCACCTGCACCCGGTGCGAGCGCCCCATGTGCCCGGACTGCCTCGTCACGGCCGCGGTGGGCATGCAGTGCGTCGACTGCGTTCGCGGGGCCGCCCGGGAGGAGCCGAAGGTCGCTCGGGAGCTCACGGCGAATCGTCGCCGCGCTCGACGCCCCGGCTGGGTGTTCTGGACACTCGTCGGCTCGTTCCTGATCCTCTGCATCGCGCTCACCCGCTTCTCGGAGACCGACGGTCTGATGGGCGAGGTGCCCGGCGGACTGAAGGCCGTCGCCTTCTTCACGGTCCTCATCGGCTGGATCATCAGCCTCTGCCTGCATGAGTGGGCCCACGCGTACGTGGCGTACAAGAGCGGCGACCACTCGGTGCTGGGGAAGGGCTACCTCAGCATGGATCCGCGGAAGTACATGGACCCGGTCTTCTCCGTGGCCGTGCCCATCCTCTTCCTTCTGATGGGTGGGATCGGCCTCCCCGGCGGTGCGGTATGGATCGACCACGGCAACATCAGGTCGCGCGTCAACCGGTCGATGGTGTCGGCCGCCGGCCCCCTCGTGAACTTCGTCTTCGGCATCGCCTGCGTCCTTCTGGCGCAGCATGTGCTCGTCGACCACGAGATGCTGCTCGGCAGCACGATCATGTACCTCGGCTACCTGGAGTTTGCGACGGCACTCCTCAACCTGCTGCCGATCCCCGGCCTGGACGGGTTCGGGATCATCGCGCCGTTCCTCCCGAGCCAGATCCGCGACAGCCTCATGGCCGCGTCGGGGATCATCATCATGGTGCTGCTCGTCCTCGTGATCAGCCGCCCCGGCTCACTGCAGTTCATCTTCGACGCGTCCGCCGACATGGTCGGCTGGTTCGGCGGCAACCTCTTCTGGGCCGCGCTGGGTCAACACCTCGGGGATATCCAGTTGCGCTGAGCGACAGATGTCGGATCCGTGATCCGTCGTCAGAGGTGAACGCGATTCGCCGGGCCCGGACCACACGGCTCTTGAGGCCGATACGACGTCACGAGGTGGCGAAGGGGGGACACCACAACGAGGTCGACACGGCGCCGGGGTGGGCCCGACGATCGCTGGTGAGCACGACTTCCACGCTTTCTCCAAGGCGAAGGTGACTCATCCTCTCTATCGGCAGGAGGACCGCCCGGCCTTAGCCCCGTGATGAGGTGATCTGGTAGGCTGCACAGCCGTGCGTCAGTAGCTCAGTCGGATAGAGCGTTGGTCTACGAAACCAAAGGTCGCAGGTTCGAATCCTGCCTGACGCGCTCCACGAGAACCCTGCT
>CAYOSM010000223.1:0-1679 GCA_964406645.1 uncultured Bifidobacteriaceae bacterium | reverse complement strand
CGGCGTCGGGCGGAGAAGGTCCCGCTCGAGCAGGCGCTGGCGGCGTGCCGGGCGCCGGATACCTTCGTCTGGATCGGCCTCCACGAGCCAACCGAGCGAGAATTCGCGACCATCCGCAGGGAGTTCCCTCTCCATGACCTGGCGGTCGAGGACGCCATCACCGCGCACCAGCGGCCGAAGCTCGATGTCTACGACGACATGGTCTTCCTCGTCCTCAAGACGGCCCGCTATATCGACCCCCATGAGGTCGTCCACCTTGGCGAGATCCTGGTCTTCCTCGGCCGCGACTTCATCGTCACCGTACGCCATGGTGCGGCCGGCGAGCTTCATGACGCAAGGATCGGTCTGGAGGCCGACCCAGAGCGCCTCGCGCACGGCCCCGGTGCCGTGTTGCACGCCATCATCGACCGGGTCGTCGACGACTACGGCCCCGCACTCGACGAGCTCGGCCAGGACATCGAGGAGGTCGAAGAAGAGGTGTTCTCCCCGGACCGCAGCTACCCGACCGAGCGCATCTACAAACTCCGGCGAGAGGTACTGGAGTTCAGCCGGGCGACCACCCCGCTACTGGATCCGGTCGAGAGTCTCGCAAACGGCCGGTATGCGGTGATTCCCGAGACGGTGCGCGCCTATTTCGGGGATGTCGCCGACCACCTGCGTCGCGTCCGCGAGCAGCTGGACGGCTACCGGTACCTGCTCACCGGCGTCCTCGAGGCCAACCTCGCCCAGATCACCATCCGCCAGAACGAGGACGTGCGCGCGATCTCGGCGTACGCGGCGATCCTGGCAATCCCCACGATGATCGCCGGGATCTACGGCATGAACTTCGAGCACATGCCCGAACTCGACTGGACGCTCGGCTACCCCGTCGTCCTGGTCGTCATGGCGGCGCTCTGCGTCTCCCTCTACCGCTACTTCAAGCGAAGCGGCTGGCTCAGCTGACGGGGGCGTGACGCGACGCCTGGCAGTACGGCGCCGGGTGTAGCGTGTACCAAACCGCACAGGACGGTCGCGCATGGGCGACGACGCCCCCACCTATTCCGATCTCCGCGCGCTCTTCATCAACTGCACGCTGAAGAAGAGCCCCGAGCGTTCACACACCCAGGGGCTGATGGACCGCTCCATGGAGATCATGCGCACGAACGGCGTCGCCGTGGAATGCGTCCGCGCGATCGATCACGACATCGCGACCGGTGTCTGGCCGGACATGACCGAGCACGGCTGGGACCACGACGACTGGCCGGGGATCTTCGAACGCGTGATGGCGGCCGACATCCTCGTCATCGGCTCCGCGATCTGGCTGGGCGAGAAGACATCGGTCTGCACACGGGTGATCGAGCGCCTCTACGGCAATTCGGCCCAGCTGAACGACGCCGGGCAATACGCCTACTACGGCCGGGTCGGCGGCTGCCTGATCACCGGCAATGAGGACGGCGTGAAGCACTGCGCGATGAACATCCTCTACTCGCTGCAGCACCTCGGGTACGTGATCCCGCCGCAGGCGGACGCGGGCTGGATCGGCGAATCCGGCCCCGGCCCCTCCTACCTGGATGAGGGCTCCGGCGGTCCCGAGAACGACTTCACCAACCGCAACACGACGTTCGCGACCTGGAACCTGCTGCACCTGGCCCGCCTGCTGAAGGACGCGGGGGGAATCCCCGCCCACGGCAACCAGCGCA
>CAYOSM010000222.1:0-1700 GCA_964406645.1 uncultured Bifidobacteriaceae bacterium | reverse complement strand
CAGGACGTCCTCCTGTTCATCGACAACATCTTCCGGTTCGTGCAGGCCGGCTCCGAGGTCTCCGCGCTTCTCGGCCGCATGCCGTCCGCCGTGGGTTACCAGCCGACGCTGGCCACCGAGATGGGTGACCTGCAGGAGCGGATCACCTCGACCCGCAAGGGTTCGGTCACCTCGGTGCAAGCCATCTACGTGCCCGCGGACGACCTGACCGACCCGGCTCCGGCCGCCAGCTTCGCGCACCTCGACGCCACCACGGTGCTGAACCGCGCCATCTCCGAGAAGGGCATCTACCCGGCCGTCGACCCGCTCGACTCCACCAGCCGCGCCCTGTCACCCCAGGTCGTGGGTGAGGAGCACTACGAGGTCGCCACCCAGGTGCAGGAGATCCTCCAGACCTACAAGGACCTGCAGGACATCATCGCCATCCTCGGTGTGGACGAGCTCACCGACGAGCAGAAGGTCATCGTGTCCCGCGCACGTAAAATCGAGCGCTTCCTGTCGCAGCCGTTCCACGTCGCCGAGGCCTTCACCGGCATGTCCGGCAAGTACGTGCCGCTCTCCGAGACCGTCCGCAGCTTCAAGGAGGTCGTGGAGGGCAAGCACGACGACGTTCCGGAGGCCGCGTTCTACATGGTCGGTGGCATCGAAGACGTCCTCGCGAAGGCCGAGACCCTGAAGGAGGGGGCGGCAGCGTGAGCACAGGCGTCTCCGCTGATCGACGCACCCTCGCGGTGCGACTTCTCACCCCGGTGGGCACCGCGTTCTCCGGTGACGTCCTCATGGTCATCGCCCCGAGCGTCGGCGGAGAGGTCGGCATCCTGCCCCGGCACGCTCCGCTCATCGCGCAGCTCCGGGTGGGGGAGATCCGTCTCAAGATCAATGACGAGACCACCGAGGTCTTCGCCACGACGGAGGGGTACCTCTCCGTGGAGTCCGACAGCGTGCTGATCATGGTCGCTCAGGCCGAGAGGCTCGCCGACATCGACCGCGCACGTGCTGAGGCCGGAGTGGCCAAGGCCGAGGAGGTACTCGCGGCGGCGGGCGACGACGCGACGGCCCGTACGAACGCCGAGAACAGGATCCGGCGCAATCGCAACCGCCTCCGGGTCATCGAGAAGCACGGCGACAAGCTGTAGCGATCGTCCGCATCGCGTGTGACCGATGGGCCGCCTCGTGCGGCCCGTCGTGATTTCGGGGCACGGATCGGCACCGTGTGAAGGGCGGCCGGGAAGTCGCTCCCGGCCGTTCAACGGGACCGAGGTGCCAGGCACCCCGGTCCCGTGATCTTGCGGTGGCGGACGATGAATGCTCGCATGAGCAGGGGATTTCGCGGTCATGGCGTCTGGCAACGGGACTCGGGTGCCTGGCACCTGGGTCCCGTTGAACGGCGTCGAAAGGAGCGAACGGCGCTGTCGTCGTTCGGCGCGGCGCATCCGAGTGGACGGTGATGCGCGGTAGGGTGGAGGGATCGTCGAGAGGGGGATCCCTGTGAACGCCGAGAAGACGGGTTTCTGGACGAGGGTTGTGGCCGACGCGTCGTTCGCCGACGCCGTGATCGATGATCCGCTCCGTGCGCTCAGCGAGGTGACGGATGTCGTGGTGTCAACGGAGCAGGTGCGCCGCCTGGAGGAGCTGACCCGCGACGAGCGGGCGGATCTCGTCCGCGAGGTCGTCCACGAGGCGTTCATGAAGGGCGCGGT
>CAYOSM010000221.1:0-1768 GCA_964406645.1 uncultured Bifidobacteriaceae bacterium | reverse complement strand
GAGATCGTCCGGAGGGACAGCGTCATCACCCGGTTCGACCGGCGGCACGGGGCGTTCGGGGCGTACAACTCCGACCGGACGATCCGGACCTACTTCCGTCCGAACGACGGCGAGGCCTACTTCCGACGTCAGGCGGACCGATGAGTCAGCAGGCAGACACCCCCGACGCGCGGATCGACGCGTACCTCTGCGCACGCGGTGCCGGCGACCATCTGCAGGGGCTCGGCCTCGCCGGTCTCGTCGCGCGGTGGGAGGTCGTGGTCGCCGACGTCGGCCGCGGAGCGACCGGCGATCTCGACGACTACCTGAACGACCTCGATCTGCGCCGGATCATCCGTGACGTGCTCGTCGCGGTCGTCGACACCCGCGGTCCCCTCCTGGCGCGGCTGCGTGTGGCCGACGGGCGGTTCACCGAGATCACCCGCCCCGTCGACGAGAACCTCTGGGGACCGTCCGGTCCCGGCGACCCGCGCACCACCCCGTGGTACTTCCGTGTGCCCCTGCATCCGTCCGCGGAGCTGGCCGAGGACCTCACCGCCCGCGGAATCTGACCGCGGCGGACGTGGCGGTCACCCCGAGTCGCGGGTGCGGATGAAGGCCGTCAGGCCGAACGTCGAGACCGGCAGAAGGCCGTGCTTGCGGTAGAAGCCCTCCGCGCCGCGCTCCGACATCAGCACCTGATGGTGGAAGCGCTCGATGGGGTAGTGCTCCAGCATGTGCGAGAAGAGCGCACTTCCGATCCCGCGTCCCTGCCGATCGGGACGCACGAGGATGTCGGCGATGTAGACGGCGAACTCACCGTCCGAGAGGGCCCGCGCGTACCCGACGACCTCGTCGCCCTCCAGCGCCACGATGGAGAGCGACGACTGTGCCACGGCGCTCCGGAGGCGCTCCGGAGAGGACGCGTGGATCCAGCCGTGGGCGGCGTAGAGACCGAGGATGGCGTCGAACATCCGGTCCAGATCGGCGTCGACGATGCTCGCTGCCGGACGGAGCGTCGTCATGGGCTCGCCGCCAGATCGCGCAGATAGACTCGCCCGACGATGTCAGAGAACACGCACATGCTCGGGGAACGCTACGACGCCGACGCCGTCGAAGCAAAGTGGCAGGAGATCTGGGACCGCGAACACGCCTTTCGCGCCGAGCCCATCTCCGTGGACGGTGCCGACGCGGTCACACCGGACGCGCCGAAGTCGTACGTGCTGGAGATGCTCCCCTACCCGTCCGGCGAGGCCCACATGGGCCACGTCAAGAACTACACGATGGGCGATGTGGTCGCGAACTCGCGGCGCCGGCAGGGTGTCCGCGTGTTCCACCCCATGGGCTACGACGCATTCGGCCTGCCCGCGGAGAACGCGGCCATCCGCGTCGGTGAGCCGCCCGAGGTCATCACCAAGCGCAACATCGCCCGCATCCGCGAGCAGCTCCGCCGCCTCGGCTTCTCCATCGACTGGGACACCGAGATCGCCACCTGCGATCCCGAGTACTACAAGTGGACGCAGTGGCTCTTCCTCCGCTTCTTCGAGAAGGGGCTCGCCGAGCGCCGCGAGGCCGCCGTCAACTGGTGCCCCAACGACCAGACCGTGCTCGCCAACGAGCAGGTCGTGGACGGCGCCTGCGAGCGCTGCGGCGCCCAGGTGGAGCTCCGTCAGCTCTCGCAGTGGTTCCTCCGCATCACGGACTACGCGCAGCGCCTGCTCGACGACATGGACACCCTGGTCGACTGGCCCGAGCGCGTCCTCACGATGCAGCGCAACTGGATCGGGCG
>CAYOSM010000220.1:0-1778 GCA_964406645.1 uncultured Bifidobacteriaceae bacterium | reverse complement strand
CCCATGGCGAACTCGTCCATGTTGGTCTTGCCGAGGACGATGGCGCCGGCCTTCTCCAGCCGGTCCACGCATGTGGCCGTGTACACGGGGACGAAGCCCTCGAGGATCTTCGAGGCGCACGTCGTCGTGAGCCCCTCCGTGGACAGCACGTCCTTGACCGCGATCGGGATGCCCCGGAGCGGCGGCTTCTCGGGCATCTCATCGATCTCACGCGCCCGCGCCCGGGCACGTTCGACGTCCAGCGCCAGGAACGACCCCCACCGGTCGTCCTCGCAGCGCGCGAGATAGGCGTCGACGAGCTCGGCCGACGACATCTCCCCTGCGGAGAGGGCGCGAAGGGCGCTCCCCGCGGTCAGCTCGGTGGGATCGATCATCCGATCTGGGGGACGACGAAGCCGCCGTCGGCGGTGCTGGGACCCTCTCGGAGCGCCAGGTCCTGCGACAGGCTCGTGTGCGGCTCGTCGGGACGGAGGACGTTCTCGAGTCGGATGACGTGGGAGGTGGGCTCCACGCCGTCGAGGTCGAGGGACTGGATTTCATCCACGTGGGTCAGGATGGCGTTGAGCTCATCCCCCATCGCCTTCTCCTCCTCCGCGTCGAGGCGGAGTCGGGCCAGGCGGGCCACGTGCTTCACGGTTTCGAGGTCAATCACGCGGGTGATGCTACCGATGGGCCCCGGGACGCGGTCCCGGCCGGGGCTACTCGTGCCACGTCCACTCGTCGTCGTCGGATCCGCGTTTCCCCTCTCCACCGCCGCGACGCTTGGCCCTTCTGGTGGGGAGGGTGTCCCGCGAATCGTCGTCGGGGAGGACCTTGCCGTCCGCCGCGGCACGCTCCGCGCGGGCGTGCTTCAGCGCGTCGCGCAGGCGGACCCCCTTCATCATCACGCTGAGGGACCCCACGGCGAGGGCCAGATTGAACATGAGGATCGTGGCCTCCATCCCGATGCTGAACGCGAGGACCGTGGACCGGGTCCCCTCCGTCCCGAGGATGGCCACGGTGAGGGCCTGCTTCGGTCCGAGTCCCCCCGGTGTGAGCGGCATTCCCGTGGCGATGGATCCGATGACGATGACGAGAAGCGCGTTCTTGAGGGTGGCCTCGACGTTGAAGGCACGGAGGAAGTAGACCGCGGCGATGATGCGGCAGACCCATCCCGTGAGCTGCAGGGACGCGACCTGCCGCACGTAGCGCCGACGGTCCCGGAAGATGGAGAACCCCTGGGAGACCCTCTCCCAGAAGGCGCGCACACGATGCGCGTAGACGATGAGGGCGGCCGCGGCGATGCCAAGGGCAAGGATGGTGACCGTGAGGATGAGCTGTGGATGTGACGAGAACCAGCTGAACTCGAAGAGGCCCGACCCCGGAAGGCCGTCCGCGACACCGATCGACCACGCCCACGTGATGAGGAGCGACGCCATCACCGTGTCGACCACCGTCTCCGCGACGAGCGAGGACCCGATCGTCGGGTAGGTCGACCCCCGGATCCGCGAGTGGACGAGAAAGACCTTCAGGATGTCGCCGCCGCGGGCGGGCACGAAGCCGTTCAGCCCGACACCCACCGAGTACGCCCCGAAGACGTCCCCCCATCGGACCGTCTCTCCCGGATACGCGGCACGGAGGATGGTGGTCCACGCACGCGTGCGGAGGACGAGATTGAGCGCGTGGAAGGCGAGCGCGATGAGGAGAAGCCCGATCTTGACCGACGCGAGCGAGTCGATGAACGCCTCACAGGCATCCCAGAAGCCACGTAGCGAGTCCACGGCCACCTAGGGTATCGC
>CAYOSM010000219.1:0-1831 GCA_964406645.1 uncultured Bifidobacteriaceae bacterium | reverse complement strand
ACGAGCCCCTGGTGGAGGTGGCATCCATCGGAGGTCGGGTGATCGACGATCCCCAGTACTTCCAGTGGGGGCTCCCCGGAGCGCGTGAGCGCTCCCTGATCCGCGAGGGCGTCGCGTCCCGTCTGGCGCAGGTCGCCGAGTCGCTCCCCGCCGGTCTGACCCTCGTCGTCTGGGACGGATGGCGGTCGTTCGAGACCCAGAACGCCCTCTACACGGACTGGCGCGGACAGCTGGCCGAGCAGCACCCGGAATGGACCGCGGATCGTCTGGACACGGAGACGGCGCGCTACGTCAGCGTGCCGAGCGCCGACCCTCGGAAGCCCGCGCCGCACATCACCGGCGGAGCCGTCGATCTGACCCTGGCGGATGAGAACGGCGAGGCCCTGGACCTGGGGACGAACTTCGATGCGTTCGTGCCGGAGGCCGGAGCGGCCGCGCTGGAGGACGTACCCGGTCCGGTGCGTGATCTGCGGCGCCTTCTCTTCTGGGCGATGATCGATGCGGGCTTCACGGCCTACACCGAGGAGTGGTGGCACTTCGACCTCGGCGATCAGTTCTGGGGATCCGTCCTCGGCCGGAGCGCGCTCTACGGTCCTGCGGACCCCGAGGGATGAGCCGGCTCTCCACCCGGCAGCGCCAGCTCCTCGTTCTCGCGGTCGCCTCGCAGGCATCCATCTCCATCGCCTCGTGGGGACTCGGCGCGCTCGGGCCGGACCTCGCGGAGACCTTCCATCTCTCCGCCGCCGGATTGGGCGCCATCCTGGCCGCGGGATTCATCGGCAACGCAGTCATCCTCATCCCGGCGGGGACACTCGTGGACCGCTCCGGCCCGAGACGACCCCTCATCATCGGTGGCGTCGCCTCCGGTGTCTGCCTCATCGTCGCCGGCTTCGCGCCCACCGCTCCCCTCGTCGGCGGTGCCCTCTTCGTCTACGGCCTCACAGCGGCGTTCGTCGCCGTGGCCGGAACGGTGTCGGTGTTCCACGGGTTCACGGCGGATCGCCGCGGGATGGCACTCGGCTTCCGCCAGATGGCCGTGTCCGCAGGCGGTCTCATCGCTGCGGGCCTTCTGCCGGGCCTGGCCGCCGTCGGTGGTATCCGCCTGGCGCTCGTGGTCTCCGGAATCCTGGCGGGAACGTTCGCGACACTGTTCGGCCTGGCATCGCCGCCGGGCGCGCTCCACCGCGACGACCGGGGCCGACGGGATGTCCGGGGGCTCTTCCGCGTGCCGCACATCTGGCGGGTGGTCGCCATCTCCTGCGTCCACGTGTCGGCGCTGACCACCGTCCTCAACTTCTCCGTCCCCGCGTTGCGCGACCAGGGCCACACCTCCGTGGCGGGTGCCGTGCTCTTCGCGATCGTCAGCCTCTCCGCCATGACGTCACGCCTCTTCTGGGGGCGGGCCGCCGACATCGGTGGTGGGACGCGACGCCGGGCGTCGCTGCGCGACATCGGCATCGTCACCGTGATCGGGGCTCTCGGCTACTGGATCGTCGCGCCCCAGAACCCATGGGTCGCCCTGCCGATCATGTTCGTGTTCGCCTTCGGGGCGATGGGGGCGAACGGCGTGCTCTATCTCATCGCCGGAGAACTGGCCGGTCCGGCCCGCGCCGGTCAGGCCGTCGGGTTCATCTCGATGGTGCTCTTCGGAGTGAGCGGTGCCGTGTCGCCGGCCCTCGGCGCCATCGCCGACCACTTCGGATTCCGCGCGCTCTGGCTCGTGGCCGCGGCATTCGGGGTGGCGAGCGTGCTCCTGACCCTGGGACTCCCGAAGGACGGGTCTCCCGCCTCATACGCGGAGCGGGCCGCAACCGACATCGACGGGTGATGT
>CAYOSM010000218.1:0-1856 GCA_964406645.1 uncultured Bifidobacteriaceae bacterium | reverse complement strand
ACATCAAGACGTCGTTCAACAACACGATCGTCACGCTGACCGACCGCGAGGGCAATGTCATCGCGTGGGAGACCGCCGGCTCGGCCGGGTTCAAGGGCTCGCGCAAGTCCACCCCCTACGCCGCGCAGATCACGGCGGACGCCGCCGCGCGCAAGGGCATGGAGCACGGGCTCCAGAAGGTGGACGTGTACGTCAAGGGCCCGGGCTCGGGTCGCGAGACCGCCATCCGGTCGCTTCAGGCCGCCGGCCTCGAGGTCGCCTCGGTCACCGACGTCACGCCCGTCCCCCACAACGGGTGCCGCCAGCGCAAGCGGCGTCGCGTCTAAGGCGCCATGCTCCGCGATCGCAGCGACCGGACAGCGGCGCTCGACGCGGGGTAGGTGTGGTACCGCCGGTCCCACTGCGATGGCGCCGCTCCTGACGCGGGGGCGGAAAGCCGAGGCAGGGATCCGGCGTTCGCGTTCATCCCGGTTTTCCGGCTCGGCCGGAAGGAAAGAGGTACACATTGCTTGAGACTCTTGCCCCCCGAATGACCTACGACGAGGTTTCGGAGACGCTCGGCACCTTCGAGGTGGAGCCGCTCGACCGCGGATTCGGTCATACGTTCGGCAACTCCCTGCGACGCGTCCTCCTGTCGTCGCTCGAGGGCACCGCCGTCACGTCCATCCGCATCGACGGGGTGCAGCACGAGTTCTCCACGATCGAGGGTGTCCGCGAGGACGTCACCGACATCATCCTCAACCTCCGCGGACTCGTCTGCCGCCTGCACGGCGAGGCCGACGACGTCGAGGTCGAGATCACGAAGAAGGGCCCGGGCACCGTCACCGCCGGCGACATCCAGTGCCCGGCGGACCTCGAGGTCCTCAACCCCGAGCTCGAGATCGCGAACCTCAACAAGGGCGCCAACCTCGAGATGATCATCACCATCTCCCGGGGCATCGGCTACGTCCGCGCCGAGCAGAACAAGGGCACCGGCACCACCATCGGAGTGATCCCGGTCGACTCGGCGTTCTCGCCGGTCCGTCGCGTCCGCTTCGACGTGAACCCCGCCCGTGTCGGTCAGCGCACCGACTACGACAAGCTCTCCATCGAGATCGAGACGAACGGCTCCATCACCCCGCGTGACGCCATGGCCCACGCCGCCGAGACCCTCATCTCACGCCTCTCCATGTTCGCCAACCCGGTCACCGCCCAGGAGATCGAGCCGGTGGACGAGGAGTCCCCGCAGAGCGAGCTGTTCGACGTCGAGATCGAGGAACTCGAGCTCGGTGTCCGCGCCTTCAACTGCCTCCGCCGCGTCGGCATCGAGACGATCGGCGATCTGCTCTCGAAGACCGAGGGCGAACTGGGTGCCATCCCGAACTTCGGCCGCAAGAGCATCGAAGAGGTCAAGGAGGTCCTGGCATCCCAGGGACTCGGCCTCCGCGCCGACGACTGACGATTCAACGACCAAGCTCCACCAGAAGAACCGAGGGGAATCACCGAAATGCGCCATCGTCGACAGGGACCAAAGCTCAGCCGCACCAGTGCTCATCGCACGGCTCTCGGTGCCAATCTCGCGTCCGCGCTGCTGGAGCATGGGCGGATCCAGACCACCGAGGCGAAGGCCAAGCTGGCCCGAAGCGTCGCCGAGAAGGCGATCACCCTCGGCAAGGACGGCAGCCTGCACGCCCGGCGTCAGGCCATCGCCCTGCTGCGGAACAAGCCTGTCAGCTACCGCCTGTTCAATGACATCGCACCGGTGTTCAAGGACGTGCCCGGCGGCTACACCCGCATCACGAAGCTCGGCCCCCGTCCCGGCGATGCCGCCCCGATGGTCGTCATCGAGCTCTCCCGTGAGGTTCCCTCCTCCATTT
>CAYOSM010000217.1:0-1916 GCA_964406645.1 uncultured Bifidobacteriaceae bacterium | reverse complement strand
ATTGTAGATTGTCGCCTATACAACTAAGTTTAACTTAGTAAGTGAGCGTCTGGCTTTGCCAGCGCGAACGTGGAGCGGGCCGGCTTGCCGGATCCGCGACAAAATTTAAGAGAAGTGTCCCGCCACGGCGGGATGCGTCTGTTTGTATGGGAATTGATTACGTCAAGTTTTTTGAGTTCAATGATACTCCGAGCTTTCAAAGTTAGCTCATAAATATAACTTTGGCCAAGTTCTCTCGAGCACGGCCGCAACGGTGTGGCACGTGTGAGAACAAACTCTCGCAAGGTTTTCGGACCAAGCGGTTTTATATTAAGAGTTTGATCCTGGCTCAGGATGAACGCTGGCGGCGTGCCTAAGACATGCAAGTCGAGCGGGTTTAGACCCGCGGCAAACGGGTGAGTAATACCTAGGAACATGCCCTTAGTTGAGGATAACCTGCCGAAAGGCAGAGCAATACTCAATGTGGAAGTAATTCTAAAGTCGCAAGACGCTAAGGAAGTGGCCTGGGCACCATCAGCTTGTTGGTAAGGTAATGGCTTACCAAGGCTATGACGGTTAGGGGCCCCGAGAGGGGAAACCTCCACACTGGAACTGAGACACGGTCCAGACTCCTACGGGAGGCAGCAGTTTGGAATTTTGGACAATGGGCGAAAGCCTGATCCAGCGACGCCGCGTGGACGATGAAGGTCTTCGGATTGTAAAGTCCTTTTGTTAGGGAAGAATATTTTGACGGTACCTAACGAATAAGAGGTTGCTAACTCTGTGCCAGCAGCAGCGGTAATACAGAGACCTCAAGCGTTATCCGGAATCATTGGGCGTAAAGCGTACCGATAGGTGGTTATGCAAGTCAGACGTGAAATCTCCGAGCTCAACTCGGAATCTGTCGTTTGAAACTGCACAACTAGAGGGGCAAAGAGGAAGCTGGAACGAACGGTGTAGTAGTGAAATGCGTTGATATCGTTCGGAACACCAATAGCGAAGGCAGGCTTCTGGGTGCCACCTGACACTGCTAGGACGAAAGCGTGGGTAGCGAATGGGATTAGATACCCCAGTAGTCCACGCTGTAAACGATGTACGTTCGCTGCTAGAGAGTATCGACCCTCTTTAGTAGCTAAGCTAACGCGTTAAACGTACCGCCTGGGGAGTACGGCCGCAAGGCTAAAACTCAAAGGAATTGACGGGGACCCGCACAAGCGGTGGAGCATGTGGTTTAATTCGACGATAAGCGAGGAACCTTACCAAGGCTTGACATGTAGCTGCATCACTCAGAAATGAGTGCGCCTTCGAGGGTGCTACACAGGTGCTGCACGGTTGTCGTCAGCTCGTGCCGTGAGGTGTTCACTTAAGTGTGATAACGAGCGCAACCCCTATTACCAGTTACAAGTGTCTGGTGAAACTGCCGGCGTTTAAGCCGGAGGAAGGTGGGGATGACGTCAAATCAGCGTGGCTCTTACGCCTTGGGCGACACACGTGCTACAATGGGATGTTACAAAGGGACGCCAAGGAGCAATCCGGAGCAAATCCTCTAAACCATCCCCCAGTTCGGATTGAGGGCTGCAACTCGCCCTCATGAAGCCGGAATCGCTAGTAACCGTAGATCAGCCTCGCTACGGTGAATACGTTCTCGGGTTTTGTACACACCGCCCGTCAAGCCATGGAAGTGGGTAGCGGATGAAGCGTCCATTTAGTTGGGCTCCAATCCGAGACTCGTAACTGGGGCTAAGTCGTAACAAGGCATCGGTAGCGGAAGCTGTCGATGGATCACCTCCTTTCTAAGGAATAAAATTACATGCTCTGTCGCTTTTCGAAGCACAAGTATGTCATTCTGATGGTCGTCCTACATAATCTAATCTAGATTTGTGTAGGCCTCTCAAAAGACTTCGTAGTCGGTTGCATTTCAGTCACTATACAGTTGT
>CAYOSM010000216.1:0-1957 GCA_964406645.1 uncultured Bifidobacteriaceae bacterium | reverse complement strand
GACCATCTGGTTAATCGTCGGCACGCTGGTGTTTTGCCTCTCCTCGTGGCACGTTTCTCTCTCCGCCTCGCCGGTGGCGAGCGGCGGGGTAGCGTATCACGTCCCCGTGAGGCGCGTACGGCCCCTACGTGGCCGGTGTGAGGCCGGCCAGTTCGGAGTCGATCTCGGAGCGGTACCCGAAGGCCCCACCGATGTCGATGACCAGCCGGGACCGGATGACCATCCGGTGCGAGGGCGACCACCAGAAGGTCTCGTCACGCGTCCCCGACAGCGCGCCCTCGGTGGTGGTGACACTCGAGACGACCACGGTGTCCACCCGCTCACCGCCGATGGTGAGCGTCTCACGGCGCACCGCCGAGTTGCGCACAGTGTTCTTGAGCGTCCCCGTGAGATACGCGTCGTTCCACCGCGTGCCGGGCGCCGGGTCGATCGAGGGCACCAGGCGCGCCGTGCCGTCGATGTCCCGGCGGTCGTCGCGCCCGATGCCGGCGAAGCTGACGTCCACCCGGCGCCAGACCATGCTCACGGCGTTCTCCCGCATGACATAGCGGGCCGCCTCGATGTGCTGGCGGCTGTAGGTGGTGAGGACCTCCCAGCCCGCGCCGTGGCCGGTGACGGACACCGTGCCCTCGGGCGGCAGCGACCGCGACACGCGTATGGGACCCGCGCCACCCTCCTCCCGGCCGCTCACGGCGAGGCGGTAGACCCCCGGCCGGGGACCGCCGTTCGTCGCGGAGACCCCCTCGTCGCGCAGGTCGGCGACGGCCTCGGACGCCGGGACCGGATCGCTCCGCCCGGCCTCCCTCCACATGATCCCGACGACGACGATGAGCACCACCGACGCGAGGAAGAGGATCCACCTGCGGCGGAGGTGCCGGCGCGGCGCGGAGGGTGTGGCGTCCATCGATGAGGAGGCTATTGATCTCTCGTGCCGACGGCCATGACCCCGGTCCTGCCGGACACCGTTGCCGACGCCGTTTCAGGCGATGAAGGATGCGTTGCACGGCCACATCGCCGAGCCCGACGCCGTTCTCACCGCCGGCGATCAGCGAGATACCCCGACCGTACCCCGGGAACCCCCGGAAGACCGCCCTTTCGACGCCGTGGATTTCATGCCCGCCCGCAACATCGATTTCTCGGTATTTGCCTGCTCACATCTACATTCTCACTGTGCACCACTCCGCTCGACGACAGGCGCTCGCCTGCTGCCCGGCCTGTGCCGCGTCGATTCGCCGTCGCAAACGGCGCAGGGCGCCGCGGGCCTGGATGCTGCTCTTCGCCGTGGTTGCGGCGACGGTGCCGATCGCCGCCCTGGACGACCGGGGAGCGACGACGGCCTCGGCGGTCGAGACGCCTGCGGTGAAGCCGGCACCGACGCCGGAGCCGCCCAAGAGGACACCGAAGAAGCCGGTGGCGACCGCGCCGATCGAGACGCGCATCCACTGGCAGAAGAGCGTCTCCCATGGGACGGCCAACGGCGGATGGCTGCAGAAGGGCGTGCTCCTGCCCAAGAAGGGCCCCGGCTACTACACCTACAACCCGAACACGCAGGTCTACCCCAACGATCCCAACCGGCGCTACGGCACCGACCGACTCGTCCGAGACCTGGCGGCGCTGACGGCGTGGTGGAACGTCCAGCACCCCAAGGGACCGCGCCTGGGGATCGGCGACCTCTCCTGGCGAAGCGGCGGCCGCCTCGACAACCACGCCTCGCACCAGAGCGGCGTGGACGTCGACATCCGCCTTCCTCGCAGGGACGGGGTCGAGGGCGCGGCGAACCCCGGGAACTACGACCGCGAGATGACCCAGGAGATCGTGGACTGGTGGCTCGCCCACGGCGACGTCGAGTACATCTTCTACGGCCCGAATCTCGAGATCACCGGCAACGCGCGGGTCATGGTCTGGCCCAATCACGACGACCACCTGCACGTCCGGGTCCGTCTCTGACCGTCCGCGG
>CAYOSM010000215.1:0-1962 GCA_964406645.1 uncultured Bifidobacteriaceae bacterium | reverse complement strand
CCCGTCAGACGGCGCAGGAGCTGAACGTCGACAGCACGCCGACGTTCGTCGTCCGCAACACCACCACGGGGCGCCAGTACGTCTCGACCGAGAACACATTCGACGACATCAGGGACGCGGTCGACCGGCTGAAGGGCTGAGCGTCGACCTCTGAGGTCGGCGGCGGGCTCAGGCCTCGTCGCCGACCGTTCCGCCCAGGCGGCGCAGGAGCTGCGGCGGGCAGTGGGAAAGGAGGACGCCGCCACGCGGGCGCATGTCGGCCAGGTCGATGATGCTGAGCGCGCCCTTCTTGAACTCGACGTCGCCGCCGCCGATCAGGTCGGACACGACCTGGGACATGTCCGGCTGATGGCCGCAGATGATGAGGCCGCGCGCCTCGGGGTACTCGAGGAGGACGTCCAGCAGGGTCTCCACGTCGAGGCCGGGCCGCAGCCTCTGGTCGGTGCGGATCTCCCAGCCGCAGGAGTCGGCGACGATCTGGGCCGTCTCCTCGCACCGCGTGAGCGGGCTGGTGAGGACGCGGTCGACCTCGAGGCCGAGGTGGCGGATTCCCTTCGCCTCGCGGATGATCCGGCGGCGACCCTCCGCCGTCAGGCGGCGGGGCTCGTCGCGATGGCCGGTCCTCTCACCGGCGTCCTCGGCGATTCCGTGACGCATCAGTCCCACGATCATCGGTGCACCACGGGCGTTTGGTGGCTCGTCATCGTGGGAGCCTTGCGGGCCGCCGATCCGGTGTCAAGGCGGCGGACCGACGGACGTCGTGGGATGCGAGTAACGTGCTGCCGTGTCCAAGAACTCGGCCTGGAGCAACCCCTCCAAGGTGGTGGTCGTCGGCTTCGCCGGGGCCATCGTGGCGGGAGCGTTCCTCCTCATGCTTCCGGCCGCGACGACGGGCCAGGGCAACGCGCCGTTCCTGAAGGCGCTGTTCACGTCCACGTCCGCGATCTGCGTGACCGGACTCGCCATCGTCGACACCGCCACGTACTGGACGCCCTTCGGCCAGGCCGTGATCCTCACCCTCATCCAGGTCGGCGGAATCGGCATCATGACCGGCGCCTCGCTCCTGCTTCTCGTCGTGTCGAAGCGCCTGGGCCTCAAGAACCGCATCCTCGCCCGGCAGGAGGGCGGCACGCTGAATCTGGGCGATGTCCGGCACGTGCTGCTCGCCGTTCTCGGGTTCACCGTCGTCTTCGAGGTCATCGGCACCATCGTCCTCACGCTGCGCTTCTGGGCCGACGACGGGACGGGGCTCGCCGAGGCGCTCTGGCACGGTCTCTTCCACTCCGTGTCGGCGTTCAACAACGCCGGACTCGCGCTCTTCAGCAACAGCATGATGAACTACAGCGGCGACCTGGTCATGACCCTGACGCTCGCCGTGCTCGTGACCTTCGGCGGGCTTGGGTTCCCCGTGTGGCTGGAGCTCCGGCGACGCTGGAAGCGCCCCTCACGGTGGAGCCTCCACACCAAGCTGACGATCGTCGTGAGCCTGTGGCTCCTGCTCGCCGGCTGGGTCATCATGACGGCCCTGGAATGGAGCAACGAACGCACGCTGGGTTCGATGAGCCTCGGCCACAAGCTCATCAGCGGGTTCTTCATGTCGTCCGTGTCGCGGACCGCGGGGTTCAACTCCATCGACTACGGGGACGTGAACGACGAATCGCTGATGGCGACCAACGTGTTCATGTTCCTGGGCGGCGGCAGCGGATCGACGGCCGGCGGCATCAAGTTCACGACGTTCGCGGTCCTCATCCTCATGGCCGTCGCCGAGATGCGGGGGCACACCGACGTGACCGCCTTCGGCAGACGCATCGGGCAGGCCGTTCAGCGACAGGCCGTGACGGTCGTCGTGGCGGCGCTCACCATCGTCATCGTCGGCACGATCGCGCTCATGATCGTCAGCCCGGCGGCGTTCGACGACGTGCTGTTCGAGGCCGTCTCCGCCGTCGCCACCGTGGGGCTGCA
>CAYOSM010000214.1:0-1966 GCA_964406645.1 uncultured Bifidobacteriaceae bacterium | reverse complement strand
GGTTGCCCTCAACGGTGTTTGAGACCGTCGCGTCTACCGTTCCGCCACGCCCCCGGGTCGGCGTCCAGCCTAGCGTCGGCGGCCGCCGTGGGATGGATGAGAGACGACCGGGCGGCCGTCCCTCATCCGGACGACAAGGGTGATCCCTTAGAGAACCTTCAGCGATTTGATCGCGGCCCAGTTCTCGTCGATGGTGTCGTCGAAGGTCTCGGGCGGAGCGGTCATCGTCAGGGTGACGGCCGTGCCGTCCTCGACCGCGACCACGGCGAGGAACGTGAAGGAGAGCTCCGTCGACACGGACGTCGGCGTTCCGGTGTACACGAGCTTGTACGCCTCCTGGCCGGAGTCCAGGGTGACCTTCTCCTTCTCCTTGACCGTGAAGTCGGAGATCAGGCCCGGGGCCTTGGAGATGCTGAGATCCACGTAGGAGTCGAGATCCATCGAGGACGGGATCGTCTCGGTCAGGATGTTCACGTTCTCGCGGAAGGAGTCCGCGTCCTCGTTGAGGAACCAGGCCTTGGGTGAGTCCTGGGCGCTCTTCCAGGACGACGGGACGACGATGGAGTACTTGCCGGCACTGTCGGTGAAGAGCGTCCCCTCGGCGGTCGACGTCCTGTCGGTCGACGTGGTGTCCGTGGTCGCGCCGGTCGACGTGGTGTCGGTGGCGGTGGTGTCCGTCGTGTCGGTGCTGCTACCCGTGATCGTGTCGGAACCACCACCGCATCCTGCGGCGATGAGGCCGACGGCGGCCAGCACGGGAAGGATCAGGCGACGCTTCGTCATATCGGGTACCCCTGTCTTTGAGGTCATCTGTGCGGTGCGCACCGTCACACATGGGTTGATCGGTCGCCGCAGCCTACTGCCGGGCTCGGCGTCCCACGGGCGCGGACCGCATCCGTGCGGCCTTCTTGGCCGATTCATTTCCGTGCATCAAGGGCGTCCGGTGGTGGGCCCGCCCGTGTACCCCGGTCTCTCCACCCGTCCACCCCGGTCCAGCCACCGGCTCAGACGGACTCCACCTCGAAGCGCGCGATCCCCTCGGCCATCGCCTGATCCACCACCGCGCGGGCGACCGCGGGGGCGACCGAACGGTTGAAGACGCTCGGGATGATGTATTCCTCGTTGAGCTCGTCCTCGCTGACGCACGCGGCGATCGCCTCGGCGGCGGCCACCTTCATCCCCTCGCTGATGGCGCGCGCGCCGCAGTCGAGCGCTCCGCGGAAGATGCCGGGGAAGGCGAGCACGTTGTTGATCTGGTTGGGGTAGTCCGAGCGCCCGGTGGCCATGATGCGCACGTACGGCGCGGCGACCTCCGGCATGATCTCCGGCGTCGGGTTGGCCATGGCGAAGACGATCGGATCGTCCGCCATCCGCTTGAGCTGGTCGACCTTGAAGGTGTCCGGCCCGGAGAGGCCGAGGAAGAGGGTGGCACCCTCGATCACGTCGTCGAGCGAGCCCTGGATGCCCTCCGGGTTGGTGTTGTCGGCGTACCACTCCTTCATGAAGTTCATGTTCTCGGTGCGGCCCTTGTAGATCGCCCCGCGGGTGTCGCAGCCGATGATGTTCTTCACGCCGGCGTTCATGAGGATCTTCGAGCAGGCCACGCCGGAGGCGCCGACGCCCGAGACCACGACCTTCTGCTCCTCCATCGTCCCGCCGGTGAGCTTCAGGGCGTTGATGAAGGCGGCCAGGGTCACGACGGCGGTGCCGTGCTGGTCGTCGTGGAAGACCGGGATGTCGAGGGTCTCCTTGAGGCGGTCCTCCACCTCGAAACAGGTGGGCGCGCCGATGTCCTCCAGGTTGATGCCACCGAAGGCCGGCGCGAGCGCGGTGCAGATGTCGATGATCTCCTGCGGGTCCTTCGAGTCCACGCAGATCGCGTAGCTGTCGACGTTGCCGAACTCCTTGAAGAGCATCGCCTTGCCCTCCATGACCGGCATCCCCGCGGCGGCGCCGATGTCGCCCA
>CAYOSM010000213.1:0-1970 GCA_964406645.1 uncultured Bifidobacteriaceae bacterium | reverse complement strand
GAAGATCACTCCCGAGAGTGACCGAACCTGCATCCCCTGGGCGACGACGACGCCACTGAGCGGCGTCTACGCTCACAGCGTGATGACCACAGATCCCCCACAGCCCGATCGCCACCTCGTCCGCTGGATCATCGTCGCCGGTCTGGTGGCGCTGGCCGTCGGCGGCATGATGGCCCTCAACTTCGCGGCACCGACCGACAGCGCCCGCTGGGAGCGGACGTTCACCGCCACCCCGAATCTCCGCGTGGCGGGTGACGCCCGCATCAGCGTAGAGACCTCGGACCGCGACGACATCACCGTCTCCCTCGACGCCGACTGGTACGGGCATCGCAGCGCCCCCTCCGCCTCGGTGGACGGCGACACGCTCGTGCTGCGCGCCTGCGACGACTCCTTCTGGCAGAGCTTCTACTGGCACGCGCACTGCTCCGCCGACTTCGTGATCCGGGTGCCGAAGGGCATGGCGCTGACCGCGCGGAGCGACCGCGGCCGGGCAGAGGCGACGGGGACCTACGCGGCTCTCGACATCCAGACCGACAGCGGGCGGATCGAGGTCGCGGACGCCACGAGCCCGAAGGTCCGTCTGCGGGCCGACTCCGGTTCCATCACGTTCTCCGGCACCGCGCCGTCCGCGGAGATCCGGACCGACAGCGGATCGGTGACCATCGACGCGACGACGACCGACCTCAACGCGCGAACCGACTCGGGGTCCATCACGGCGGACCTCCGCGGCACCCCGAACCATGTGAAGGCGAGTACCGACTCCGGATCGATCTCCATGACCGTCCCGCTCACCGGGTACCGCATCACGACGTCGACCGACTCCGGGCGGCAGGACATCGACCCCCGCCTGAGCAGCGGCACGTCGGCACGCACGATCGACCTCTCCACGGATTCGGGATCCATCACCCTGCAGGGATCGGAGGCGCCATGAGCACCGTCGCCCACGAGTTGATCGGCCGGTTCGCCGACACGGCCATGTGGCGCAAGCTGGCCTACCTGGCCCTGTCGCTTCCGATCGGCATCGCCGGCTTCGTCGTCGCCATCGTCCTTCTCAGCGTCGGCGTCGGCACCGTCGTCATCTGGGTCGGGCTGCCGATCCTGGTGCTCCTCATGGTGCAGGCGCGGCGCTGGGCCGGTGTGGAGCGGCGCCTGATCTCGAGCCTCCTCGGTCGCCACATCCCCTCACCCCCGCCGCCGGACCTGCACGGGTCGTACTGGAACAAGATCGGCCAGCAGCTGTCCAGCCGTACCAACTGGAAGTCCGTGGTCTGGCAGCTCGTCCGCCTTCCCCTGGGCTGCCTGGCCGTCATCCCCCTCTATCTCGCCTACTTCGGCGCCCTCTATCTCGTGTCTCCGCTGCTGGGACCCATCTCCGCCGGACCGGGCTGGGCCGAGGCGCTGGCGGTCGTGGGAGGGGTCGCGATGCTGCTGCTCGTCCCCCACGCCGTGGACGCCCTCTCCGCGCTGCACGTGGTGACCGCCCGGGCGCTCATCGGTCCGAGCGCCACCGAGGAGCTGACACGCGAACGCGCACGCAGCGCCTCGGTCGAGGCCCGCACCGAACTGGCGCGCGAGCTGCACGACTCCGTCGGCCACTCGGTCACGGCCGCACTGCTCCAGGCGAGCGCCGCCCGCCGGACCCTCGAGACGGATCCGGAGGCCACCGCCCGGGCGCTGGAGGCCGTCGAGGACCAGGGCCGCGAGGCGCTGGAGGAACTCGACCGCGTGCTGGCGCTGATCCGGGACGAGGGACGGAGTGACGACGGCGGCGCCACGCTGACCGAGCTGGACGGCCTGGTCCGACGCGTCCAGGCCACCGGCCAGCCCGTGACCGTGCGCGTGACCGGCGACGTCGGCGACCTTCCCTCGGAGGTCGGACGCGTGGGGTACCGCGTGGTGCAGGAGGCGCTCACCAATGCGATGCGTCACGCCACGGGCGCTCCCACACATGTCAGGATCGACGTCACCGA
>CAYOSM010000212.1:0-1992 GCA_964406645.1 uncultured Bifidobacteriaceae bacterium | reverse complement strand
TGTCCTCGACCTCGTCATCGGGCTGACGGGTCTCGCGGTCTGGTTCTGGGAGCGGACCGAGCGGACCGACTAGCGGCGCGCGGGATGGAGGGCCAAAGACCCCAGGAATGAGGTCGGCGCGCCCGTTCGCCGGACGACGGTGCGCGCCGTCCTCTGCTCCGCCTGCGACGGCCCGGTGTCAGGCACCCGGCCGTCGCTCCGAAACGGCATCGGCGAAGAGCCTGCAAAGACCCACTACTTGCTCGTAGCGTTCGTCACGAGCGACGGCCAGGTGTCAGGCACCAGGCCGTCGCAACGATCCCGTCGCCACGGAATCAGCTTCGATCGAGGGTCAGCCGAGCGAGACGAGCGCGTCCAGGCCGGCGCGGCAGGCGTCGAGCGTCGCCCGCTCGCGCTCCCGTCCCGGGAGCCACCCCGCGTCGTCGCCGACGAGCGTGTTCGACACCGCGAGCACACAGCCGGCCCGGGTCCCGGTGCGCGCGGCCAGCGACTGGATGACCGCCGCCTCCATCTCCACGGCGAGGAGCCCCTCCGTCTGCCACCGGCCGTTGCGGGTGGGGTCGATGTCGTAGAAGAGGTCCGTGGTGACGATGGGCCCCACGTGGACCCGGCGGTCACTGCCGGTCGTGGACTCGCGCAACGCCGTGACCACGTGCGGGTCCGCGGGGACGGAGACCTCGCCGGCAAGGGCGACGGCCGTCCCGTCGGCGGCGAGGGCCGTGGTGGCCACGATGAGGTCACCGGCCCGGACGTCGGTCTGCAGGCCGCCGGTGGTGCCGGCGCGGATGAGGACGCGTGCGCCGAGCTCGATCAGCTCGTGGACGACGATGGCGGTGCTCCCGCCGCCCATCCCTGTGGCCTGGACGGTGACCGGCACGCCGCGATAGAGGCCCGTGAACCCGAGGAGTCCCCGGGTCGACGTGACCAGTTCGGCGTCGGTCAGGAGATCGCGCGCGACGAGGGCGACACGGTCCGGATCACCCGGGCAGAGGACGAGTGGCGCCTGCCGGTCCGGGGGTGTCTGGAGGTGGATGGCCATCGTGGTGCACACTACTGTCATGGCCGAAGACCTCGAGGAGCGCGTCGCCCGGTTCGTCGCGGACCGCGGACTCTTCGATCCCGCGGACGCGCTTCTGCTCATGGTGTCCGGAGGGGCCGACTCGATGTGTCTGCTCCACCTCGTCCGGCGATACTCCGACGGCCCCGTCACGGTGCTCACGATGGACCACGGACTGCGGCCCGAGGCGGCGGACGAGGTCCGCACGGTGACCGCGGCCTGCGACGCCCTCGGCGTCGACGTGATCGCGCGGCGTCTCGACCTCGTGGCGGGCCCGTCACTCCAGGCGCGTGCCAGGGAGGCCCGCTACGCCTGCGCCCGTGCCGTCGCCGCCGAGGGCGGACACGATCACCTCGTGACCGGTCACACGGCCAGCGACCAGGCCGAGACCGTGCTCTTCCGGCTCGCGCGCGGCACCGGTCGCGACGGGGCGGTCGGCATGCGGCCGGGCGGCGCGGTGGTCCGGCCTCTCCTCTGTGCCACACGCGACGAGACGCGCCGGTGGTGCGCCGAGAACGGTGTCGCCTTCCACGACGATCCGTCCAACGGGGATCGGGCATACGCCCGGACGCGGGTGCGCCACGATCTCCTCGACGCCCTCCGGACCGTGCACCCCGGCGCCGAACGGGCGGTCGCCCGGTTCGCCGAGCGACTGGACGACGAGGCGGCCGTCCTCGGTCCGCTGGTGGACGCCGCATGGTCCCGGGTCGCGGGCCGGACGGGGCTCGTGTGCGCGCGGCTCCTCGAGGAGGACCCGGCCATCCGCCGGCTTCTGGTGCGCCGACTCCTCGCGGACGCAACGATCTCCTCCGACGCGGTCCGGGTCGACCAGGCGATCCGCCTGGCGTCGGCGGCGCGCGGATGGACGGACGCTCCGGGTGGGCGGTTCGGCGTGTGGCGCGGAGAGCTCATCGCCGATCCCGCGGGGGTGGCTC
>CAYOSM010000211.1:0-2001 GCA_964406645.1 uncultured Bifidobacteriaceae bacterium | reverse complement strand
AGCTACGCCGAGAACCTGCTCCACATGATGTTCGACGAGAGCGGCATCGACTACAACTTCGATCCCGCCATCATCCGGGCGCTCGACATCCTTCTCATCCTCCACGCCGACCACGAGCAGAACTGTTCGACCAGCTCGGTCCGCGCGGTGGGATCGTCCGAGACCGACGTCTACCAGGCCGCATCGGCCGGAGTGGCCGCCCTGTACGGCCCCCTCCACGGTGGCGCCAACGAGGCCGTCCTCCGCATGCTCCGCCGCATCGGCGACAAGAGCAAGGTCGGCGACTTCATGACGGGCGTGAAGAACCGTGAGGAGCTCCTCATGGGCTTCGGCCACCGGGTCTACAAGAACTACGACCCGCGCGCGAAGATCGTGCACGAGCTCGCCCACCAGGTGTTCGACATCACCGGTGTCAACCCGCTGCTCGAGATCGCCGTCGAGCTCGAGAAGATCGCCCTCGAGGACGAGTTCTTCGTCGAGCGCAAGCTCTACCCCAACGTCGACTTCTACTCGGGCCTCATCTACGAGGCGCTGCAGCTGCCGGCCGAGATGTTCACCGTCATGTTCGCCATCGGCCGCATGCCCGGTTGGCTCGCCCAGTGGAACGAGATGCTGGACGACAAGGACCAGAAGATCGCCCGTCCGCGGCAGATCTACCTCGGCGAGGGCGAGCGCGACTACGTCCCGATGGGCAACCGCTAGTCGCTGTTCGCATCACGCGGGATCCGTCGGGCGGCCTCAGGGCCGCCCGACGTCATTTCGCGGCCGTGCGCTCCGCCCTCGTTCACGCGCCCAGGACCGGGCACGCAGGTGCCCGTGCCGATGTGGGGGATCGGCGTGAATCGCTAACCTACGCGCATGGATGACCCGAAGAAGGACCCGCAGAGGTCGACGTCCACGGACGAGCTCATGCAGACGCTCCGGGAGGTCGGCTTCGAGTTCAAGAAGCTCCTCGAACAGGGCGGCCAGTACGCCCAGAGCGCGGCGAAGGACGCCGGGGACTGGTCACGTCGTGTCGTTTCGACGGGCGACTCCCCGAAGAACGCCGATGTGTTCGACCAGATCGAACGCCTCGGAGAGCTGCGTGACAAGGGGCTCGTGACCGACGCCGAATTCCAGGCGAAGAAGACCGAACTGTTGGAGAAGATCGTATGAGCGAGGTTGATGCGTGGTCGGCGTTCGTCGATGAGATCACGCCGCACGTGTCACCGGAGTGGATTCGTCAGGCGCGGGAGCACGGAGATCAGGGCTGGATCCGCCTGATCGCACTCGTCGACGTCCAGAACGACCTGTGCACTCCCAAGATCGTCGAGAAGGTGGCCGCGACGATGGCCGACCTCGCGGACGGTCGTTCGACGGACGCCGAGGGCTGGATCGCCATCCAGCGCGGCGCGCTCGACCGGCGCATCGAGCTCCTGGAGCGCATCGAGGAGCTCAGCCCCACGCTGCTCTCCCCGGAGCTGCACCAGCTCTACCTGCGTTCGGCCCAGCCCATCCCGCAGCCCCTCTGATCCCCACGGGCCACGACCGAAGGAACCCATGACCCAGAAGAAGTCCCTCGACTCCAAGACCTGGATGTACATCGGCGCGGGCATCCTCGCCGTCATCGTCGTCGTCCTCGTGGCGATCTCCGCCGCGGGCGGTGGAGACGACAAACTCCAGGGAGTCGACGATGCGAAGGCGCTCGTCGCCGACATCCCCTCCGACGGCTTCTTCCTCGGGAAGGAGAGCGCACCCGTCACGGTCATCGAGTTCCTCGATCTGCAGTGTCCTCACTGCGCCGCGGCCTCCACGTCCATCGTTCCGGATCTCATCGACCGTCACGTCAGGAACGACGGGGTCAGGCTCCAGATGCAGCCGCTCGCCATCGTGGGCAACACGGCGAACGGTGAAAAGGCGAACCGGGCGCTGTATGCCGCGGGGCAGCAGGGGAAGGCTTGGCTCTTCGCCGAGATCCTCTATCGCAATCAGGGTGCCGAGGGATCCAACTGGCTGGACGAC
>CAYOSM010000210.1:0-2015 GCA_964406645.1 uncultured Bifidobacteriaceae bacterium | reverse complement strand
TCCAGCGTGGTCACACCGGTCTCCACGAGGACGTCGAGCAGGCGCACCAGGACCGACGCCGTGGCCTCCGCATCCGCGAGCGCACGGTGGATGGGCCGGACGGTCGATCCCGCCCAGTCCGCGAGGGCCCGGAGGTTGAACCGTTCCACGCGCTGGTGCAGGAGCCGCCGCGCGAGGATGAGCGTGTCGAGCCACGGCTGCGTGAAGTACCTGCCGGAGATGCGGTAGCGCTCATAGTTGAGGAAGGAGAGGTCGAACGACGCGTTGTGGGCAACGAGGACGTCGTCCCCCACGAAGTCGGCGAACGTCTCGATGATGTCCTCGATGGCCGGCTTGCCCGCCACCATCGAGGGGTCGATGCCGGTGATCTGCTGGATGATCGGCGGGATGTCCTGGCCGGGGTCGACGAGCGTCGTGTACCGGTCGACGATCCGTCCGGCGTGCAGTCGCACCGCGCCGATCTCGGTGATCTTGGCGCGCCCCGGCACGCCTCCCGTCGTCTCGAGGTCGACGATGCAGTACGTGACGTCCCCGACGCGCGCGGCGGTCCAGGGTGACGGCGCGAGCCCCACGCGATCCATCTCACACCAGGTGAGGCGGGGGTCGCCGTCCACGATGTCGGCCACGAGCGTCCGCTGCAGCATCGGCGGGCAGCCCCGGACCGCGAGGACCTCCGACACGACGTGCCCCACCTCCATGGGGCGTCCCCACCGGGCGAGGAAATCGCAGAGCCGGTCGGCCAGTGTGGGCAGGCCCCGTCGCCCCGGTTGGGTGACGGGCAGTGAGAGCGTGAGCTGCGCGGCGTCCGACGACACGACTGCCGATGGTAGACCTGCCCTGCGGACGGCTCATCCCGCCGGGCGGTACCGTGCCCGGGATGGACGCCTCCACCTCCCCCGTACGGCGCCGGCGGCGCACGTACTCCATCGCCCTCATCGGCGCAGTCGTCCTCAGCGCCGGGGCGATCGCGGTCGAGGGCGCGATGTCCGACCCGACGCCGCCCCCGAATCGCGTCTTCATCTTCACCGGGCACGGGTTCGGGCACGGCGTCGGCCTCAGCCAGTGGGGCGCCCGGAAAGCCGCGCAGGAGGGCCTCGACGCCGCCGCGATCCTGAAGCACTACTACTCCGGCGTCGACATCACCACGCACGAGCCCGCGGACATCCGCGTCAAGCTGATCGAGGACGTCGCCGAGGTCACCCTGGCTCACGAGGGGACGTGGAGCGTCACCCATGACGGCACGCTGACGGTCACCCGCTCTCCCACCTTCCGCATCACGAGGGAGGGCGACGAGATCGTCGCCACCGGAGCGTCCGAGACGGCGACGTTCCGTTCCTCCTCCGAGCTCACCTTCCGGGCACTCACTCCGATCGGCGTGGACGGACGGCGGTACCGCGGGACCATCCGGGTCGTTCCCACGGCGAACGGCGTCGACGTGATCAACACCGTGCCCATCGAGTCGTACCTCCGGAGCGTGGTCTCCCGGGAGATGTCACCGGACTGGGCCGACGACGCGGCGGAGGCCCTGCGGGCACAGGCCATCGTGGCGCGCACCTACGCCCTCGCCAGCCGCACGCCGAGCCGGGAGTTCGACGTGATGGACGACCAGCGCTCCCAGGTCTACGGCGGCGTCAGCGATGAGGATCCGCGTACCGACGCCGCCGTGACGGCCACGAAGGGAGAGGTCGTCACCTACGAAGGACGGCTCATCACCACCTACTACTCGGCGTCGTCCGGCGGGCACACGGAGGACGGCGACCGCGTGTTCCCCGCCGGCGAGCCGCAGCCCTATCTGGCGGGGGTGCCGGACCCCTACGACGCGGACGCGCCGCTCCACACGTGGGGTTCGCCGCCGGTCTTCACCGCCGACGAACTCCGGGATCGCCTCGATGTCGCGCTTCCGATCCGATCCATCGACATCCTGGAGCGCGGGGCCTCACCGCGGGTGTTCCGCGCCCGCGTGAATCTCATCCCGTTCGGCAGCAGGGAACTCACGGGCTCCGCAGTGAGGGCGA
>CAYOSM010000209.1:0-2073 GCA_964406645.1 uncultured Bifidobacteriaceae bacterium | reverse complement strand
CCGGTACGTGGGCATCGGGCGCACGGCTCGTTACCGTTCCGGGTATGGCGCCGATCGCCCGGATGCTCATCCTCCTCGCCCTGCTCGTCGGGGGACTCGTCCCTGCGACGGCGGCGGCGGCGGACGCCCCGGTCCGGGGTGTCGTCCTCGAGGGGACCATCGATCCGGCGACCGCGCAGTTCGTGACCCGCCGCCTGGCCGACGCCGACTCGGACGGCGCCACGGTCTTCATCATCCAGATGGACACGCCCGGTGGCCTCGCCACGTCGATGGACGACATCATTCGAAAGATGGAGTCGGCGCGGGTGCCGACCGTCGTCTGGGTCGGTCCCGCCGGCGCACGCGCCGGTTCGGCCGGTGCGTTCATCTCGGCCGCCTCCGATCGCCTGTTCATGGCGCCGGGAACCAACATCGGCAGCGCGACGCCGATCAGCTCCGGTGGAAGCGACCTCGACGCCAAGGTGCGAAACGACGCCGCGGCCAGGATCACCGCACTCGCGGAGTCCAACGGCCGCAACGGCGACGCCTACCGCGCGATGGTCACGAACGGGAGCAACTTCACGTCCACCGACGCGGTGGAGATGGGGATCGCGGACGGCACGGCCGCAACGCGCACCGAGCTCCTGCAGAAGCTCGACGGGATGGAGATCAACGGCACCGTCGTGCACACGAGCGGGGTCGCCGCCGAGTTCGACGAGATGCCCTGGTATCTACGTCTTCTGCAGATCCTGATCAACCCGAACATCCTCGCGGCGCTCTTCGGCCTCGGCGTCGCGGCGCTCGCCTTCGAGATCTTCAATCCCGGCGCCATCGTGCCCGGCGTCATCGGCGCGCTCATGATCCTGACCGCCGCGCTCGGTCTCGCGATGGTCCCGTTCAACTGGGCCGGGATCGCCTTCCTCGTGCTCGCGTTCGTCCTGTTCGTGCTGGAGGCGGTGGTCACCGGATTCGGGATCCTCGCGGTGGGCGGCGTGGTGTCCCTGGTCATCGGCGGGCTCATCCTGTTCGACGACGCCGAGGGACCCGTCGTGTCGCGGCCGGGACTCATCATCAGCGCAATCGTGATCGGCGGGGCCTTCACCCTCGTCGCGCGCAGCGCCATCCGGGCCCGGCGCCTGCCGCGGACCACGGGCCGGACCAGCCTCATCGGACACGTGGGCGAGGTGCGCCGCGAGATCGGCGACGACGGGGGCCAGGTGTTCGTGGAGGGCGAGCTCTGGGCGGCCGTCACGGCCGATGGGGTTAGGATTCCGCCCGGACACCGAGTGCGCGTCACTCACCTGAGCGATCTCACGCTCACCGTCGAACCCGAACCCGAGGAGCTGACATGAGCGGCGCTGCCATTGCCGTGATCGTGGTGATCGTGATCCTCGCGATCATCCTGTTCTCATCGATCAAGATCGCACGCGAGTACGAACGCGGCGTGGTCTTCCGACTGGGCCGTCTGCTCGGCGTCAAGGGCCCGGGCCTCTATCTGCTGATCCCGTTCATCGACAAGGCCGTCAGCGTCGACCTGCGAACGATCACCCTGAACGTGCCGCCGCAGGAGGTCATCACGCGCGACAACGTGACGGTGAAGGTGAACGCCGTCGCCTACTTCCGCGTGATCGAGGCGGAGAAGGCGATCGTCCAGGTGGAGAACTTCCTGGTGGCGACGTCGCAGATCGCGCAGACCACCCTCCGGAGCGTCCTCGGAACCGTCGATCTCGATCACCTCCTCTCGGAGCGTGAGCAGATCAACGAGCGGCTGCAGGCGATCATCGACCAGCAGACCGCGCCGTGGGGCGTCAAGGTCTCCGTGGTCGAGGTGAAGGACATCGAGCTCCCGCAGGCCATGCAGCGGGCGCTCGCCCGTCAGGCCGAGGCCGAGCGTGAACGGCGCGCGAAGATCATCGCCGCCGAGGGTGAGCTCCAGGCGTCGGAGAAGCTCACTCAGGCCGCCGAGGTGATCGCGCGGGAGCCCGCCGCCCTCCAGCTGCGCTACCTGCAGACGATGAACGAGATCTCGTCCGAGCGCACGAGCACGATGATCATCCCGCTGCCGATCGACCTGTTCGAGCCGTTCATCAAGCG
>CAYOSM010000208.1:0-2113 GCA_964406645.1 uncultured Bifidobacteriaceae bacterium | reverse complement strand
TCCGGTGAGATCGATGTCCGGGGAGAGCGGGCGGAGGCGGCGCGCACCGCCGTGCGCGGCTATGTCGACGCCGCGGCGACCAGCGGCCGTGAGACGGTCCGCGTCATCCACGGGCGCGGCACCGGCGCGCTGCGGGCGGCCATCGCGGAAGAACTCCGGAGCCATCCGCTGGTCGGTCAGGTTCGGACGGCGGGTCCGGACGAGGGGGGAGACGGCGCGACAATCGCCGTGCTCCGCTGATCGCGTCCTGACCGTCTGAGACCTGCCGGTGCGGGTGATGTCGACCGCCGACGCATGCCGGCGACCGTCGACGTCGGAGGTCCCACCGGGCCGTCGGACACGTCCTGAGGAGCGGTGAACGGGACTCAGGTGCCAGGCACCACGATCCCGTGAATCGGGCACATCTGGTGATCGTCAGGCTCATTTGCAGGGAGTTCTCTTGGCGGTGGCCCCGAGAACGGGACTGGGGTGCCTGGCACCTCGGTCCCGTTGTGCGCCTCGTACCTGGCAGCATGCTGCGCATGGACGACCCACTTGAGAAGCGCGTGCACGACTGGATCGCCGGCGATCCGGACCCCGACGACCGGCGCCAGCTTCAGGGGATGCTGGACACCGGACTGTGGGACGAACTCGCCGAGCGCTTCTCGGGGCGCATCGCCTTCGGCACCGCCGGTCTCCGGGCGCCCATGATGGCGGGTCCGACGGGCATGAACCGCCTCGTCGTCCGTCAGTCGGCCGCGGGGATCGCGCGCTACCTCGTCTCGCAGGGGCTCGGCGATCGCGGGATCGTCGTGGCCCACGACGCCCGCCACCGGTCCGCGGAGTTCGCCGCGGACTGTGCCGAGGTCGTCGCCGCGCACGGCATCCCCGTCGTCCTCGCCGAGGAGGCGGTCCCGACCCCCGTCGGCGTCTTCTCGGTCGGCCACCTCGGCGTCGCCGCGGCCATCATCATCACGGCGAGCCACAATCCGCCTCAGGACAACGGCCTGAAGCTCTTCATGGGCGACGGCGCCCAGATCGTCCCGCCCATCGACGAGCACGTGGCCGAGGCCATCGACGCCGTCGTCGCGGACGGCGTGATCGTCCCGGACGGCGTGCCGGCACGGATCACGGCCCTGTCGCGCGAGGTGATCACGGCATACCTGGACTCCGTGCGTGCGCGCTACCCGCGGCCGGAGGCGCCCATGACGGTCGCCATGACCGCGATGCACGGCGTCGGGGGATCGATGCTCCGCGGACTCCTCTCGGACCTGGGCTACGACGTCCACGTGGTCACGGAGCAGCAGCGGCCGGATCCGGACTTCCCGACGGTGGGCTTCCCCAATCCGGAGGAGCCCGGTGCCACCGACCTTCTCGCCGCCCTCGTGCGGCGCACCGAGGCACGCGTCGGACTCGCCCTCGATCCCGATGCCGATCGGATGGCGGTCGTCATCCCGGACGGCGACGGCGTGCGGCAGCTCACCGGCGACGAGGTCGGCGGACTGCTCGCGGAATGGCTGCTCAGAGACGTCGTCACGTCCGGTGACGACCGCCTCGTCGCGACCACCGTCGTGTCCTCCTCGCGCCTCGGGCGCATCGCCGCGCGACACGGGATCCATTCCGCCGAGACGCTGACCGGCTTCAAGTACCTGTCGCGGCCCGCCCTCGACAACCCCGGATGGACCCAGGTGATCGCCTACGAGGAGGCCATCGGCTACGCCATCGGTGCCGACGTGCACGACAAGGACGGCATCTCCGCCGCCGTGGGCATGGCCGCGCTCGTCTCCGGTCTCACCGCCGCCGGCCGGACGGTGCCCGACATGCTGGACGACCTCGACCGGTTGGACGGCGCGCACGTCACCCGCAACTTCTCCCTGCGGTACGAGGGACTCGGATGGAGGGAGCGGCGTGACGCGACGGTCGCCGATCTCGTGGCGAACCCGCCCGCGCGCATCGGTGACGACACCGTCGTGGAGGTCACGCATCTGGCTCCGGATGTGCTGCGCGTGGACCTCGACGGGGGGATCCGTGTGATCATCCGGCCCAGCGGCACCGAGGCGAAGCTGAAGTGCTACTGCGAGGCCGTGGAGGAGGCCGCAGACGGTGACGTCGTGGGGGCTCGACGACGGGCCGC
>CAYOSM010000207.1:0-2116 GCA_964406645.1 uncultured Bifidobacteriaceae bacterium | reverse complement strand
GGGATCGGACGGCGTCGCGCGAGCTCCAGGGCGCTGTCCCCGATCGCCTCCCACACGTCCAGCTTCGTGCGGACCCGCTTGATGACCTCGTCCGTGAATTCGTCAGTGTGTGAAAAACCACCCAGGTCCATGGTCTTGATGCCCTCGCCGACCGTCTCGAGCGCCGCCTCGTAGATCGCCCGCGACACGAGCGGCTCGTCCATGTAGGAGAGAACGGCCGCCGCCGCGAGGATCATCGCGAGGGGGTTGGCGACGTTCTTGCCGAGAAGCGTGGGGGCGGTCCCGTGCGGGGCCTCCGCCATGACCACGGTCGGACGGTACTCGGCGTCCAGCGCGAAGAGGAGCGACTCGGCGCCGGCGATCGATCCGAAGAGCTGCAGCACCATGTCGGACAGGAGGTCGCCGTCACGGTTGAGGGCCGGTACCACCAGCGCATCGCCGTCGTGGGCGATCAGCATGGCGTAGGTGGCGTCGATCAGCATCGGCCGGTACACCACGGTGGGATGCCGTTCGGCGGCGGCGTCGAGTTCCTCCTTGAGCATGCCCTCGTACACCGGGGACACGGTCCACTTGGGCCCGCCGGTGACCATCGCGCGCATGCGCTGCGCCTGGAGGAAGGCGATCTCGGCGACGGCGCGGCAGGTGCGCCGGCTGATGCGCTCGGTCCGCCAGGCGAACTCGTCGTCGCCCTCCCCGGTGCGTCCCTCCTCGGCTCCGTAGGCGTCGTCGACGGCCATGCGGACCACCGAGATCGGTGCGTGGATGCCGCCGATGGGCCGGACACCCGCGAGGCGCCGGCCGGTGCGGATGATGACCTTGCCGTCGATCCCGGCGCGCAGGATGGCGTTGGGGCTGCCGACGTCACCCGCGGTCTCCGGGGTGATCGTCGCGGCCTTGAGACCGTAGCCGTGCTCGGTCATGGCCTCCGCCGCCTCGTGGACCACGGCGTTCTTCGTGGCGCGGCGGTTCTCCAGGGAGAGGTCGTAGCGTGCGAGCGCGATCTCCATCCCGATCACGGACGGATCGATCACCCGGAGGGCCTCCTCGAGGAGCTCCTGCCCGGTCTCGTCGCCCTCCATCACCACAAGCGTCTTGTCAGTCGGCATAGGCACAGTGTATTCAGGCCGATGCGACCGGAGCCGCCGGGACCAACCGCTTTGTCACCACGTGACACCCGACGCCGCGCCGACCGTATGACACCACGGTCGGGCGACCGTAGGGGTCAGAGCAGATCGCGGCGCAGGTCCTCCGCGGAGCGCGGCGAGAGGAGTCCGGGCGCGACGTCGAACACGGTCTTCGCTCCCACGTCCCCGGCCGCGTTCAGCCGGCGCACGGCGCGAGCGTAGGCCACGAGCACGCTGGCCGTGAATCCGGGGTTGTCGCCGAGGGCAAGCGAGAACTCCATCGTGTGCTCGGCGCCGTTCGCGGTGGCGCTCCGGACGACGAACCCGCCGTGCGGCATGGTGGCGTGCTCGCGGGCGAGGGTCGCCTCGTCGATGACGGTGACGGTGGTGTCGTAGTCCGCGAAGTAGTCCGGCATCGTCACGATCGCCCGCTCGACGGCCGCGGCGTCCGCGCCCTCCTCGAGGACGACGTAGCAGTGGCGCGTGTGCTTCTCACGCGTGGTGAGGGTGGGACGCGTCCCGCTCCGCGCCGCCGCGATGGCCGACTCCACGGGCTTGGTGTACTGCACGCCCGCGGCGACGCCCGGGATGCGGCGGATGGCGTCGGAGTGCCCCTGGCTGAGGCCGTATCCCCAGAAGGTGTACGTCTCCCCCTCGGGGAGGATCGACTCGCTGAGGAGGCGGTGCACGGAGAACATCCCCGGGTCCCAGCCGGACGCGATGAGCGCGGTCGTCTCACCCTGCCGGGCCGACTCGTCCACGGCGGTGAAGTACGTCGGGATCTGCGCGTGCGTGTCGTAGCTGTCGACCAGGTTGAACCGCCGGGCGAGCCCGGGGACCTGGGCCGGCAGGTCGTCCTTCGATCCGCCGCAGCAGATGAGGACGTCCACCGAGCCGAGGAGCTCGTCGATGGAGTCCTGATGGAGCACCCGGGTGGACGGATCGGCCGGGCTCACGCTCTCCGGAGGACGTCGCGACACGATGGCGACGAG
>CAYOSM010000206.1:0-2149 GCA_964406645.1 uncultured Bifidobacteriaceae bacterium | reverse complement strand
TGACGGTGTCGAAGTCCAGGTGCCAAGCCGTCGCGGACCGTGTGATCCGTCACCCGGACGGCCAGTTCGGCCGTGAGCTGTTGGCGTGGTTGAACGATGGGGGTGACCCCGTCCCGCCCGTGTGGCAGGTCCGGTTCGCGGAGGCCATCGAAACGTTGGGTGGCGCGGACGCCGAGAACAGCGTCCGCATCCTGATGAACGGGGCGGACCCCCAGATCCTCGCGAACGATGCGGCGTGGGACCGGTTGCGTGCCCTTGTCGCGAACGCTCGGGGAGACCAGCATGCTGCTGCGTCCCCGGACGCCGGGACTAGTCACCCCGGCGTGGCGGACGAGGCAGGTGAGGCCACAGTTGATGCTGTCGCCCCCGGCCCGTCCGCCGGTGAGACTGCCGGCTCCCCTGCCGGCGGGGCGGGTGCCGGGGGGCGCCCGCCGACTGACGGTGAGGCCGGTGTCCTGGACGGGCAACCGGCCCCCGTCATCACCCAACCCCAGTTGAAGCGGCTCGCCGCGATCGCCAACGAACTCGGCATCGCCGACGCTGAGTGGAAGGCGATTGCCTGCCACGTCGCCGGCGTCACGTCCCGCAAGGACATTCCGCGGGACCGGTATGAGTTGGTGGAGGCGGCGTTGCGTGAGGCCGCCGAGGACGCCGCGAACGCTGAGGCGACCGCGGCTGTGGCAGGGGAGGGGGACTGATGCCCTGGATCCCCGACACCAACGGCGAAGCCATCCACATCGACGACCACGTCCTCGACACCTACGTCAGCCTCGTCACCGAAGCAATCGACACGCAAGGCACCGCGGACAGCTACCGGCTCACCGCGAAGCGCGCCGCCGACAAGGCCGCCGAGATCGAAGCCGACGCCGCCGCACTCCTCAAGCGGGCGGCGACACTCCTCCCCGAGAACATCGTCGTCCAGGTCGGCGACTGGAACACCAAGCGCGTCCCCGGCAAGGCCGGACGCCGCGAAGTGAACCGGGAAGCCATCGAGGCACACGCCGAACGGCTCCCATCCCGGCTCCTCCCCCGTGAAGAGACCGTGACGAGGTGGCCGACCGTCGCTGACATTGACAAGGCCGCCGACGCGCTGGACCCCGACGTCCTCGCCGACTTGATCCTCCACCCGAACCCGGTGCCCGACACCGTGAAACTGACGAGAAGAGAGGCCGACTAATGGCAGAAGACACGAACACGACGACCATCGTCGGCAGGCTCACCCGCGACGCCGACATCCGCGACTACGGCAGCGATGGACGGCAGGTTGCGAACATCCGCCTCGCATTCACCACCCGCAAGAACACGGGCGGCACGTGGGAAGACCAGTCGAACTACATCGGCGTCGTGAAGTGGAACGTCGGTGGCCTCGCCCAGTACCTCACGAAGGGCACACAGATCGCCGTCACCGGCCGCCTGGAGCTTCGGGAGTGGACGGACAAGGACGGCGGGGACCGCCAGGACATCGAGGTCGTCGCCCACCAGGTGCAGCTCCTCAGCAGCCGCGGTGAGAACACGCAGCAGGGGCCGCCACGCTCGAGTGGGAATGACATTCCAACCCCGCCGCCGACCCGCGGCTCGAGCGCGGGGGACATGGACATCCCGTTCCGGTGGACCGCGTGATGGGGTGGACTGTCGAACAGGCGAACGCCGCCCTCGCTGAAGCGAACCGGGTGCGCAACAAGGCCGCCCGCCTCAGGCGCGCCCTCCGCAACGAAGAGAAGCCCGCCGGCCTGCGCCTCGCGGCGGACATCATCGCCGACCCGCAACCCTGGCAGGAGGCGTTCACCCCAGCGGCCCTGATCACCGCACCCCACAAGTGCGGGCCAGCCCTCGTCAACGCCGTCGCGAAGGGCACGGGTGTGGACGTCCACCGGCGTCTCCGGGACATCCCGGAGGCGGACCGGGCACGCGTCGCCATGTCCCTCCACAGGCGGGCAGCCGCCACCGAAGCTTCCAAAAGTAAAGGGGTCGCAGCGTGAAGAAGACAGCACTCGCCATCCTCGGCGCGACCGTCGCGCTCACCGCACAGGCGTTCGCCGCCACCCCCAACCAGTTTGAGCAGGACCTGTTGGACCGCGTCGACGAGCTCCCGGACTGCACCCCAGACACGATCGGTGTCGTCCCCGCGTGCGTGGACCGGCCTCCGGCG
>CAYOSM010000205.1:0-2152 GCA_964406645.1 uncultured Bifidobacteriaceae bacterium | reverse complement strand
AGCGACACCTACACCGAGTACCTGACGATCCCGCCGCTGGTGGCACCGCCGCCGGAGTTCGTGGACGCCGTCCTCAGGATCCGGGGTCGCGCCCGCACGCCGGGAGACGCCGCCATCGACATCTGCACGGTGGTGAACGAGGAGCTCACGTATGTGCCGGGCTCGACCCAGGTCCACTCGAAGGCGTCCGAGGCGTGGGACCAGCGCGCCGGGGTGTGCCAGGACATGACGCACCTGGCGATCGGGGGCCTGCGGACCCTGGGCATTCCGGCCCGCTACGTGTCGGGGTACTTCCATCCGAGGGCCGACGCCGCGGTGGGCCAGACGGTGCAGGGCGAGTCCCATGCCTGGGTTGAGTGGTGGGACGGCCGCTGGCGCGCTTACGACGTCACGAACGATCAGCCGATCGGCGATCGGCACGTGGCCCTCGCCGCGGGGCGCGACTACTCGGACGTGCGTCCCCTGAGCGGGATCTTCTCGGGTTCGCCCACGTCGCGGATGCAGGTGACGGTCGAGGTGACACGCCTGGCATAGCTTCGGAAGTCGGAGGCGTGTTTCCGGTGTCCGCACGCTCGAGTACGGACGCGGCGTGCACGCAGCGACGGCCTGGTGCCTGGCACCGGCGCGTCGCTGGCGTTCTGAGTGCAGGTACAAATAGTGCAAACGAGCAGGCAATTCGTCCAAAGCGGGATTCGGGGCGACGGCCTGGTGCCTGACACCAGGCCGTCGCAGAGGGTGATCGACGCATCCGTGGCCGGCTCGGTTAGCGTAGGCCGGTCCCTCCGACCAGCCGAGCACATGAACGACGACGAACTCTCCCGCCTCCACGCGTACCTCCGCATCCCGAGCATCAGCGCGCTTCCCGAGCACGCCGCCGACATGGAGGCGGCGGTCGCCTTCATGGAGGGCGAGCTGCGTGAGGCCGGGGCCGCGGCGGTGGAGGTACTGCGCACCGGTGGCCATCCGTTCCTGGTCGCGCCCGTGGCGGCCACCGTGGATGACCCGGCCGCCGCACGCACCGTGCTCGTCTACGGCCACTACGACGTACAGCCCGTCGGCGACCCCGATCGCTGGGACTCGCCGGCGTTCGAGCCCACCGTCCGCGGCGAGCACCTCTACGCGCGCGGCGCGAGTGACAACAAGGGGAACTTCTTCCAGATCCTCTGTGCCGTCCGGCGCCTGCACGCCTCCGGTGCCCTTCCGGTCAACGTGCTGTTCCTGGTCGACGGGGAGGAGGAGTCCGGTGGTGACTCCGCCATCCGCTGGGTCGAGGCCATGGACCCCGTCGCCGACGTCGCGATCATCTGGGACGGCGGGATGGTCAACCGCGGGCTCGCATCCGTCGAGTCCGGCGTGCGCGGGCTCGTCTACCGTCGCGTCACCGTGCGCTGCGGGACGCGCGACGGTCACAGCGGGCTCTTCGGCGGCGCGGCGATGAACGCCTGTCACGTCCTCTCCGACGTCCTCGCCGCCGTGCGACCGCGCAACGGGCGGGTGCCGGAGGAACTCGGCGTCGGAGCCACCGGGGTTCCCGACGCGCTCCTTGAGGAGTGGGAGACACTGGTCGACGGACCGGGCATGCTGGCCGACGCCGGTCTCGTCCCCGCCGACGCCGATGCGGCCGCGAACCTCGCCCTGCGCACCATGGTGGGCCCCTCAGTCGACGTGAACGCCATCTGGGCCGGCGAGGCGGACGCCGTCAAAACCGTCATCCCGACGGTCGCGCACGCCATGGTGTCCCTGCGCGTCGCACCCGGGCAGGACGCCACCGCCATGGCCGACGCGTTCGACGCACTGCTCCGGGACGCGTGCCCGGCCGGTGCCGAGGTGGTCATCGATGACATGGGCGTGGCCGAGCCGGGAGTGATGGATCCGGAGCATCCGGCCATGCGCGCCGCGATGCGCGCGATCACCGAGGCCACCGGGCTTCCCGTCATCGCGATGAGAACCGGAGGCACACTCCCGATCTTCTCGGCGATGACCGGCCGCGGCATGCCGACCATCCTCACCGGGTTCACCCTGCCGGACGACGCGATCCACTCCCCGAACGAGCGGATGCTCATCGCGAACCTCGGGACGGGTGTCCGGGCCGCGATGGCGATGCTGGGCGCCCTTGCCGAGTAGGCTGCGCCTCACCAGGGTTCGACCGAGA
>CAYOSM010000204.1:0-2236 GCA_964406645.1 uncultured Bifidobacteriaceae bacterium | reverse complement strand
TAATGAGCCGGGCTCGACTCGGCGTTCGAAAGGAATCGGTTCAATGGCTACACGGAAGTCCTCCGGCAACTCACGCCGGATCCTCGCCACCGTCGGCGTCGTCGGCGCCCTCGGTGTCGTCGGCGGCCTCGGCACCTACTCGGCCTGGTCGTCCCAGGTCACCGCCGGCCCCCAGACCGTCACCGCCGGGACGCTCAACCTGACCAAGGAGGCCGACACCGTCACGGCTTCGATCACCGGAGTCGTCCCGGGCGACACCATCGACCGCATCATCACGGTCAAGAACAGCGGCACCTCGAACTTCGGATCGATCGACTTCACGAGCGCCGGAACCGGTGCCCTCGCATCCGGTCTGACGCTGAAGGTCGACGCATGTTCGGTCGCCTGGACCGGACCCACCTGCTCGGGATCCACCGTGGTCCTCCCGGAGGGTTCGCTGTCACGCAGCGTGAACCTGACCAACCTGTCCGCCCTCACGTCGGGCGCATCGTCGTACCTGCGTGTGAGCGTCGCGCTTCCGAGCAACGCCCCGAATGAGCTCCAGGGCGCGAGCGCGACCATCAGCTACACCGTCACGGGCAACCAGGTCGCCGGGACGGCCAAGTAGGACCGGCGCACCGCGCCGCTCCCACACCTGATGTCCGAATCCGATCGAACAGTGTCGCGTGCCGGGGGGCAAGGGCGAACCGCCCTGCCCCCCGTGCGGGTTCCGGTTCCGAGCGTGCGGCCCCCACGCCGCCGCCCGGCCCTGCCCGCGCTGCGTGGCACCGGACGCGGACCCGGCATCCTGACCATCGTCACCTGGACGACGCTCACCCTCGCGATCGTCCTGTTCATCGTCATCGCCATCGGTCCCCGGACCGGTGCCTACCGCCTGCAGACGGTGCTGTCCGACAGCATGAAGCCGCACTGGCAGGCCGGTGACGTGGTGCTCTCGACGCCGATCGCCGCACGCGATCTCGCCGCCGGAGACGTGATCACGTTCACCGCACCGGTCGACGGTCGTCCGTCGATCACCCACCGCATCGTCTCCATCGAGGCATCCGGCGACGACCCGGTCATCCGCACCAAGGGCGATGCCAACGACGCCGAGGACACCTGGGGCGCCATCCGGCTGGACGGTCAGGGCACCGTCTACCGCGTCGACCGCGCCATTCCGAAACTCGGCCTCGGGCTGATCTGGCTGCAGAAGCCGATCGTCCGCCTGGTCGCCACGGCGATCATCCCGATGCTCCTCCTCGTCCTCATCCTGTGGCACATCTGGAAGCCGGTCGTCCGGCCTCCTCATGGAGTGCGCGCATGAGCGCGACGCTCCGCCGCCGACTGATCCTCAGCCTCATCGCGATCCTCATGATCGGCGGAGGCACCATCGGCATCGCCGCCAAGAGCGGCACCCTCGTCAAGTCGAAGCCGACGGTCAAGGCCCGCGCCATCACTCCGACCGTGAAGGTGAAGAATGTGGTCCCCGGTGACCAGATGCAGCGTGTCGTCATCCTGACGAACACCAGCAAGCGCGCCCTGACGCGACTGCGCTTCGAGATGGCCGAGAAGCCCTCCCCGATCCTCGGCACCAAGGTCAAGGCCCCGAAGGGCAAGGCCACCCCGGCCGGCTACGAGTGGGCACGACGCTGCGTGGTGACCAAGAAGCGTCTCAAGAACGGAAAGATCCGCCGGGTGTCGCGCTGCACGACGCGCCTGCGCCCCGCACCCTCCGCGCTGCTCACGAACCGGGAGGGACTGCGCGTACGCGTCGAGGTCTGCCCGCTTCCCTGGAAGCGCGTCACGAAGGTCTCCTTCGTCTGCCCCGCGACCCAGCGCGTCAAGGTCCGCACGAAGCTGAAGAACGGCAGGTACCGCACGCGGATCGTCACGAAGCGCGTGAAGACCGTCGTGCTCATCCCGAACGCGAAGCTGCCCGTCCGCGGCGTCACCCGCCGGATCCCGAAGCTGGCCGGCCGCGGCAAGCTGAACGTCCGCATCACCACCACGCTCCCCGTCACCGCGGGCAACGACCTGCAGGGTAAGAGCGTCGTCCTGATCCCCAAGTTCAGCACCCCGGGGGTGCGCTGATGCGCCGGCGCCTTCGCACCATCCTCGCCGCCGCCGCGGCACTCACCGGAATCGGCGCCGGGATCGCGGGCGCCGCCGCCTGGTCCTCCAGCGTCACCGCGACCACCACGGTGTCGACCGCCACGGTCGCGGCCGCCACGAACGTGGCGAGCACCCATCCGAACGC
>CAYOSM010000203.1:0-2284 GCA_964406645.1 uncultured Bifidobacteriaceae bacterium | reverse complement strand
CAGTTGGGCGTCACGGACGATCCCAGTGAGCATCCCACCCACCGGAACCTGCCGGGCGATGTCCTCCGCCTCACCGCGGCGCAGCACCTCAAGCACCCGGTCCGTGAACACGGGGCCGTCACCCGGCGTGTGGATCCCAGTGGTCATCGCCGCGGACCGAGGGGACGAACGAACCCGCCAGCCTCATGGATCTCGAACGCCGACTCATCCGAATCAACGGTGGTCTGCTCGACGCGAAGCTGGTGGCGGCGGCCGCGCGTACCCGGCCGGAACTCGGAGCGGCGTACCGCACCCGCGATGTTCGACGTCACCGTCCCCGCCGTCACCGTGTTGTCCGCCCCGACATCCACCGCATCCCCATACGCCACGGACACGGTCGCGACCCCGGTCGGCGTGCCGATCGACGTGTGCCTGAGCGCGACGTCCACATCCACGAGCCGGTGCTCACGCTCCAGGGTTCCGGGGAAGAAGAAGCTCGACCCGGTCCACGCCTTCGCGTAGTTCGCCGTCCCGTTCCCGTCGGCGGGTGCGCCGAGGCCGAGGCCGTTGCTGTTGAACATGGGTGCCGCATCGATGATCCGGCGGGTCGGCGTGTCCTGCATCACGTACAGCCGGTCGGTCTCACCCGGCACCCGCGACGACCACGCCGCGTTCGGCAGCACATTCGTGAACACGCCGCACCACCGCTGCGCCCGCAGATCCATCACATAGCACCGCGACGTGCCCGCCTGCGTCTTCACGGACACGATCAGGTGGCCTTCAGCGACACCACACACGATCCACGATGTGCTCGCGTACGTCGGTCCGGTGATGCCCTCCGCCATCAGATTCCGCCACTCCGCGAGAATGCCCGGCCGGTCCGGACCGCCGGCGAGGTTGTAGGGCACACCGCCCCGCAACGTCCAGATGCCCGTGTCACCCGCCCAGTACACCCCGGTCTCATCTGTGATCGCGGAGCGCACATCGAGGCAGCCGCATGCGTCCCCGGACTTGTCGACCCGGAAGTACGGGTAGTCCCCCGTGACCCGGTAGACGCTTCCGCGCTTCACGACCAGGAGCATCGCGTCCGCGGGGAGAAGCGCCTTGATCGGGTCCGCGTCGAACGACGACGGGACATCCACCCATTCGGTCTCGAACTCCTTCACCGGATCGGGGCTCTCGTAGAGGGAGCCTGTGAACGTCCCTGACCTGCCGGCCGAGAGCTTCGGGGACAGTCCGATGTCGTGGCCCGGCGGGCAGTAGTAGAGGCGCGACGCCTGCTGCTTCACGCCCGCACCGAACAGGCAGGACCGGAAGACGGCGACGTCGGTGAACGGCATGCGGCGCATCACCTTGTACTGCGCCGGTGTCGCCCACCCCTTCGAAAGGATCGTGAGGCTCGTCGCGTTCACGATGCTCTCGATGCTGTTCATCGCCGAGGTGCCCGCAGCGTCGAACAGGAGCAGGCCATCAGACATGTCGGCGTTGTTGCCGAAGGTGGAGATGTTCTCCGTCTTCGACCAGTCGGTCCCCTGCCCGGTCGCCGTGACGGGCCCACCGGACGACGCGGGCGCAGTGAACGTACCGGCCTCATAGACGGGCACCCCGGGCCACGCCGTGCCGAACGGACTGACCGCGAAGTACGACGCCCACGAGGAGTTCGACACGGCGAACAACAGCCGCTCGATCGACAACTGGTTTCCCGCCGCCACACCACCGTTCACCCGGAACGTGTACTGGGGCCCCTTCGTCGTCGTCGTGAACCCACCGGGGATACTCACGAACGACCCGAGGTCGAAGCCCGCCGGAAGTGACGGGGTCATTCCCGTGATCCGTCGCTCACCGCTCGTCACTGTCGCCGCGCTCATCCAGTACCGCGTGAACCCCGGGGAACCGCCGTACCGGATGAGCGGCGTGATGCCGTCCTGCCCGCAGAAGATCATCTCGTCCCGGTACACGGCACGGGGGATGAGAAGCGTCCCGGACCCCAACGTCGACGTCGACGCGATCGACGTGCCCGACGACATGTAGAGGGTCGCGTTCCCCGACGACGGATGCAGCACACACGCCCGCCTGGTCGCAGCCGACCGCTGGAACGCCGCGGCGAACACGCCGCCATGCACACCCGACCCGATCGCCGACCCGCCATCCGCGTACGTCCACCCGCGACGGTGTTCCGCCACCCCCCGCGGAAAGATCATGTTCTCGAGGCGCGCCGCCATCTGGGGGCCAAGCTGCTCCGCCGGCAGATCCGACACGTACCCGTCAATGAACGGGCGCTGCACACTGATCCGCCCGAGGTTCG
>CAYOSM010000202.1:0-2322 GCA_964406645.1 uncultured Bifidobacteriaceae bacterium | reverse complement strand
GTCGGAACGGCGGTACCCGGTCGACTCCGGCCGATCCGGCAGTTCCAGTGCGGGTGCCGTGATCGTCCTGTAGGGGATCGCCGACAGGAGGTGGTGGATCATGTTGATCCGCGCACGCTTCTTGTCATCGCTCTCCACCACGTGCCACCGGGCCTCGGGCACGTCGGTGTGGACGAACATCTCGTCCTTGGCGCGGGAGTACTCCTCCCAGCGGGTGAGCGACTCCATGTCGGTGGGTGAGAGCTTCCACCGGCGCATCGGATCGGTCAGGCGCGACCGGAATCGCCGCTCCTGCTCACGGTCGCTGACCGAGAACCAGTACTTGAGGAGGATGATCCCGTCGTCGAGGAGCATCCGCTCGAAGATGGGGCACTGGCGGAGGAAGCGCTTGTACTCCTCCGGGGTGCAGTAGCCCATGACGCGTTCCACGCCCGCGCGGTTGTACCAGGAACGGTCGAAGAGCCGGATCTGTCCGGCGGCCGGCAGATGGGTGATGTAGCGCTGGAAGTACCACTGCGTGCGCTCACGCTCCGTCGGGACGGGGAGTGCCACGATCTGCGCCACGCGGGGGCTCAGGTACTCGACGATCCGTTTGATGGCGCCGCCCTTCCCGGCCGCGTCGCGTCCTTCGAAGACGATCACGACGCGCTTGCCCTCGGCGCGCACCCACTCCTGGAGCTCGACGAGCTGGGCCTGCAGCTTGATGAGCTCGGCCTCGTACACGCCGCGGTTCATCTTCTGGCGCTTTCCATTTTTCTTCTTCTGGGACATGACACGCATCCTATGCCCGGCGGGTCGCCGGTCGGTCGGCCCGATGACCGGATCGGATGGCCGGCCATCCGGCCGGGCGGCGGATCCCGGCCGTGCGTGGGTCCCGTACGCGTACAATCGTCGCCCAGATGAGCGCGACGACGACCATCCACGAGATCGCCACGCTCATCGCGTCGCGCCACCCGGTGATCGCACTCGAGAGCGTGGAGGAGGCCCGGGTCCGCGAGATCGTCCTGTCGGCGTCCCTGCGTGCGGGGCTCCCGGTGTTCGAGTGGACCGTCACCCAGGGGCTCCGACCGTCCCTGGAGCGCGACCGGATCAACGGGCTCACCGCGCCGCCCGAGAAGATGCTCGCCCATGTGGCCTCCATGACGGTCCGCGGCGTCTTCCTCGCCCTCGATCTCGCGCCGCATCTGGAGAGCCCCGTCAACCGTCGGCTGGCCAGGGAGCTCATCGACCGCCTCATGGCGACGGGCTCCACGCTCGTCATCACCGGAACGGGCATCGAACTCCCCACCGAGATCGAGCGGGAGACGGTCCAGCTGGCCATCTCCCTCCCGGATCGCGGCGAGCTGGACGGTGTCCTGAGGGCGGTGTCGCAGTCGATGGGGGTCGCCGTCACCGACGACACGCGCGGCGCGGCGCTCGCGGCCCTTCAGGGACTGACGTTGAACCAGGCACGGCAGGCGGTGGCGGCGGCCATGGTCGACGGCGCCTTCACGCTCGAGGACACGGCCAAACTCATGGACCGGAAGGTGCGCGCCATCTCGGAGGGCGGCCTGCTCGAGTACTTCCCGCCCACCGACAACGTCGCCCGTCTTGCCGGTATGGCGAATCTCCGCGCATGGCTCGATCGGGCCGACGTGGCGGCGACGCCGCAGGCCCGTGCCATGAACATCGCACCCCCACGTGGGATCCTGCTCGCCGGGGTGCCCGGCTGCGGCAAGTCGCTCGCGGCCCGGTACATCGCCCGTCGCTGGAAGAGGCCGCTCCTCAAGCTCGACGCCGGCGCCCTGTACGACAAGTACGTCGGCGAGTCCGAACGCAACCTCCGCACGGCGCTCTCCATGGCCGAGTCACTCGCTCCGGTCGTGCTCTGGATCGACGAGATCGAGAAGGGCATCTCCGTCGGCGGGGACGATGCCGGCGCGGCCCTCGGGCGACGGATGCTCGGCACCCTGCTCACCTGGATGCAGGAGCGCGACGCTGACGTCTTCATCGTGGCGACGAGCAACGACATCACGGTGCTCCCGCCGGAGTTCCAGCGCAAGGGGCGCTTCGACGAGGTCTTCTTCGTGGACCTCCCGACGCTCGAGGAGCGCGGCGCGATCTTCGTGGCCCAGCTCGCCCTGCGCCGTCAGGACCCGGAGGGATACTCGATCCCCCACCTGGCGCACGCGAGCACCGACTTCAGCGGTGCGGAGATCGAGCAGTCGGTGGTGTCGGGGCTTCTCCGCGCGCTCCATCGGGGTGAGACGCCGGACACGCGGGCGATCCTCCAGGAGATCCAGGAGACCGTTCCGCTCGCCCGGAGCCGCCCCGAGGCGATCG
>CAYOSM010000201.1:0-2336 GCA_964406645.1 uncultured Bifidobacteriaceae bacterium | reverse complement strand
GCGGGTCGGCCGACGCCTCTGGAGATATTGTCCTGGGCGATGGTGACGTTGAGCCAGTAGTATTTGTTGGTGCAGTTGTCGCACCAGGCGGTCAGGGTCCAGCGGTCGTCCGGGCCGGTGATGCCGACCCGGCCGCTCAGGACACCGTATGATCCGATCACGAAGGGCAGGGAAGCGGGTCCGTCAAGAAAGCGGTTCGGGGCCCCATCTGCAGGCGAAACAAGGTCTGAACCCCTGATCAGGCCGGAACCCAGCGTGGCTTCCGATTTGCCGACCCAACGCCAGTTCGCACCGATGAACGGTTTCACGCCGCCTATCTCGAACGTGTATTCGCCGCCCAGCGCATAGGACCACTCCGGGGTCAGCGGCAGCTTCTGCCCTTTCATGTCGAGCGGGCCGATGACCGTGAATTCGGTCGGGTCGATCCTGGTGATTTCGGAATCCAGGTAGGTTGCCGATGCCGTGAGAGTGAGGCCCGGCACCGGCGCGGCGTTCACTTCGATTTCCGCGCCCTTGACCTTGGACTTGGGGATGTTGCGCAACTGCGGCAAGGCCCCCCAGACATTGTCGAAGATCGTGCCCTGGACCTGCTTGTCCTTGTAGTCGTAGATGAACCCGGCCGCATTGACCGTCAGGCGGCGATCCAGCAGCTCCGACTTGAGGCCGATTTCATAAGCCAGCACCGATTCCTGCGTGACCGGTTCCAGGCCAACCCAGCTTGCCGGAGACGCCGTGGGGAAGCTGCCCGCCTTGTAGCCCTTCGACACGTTGCCGTAGAGCAGCAGGTCGTCGGTCGCACGATAATCGAGCCCGACCCGCCACGAGACATTGTCTTCCTTCAGGTTGTAGCGGAAGGTTTCGCCGGGGATCAGGTCGTAGTTGATCGTGAAGCAATCGCCCGGCTGGATATAGGTGAAAATACTCGGATCGATCCTGTTGCCGTCCGCATCGAGGTTGTTGTTGAACAGATCCCCCAGGAAGTTGAAGACATTGGCGATATTGCCGTCGCCAGAGTCTACTCCGCATGACGTATTCTTGATGGTCGACTTGGTGTAGCGCACGCCAGCCTTGGCGGTCAGCCTGGGCATCACTTCGGCTTCCAGGTTGGCGAAGGCCGCGATGTTTTCGATGGCATTATGATTTTCAATGCCGTTCTGGAAGATGTTCGAATTGATGGCGCTGGTGTTGTTGGCGTAGGACTGCAGCTGGCTCTCTGCGGTCTTGCTGTTTTCGTAATTGGCGCCGATCACCCAGTGCAATGTATCATTGCCGGTATTTTCCAGCCGCAGTTCCTGCGAGAAGCTGTCGATCCGGCCATCCATCCTGGTCTGGTCCTCGTTCTGGATCGCCGAGCCGCTGCGCGAGGCGCCCATGTTCTGGCGGAACCGGACATAGGATGACAGCGCGGTCACCAGCAGGGTGTCGGTCGGGCTGTATTCCAGCCGCAGCGTGCCCTGGATCTGGTCGCGGTCCGCAAACAGCCGGGTCGGAGTGGCCTGCTGGATGAACGGGTTGTCCGACGGTCCCACCGGGCCGCCCCAGTCGGCATAGCGCGGGTTGGTCGGGATCAGCGGTTGCGCAAACACCGGTGCGCCAAGGGGGTGGTTGCGCTGGTCGAACGCATACTTCGTGCCGGACAACGCCAGCGCCTGGGGCTGGGATTTGTCCTTCCAGCCCGCGACCGTCAGGGTCGCCTTGAAGTCCGCGCTCGGTTCCCATTCGAGGATGCCGCGGCCCGTGAAATATTTCTCACGGCCATTGCGATCGCCCGGCCGGGTATAGCTCTTCTGCCAGGAGTCCATCACATGCGCCTGCCCGGCAAGCCGCACCCGCACCGTATCCGACAGCGGCCCGCTGACATGGCCGTTGAACTCGAACAGGTCGAACCGGCCGTAGGTCGCCGAAACCCCCGCCTCGAAGGTCTCGGTCGGCTTGTTGGCGATCAGGTTGATCGCGCCGCCGGTCGAGTTCTGGCCGAACAGCGTGCCCTGCGGACCCTTCAGCACCTCGATGCGCTGCAGGTCGAAGGTCGCATTGGCAGCCGTGATCGGAAACGCCAGCGGCGCTTCGTCAAGATAGAAGCTGACCGCCGGATAGGCAGCCAGCGCGCTGGAGTTGAACCCGATGCCGCGCAGCGAGAACACCGGCACGTTGTAGTCCGTCCGCGCAAAGGTCAGGCTCGGAACCGCAATCGCCAGATCCTCCCCATCCGAAATGCGCTGCTTCTCCAGCGCATCGCCAGACAACACGCTCAGCGTCTGACCCACATCCATCAAACTCTGCTCGCGCTTCTGCGCCGTCACAATAATCTCACCCACACCACCACTGTCCTGGGC
>CAYOSM010000200.1:0-2382 GCA_964406645.1 uncultured Bifidobacteriaceae bacterium | reverse complement strand
CGGCCTCGTATATCGTGGAGAGGATGTCCGTGACCGATTTTTTGATGCTCTGGGGTGTTATCCCGTTCTCTTCATTATATTTTTGCTGTATCGTCCTTCTTCGCTCCGTCTCGGATATGGCCCTTGCCATCGATTCCGTTATCCTGTCGGCGTAGAGAATCACGCGCCCGTTCACGTTCCGGGCGGCGCGGCCGAATATCTGTATGAGGGAGGTCTCGGAGCGTAGATAGCCTTCCTTGTCTGCGTCGAGGATGGCGACGAGCGAGACCTCGGGTATGTCGAGGCCTTCCCTTAGGAGGTTGATCCCGACCAGGACGTCGAACTTCCCGAGGCGGAGGTCCCTTATAATGGCTATTCGTTCGAGCGTGTCGACGTCGGAGTGAAGGTATTTCACGCGTATGCCGAGCTCGCGGTAGTACTCGGTGAGGTCTTCGGCCATTCTTTTCGTGAGCGTCGTGACGAGCACCCTTTCGCCGGCCTCGGTTCTCTTCCTTATCTCTTCGAGGAGGTCATCTACCTGATTGTCGGCCGGCCTGATCTCTATTTCGGGGTCGGCGAGGCCCGTCGGGCGGATTATCTGCTCGGTTATGACGCCGCCCGCCCGCTCGATCTCGTAGGGGCCGGGGGTCGCCGAGACGTATATGACCTGGTTCACCCTCTCCTCGTATTCGCGGAAGTTGAGCGGCCTGTTGTCGAGGGCCGAGGGGAGCCTGAATCCGTGCTCGACGAGGCTCATTTTCCGGCTCCTGTCGCCCTCGTACATGGCGCGGAGCTGGGGGACCATCTGGTGGCTTTCGTCGATGATCAATAAAAAGTCATCCGGGAAATAGTCGAGGAGGGTCGCCGGGGGCTGGCCGGGAAGGCGCCCCGAGATGTGCCGGGAGTAGTTCTCGATGCCGGAACAGAAGCCCATGTTTGTCAAAAGCTCGAGGTCGAAGTTCGTTTTCTCTTCGAGCCGCTGCTTTTCGAGCATCATACCCCTTTCTTCAAGGTACTTGAGCCTTTCCGCGAGCTCGATCTTGATGTTTTCTATAGCCGCTTCGTGCCTGTATTTAGGTGCAGCGTAGTGCGAGCCGGGGTATATACCGATCTTGGGCAGGGGGCGGATAGTTGTGCCCCGTATCGGATCTATCTCTTTTATGGAATCGATGACATCGCCAAAAAACTCAATTCTTACAGCCGTATTGTCGTGGTGAGAAGGGAAGACATCGACGACGTCGCCTTTTACGCGGAATGAGCTCCTGTAGAGATCGAGCCCGGTCCTTTCGTACTGAACCTCGGAAAGACGGGCGAGGAGCTTGTCGCGATCCATCTCCATGCCCTCTTCGAGCATTATGAGGAGGCCGTAGTAGTGCTCGGGGGCCCCGATGCCGTAGATACACGAGACGCTGGCAACGATGACAACGTCACGCCGTTCGAAAAGGGAGGTCGTCGAGGCGTGGCGGAGCCTGTCTATGTGCTCGTTTATCTGGGCGTCCTTTTCGATGTAGGTGTCGGTCGAGGGGATGTAGGCCTCGGGCTGGTAGTAGTCGTAGTAGCTGACGAAGTATTTCACCGAGTTTTCGGGGAAGAGGTCCTTCAGCTCGCCGTAGAGCTGGGCGGCGAGGGTTTTGTTGTGCGCGATTATTAGGGTGGGGCGGTTAACGTTGGCGATGACGTTGGCTATCGTGAACGTTTTGCCGCTCCCCGTGACGCCGAGAAGAACCTGGTGCTTGTCGCCCCGGAGGAGGCCCTCGGTGAGCTCGCGGATGGCCTCGGGCTGGTCGCCCCTGGGGGTGAAGTCGCTGGTGATCTTGAACTCCATAGGGGAAGAGTTTAGCACATGGGCGGAGAAGGGAGGCCCCCTGGAAGGGGGAGGAGAGACTATTGATGAAAGATTAGCGGTACACCCTCACCCTGCCCCTCTCCCCTCAAGGGAGAGGGAAAGATGGATTGCTTCGCTTCGCTCGCAATGACAGATTAAAAGAAAAGACGAGATCCTGAATAGATCCCGGATCGAGTCCGGGACATGGTTCAGGATGACGGAAGGGCGGAGTTGCGGCCGAGCGCCGCGACCTCGGATTCCATGCACGCGTGGCGTGCTGGATTCCCGATTAAAACGTTCGGGAATGACAGAAAAGATAAAAGAAGAAATCCCCCCGTACCCCCCTTTTCCTAAGGGGGGATAAAAAATGAAAGCAAAAATACAAGTCTTTATGAACCCTTTTTGATTTCTGGTATTACGAATTACCTCAAACAACTCTACCTATTATAATAATATGATGGCGTTCGAGATATTTCATCCTGCCGTGGGGGCATGGTTCGAAAAGGAGCTGGGCTCTCCGACAGAGGTTCAGGAAAGGGCCTGGCCGGAGATAAGGAAGGGGAGCAACGTCCTTATTG
>CAYOSM010000199.1:0-2386 GCA_964406645.1 uncultured Bifidobacteriaceae bacterium | reverse complement strand
CCGTGCCCACGGGCGAGCGGCGTCGCATCGAGGAGGACGGGGACGGGCATCGGGGGCCATTCTAGTGCCGGTGGATGTCTTCTCCGCCCGGATGTCACCGTGTGTCACACCGGGTGCGCGGCCATCATGCGCCACGCCGTCGCGGCAGCTGTCGCGACACAGCAGACTTGTGGGGAGACCGTGCCATGTCCATGGGCGTGCCCTTTTCTGGTGCCTGTCAGGCGGAGGACGGTGGACGGGACCGTGTGCCCGGTCGGTAAGAACGTGGTGACTTGCGACACTCACGTGGCACGAACCGGCCGCCGACCGGCATTCGTGATGACCCATCCCCATCGCCGGGTGACGGCTCCGTCCATTCGGCGCGGCGGGCCGGGGAGTGACCGCCGCGACTTGAGGAGTGACATGCTGCGTCAGATGACACCGTCTCCACTGTCTCCGGCCGAGGCGCTGGACGAACTCGCCCGGGCCAGGACACGGGTGCATACCATCATGGACGAGGTCACCGACGCCACCCTCGAGCGTCAGTGGATGCCGATCCTGTCGCCGATGGTGTGGGACCTCGCCCACATCGGCCACTACGAGGACCTGTGGCTGGGACGGGCCATGCTCGGCTCCCGTGTCTCGGGGGACCGGGAGGACCGCCTCTACGACGCCTTCCTCAATCCGCGGTCTGAGCGAACGGTCAACCCGCTCCTCGGACCGGGTGAGGCGCGCCGGTACATCCGCGGCATCCGTGAGCGTTCGCTCGCGGCCATCGAGGGCGGGTTCCTCGATCCGGATCGCGCCGACGAGCCCACCCTCGTCGCGGACGGGTTCGTCGTCGGCCTCATCATCCAGCACGAGCATCAGCACGCCGAGACCGTCCTCCAGTCGCGCCAGGCGATGGGAGAGGCCGCCGAGCCGCTCCACCATGCCGGCGATACCGTCCGGGCCGGGACTCCGGACGCGGCACGGACCGAGTGGTGCCGCCATCCCGGCGGGCGGGTCACCATCGGAACGAGCGACAACCGGTGGGCCTACGACAACGAGCGTCCCGGGCACGTCGTCGACATCGCTCCGTTCCGCATCGCCCGCGACGCGGTCACCTGTGGCCAGTGGATCGCGTTCATCCGTGCGGGCGGATACGCGAACCGTGCGCTCTGGTCGGCGGACGGCTGGGCGTGGCGTGTCGAGGAGGGTGCCGCGGCACCCCTGTACTGGCAGGAGGATGGGGCCGGGGACTGGCGCGTGCTGCGTTTCGGCCGCTGGGACGCCGTCGACGTCGACGAACCGGTGCAGCACGTCTCGTGGTTCGAGGCCGATGCCTTCGCCCGCTTCGCCGGTGCGCGCCTTCCCACCGAGATCGAGTGGGAGGCCGCCGCGGCCGGGACCCCGCATGCGGTGTGGCCGGCGGCGAACGCCGGCACCGTCTGCGACGGTCCGCGCCCCGCATCGGCCGACCGGGCGATGAGCGCGATCGGCTGTCGCGGCATGCTCGGCGACGTGTGGGAGTGGACGCAGAGCACCTTCGCCCCGTGGCCCGGCTTCCGGGTCTTCCCGTACGCGGAGTATTCGGAGGTGTTCTTCGGCGAGCGCCACCGCGTGCTGCGCGGCGGCTCGTGGGCCACCGACCCCATGGTCTGCCGCACCACCTTCCGCAACTGGGACCTCCCTCAGCGCCGACAGCTCTTCTCCGGACTCCGACTCGCGAAGGACGACGCATGACCCACGACACCGACCTCCGACTCGACGTCCATCTGGACGAGTCCGTCCTCGACGACGAACTGCGGGAGGACGTCCGCGCCGGGCTCTTCGGCACCCCGCGGTGGCTGTCGCCGCGCTGGTTCTACGACGCCGTCGGCTCGCGCCTGTTCGAACGCATCACCGAGCTTCCCGAGTACTACCTCTACCGCTCCGAGACGGAGATCCTCCGGCGGTCGGTCGGCGAGGTGGCGAGGCTCGCCGGGCCCAGCGTGGTGGTCGAGCTCGGGAGTGGCTACTCGACCAAGACGCGCCTGCTCCTCGATGCGCTCGCGTCCGCGGGCGACCTCCGCGGGATCGTCACCCTCGACGTCTCCTCCGCCGCTCTGCGCGACGCCGGCGAGCACCTGCGCGCCCGCTATCCCGGCGCCCCGCTCCACGCGATCGTGGGCGACTACACCCGCCATCTGCCCGTGGTCCCCGACCCGCCGGCCGGTGCCCGGCGGCTCCTCGTCTTCCTCGGATCCACGATCGGCAACCTCACCCCGGACGAGCGCACCGCGTTTTTGGCCCGGTGCGCCGCCGCCCTCCGGCCGGGTGAGCACTTCCTGCTCGGCACCGACCTCGTGAAGGCGGAGGAGATCGTCCAGCCCGCCTACGACGACGCGGCGGGCGTCACCGCCGAGTTCAACCGCAACATCCTCCA
>CAYOSM010000198.1:0-2386 GCA_964406645.1 uncultured Bifidobacteriaceae bacterium | reverse complement strand
CATCGCGAGGCTGTCCTCGAGGAGGAGGTCGAGGGCGCCGACCACCACGAGCGTCGGAGGCAGCTCCCACATGTCGCCGAAGATCGGTGAGATGTCCGGCACCGCGCGATCGGCGACATGCCCCGCGTAGGCCTGGATGAACCACTCGTCCGCATAACGGCGGCCGAACGGCGTCCTCCCGCTCAGGTCGAAGGCCCCGAACGTGAGCACCGCTCCGCGGACGGGCGCAATGAGGCCGCGATCGCGCAGCCGGAGCAGTGCCGCCATGACGAGCGTGGCGCCCGCCGACGATCCTCCGATCACGCATCCACCCGGTCCGAAGCCCGTGGCGACGTCGTCCGTGGCCCAGAGCAGCGCCGTCTCCACGTCGTCCGGCGCAGCGGGCCACGGATGCTCGGGAGCGAGCCGGTAGTCGACGCTCACCACGGTGATGTCGAGCGCATCGGCGAGCCGCACGTTGCGTGCGTCCCCGCGGACCGGAGTGCCCATGTAGAACCCGCCACCGTGGACGTCCACATAGACGGCCCGTGAGGTGCCCGACGCGGGTGCGATCACGCGAACCCCGACCTCACGCCCCGCGGCGCGGACGACGCGGTCCTCTGCGCGACCGGATACCGGCACCGCTTCGATGGCGGCGCGAGCAGCCGCAAGCTCCTCCGCGTTCGCCGGTCCCCGTCGCTCACCGGACGCGCTCCGCTCCGCGTTGAGAATGCGGCTCTCCTCGACGTGGTCGAGAAGCGCCGGATCGATGAACCGCTCGAGACGGATGTTCATGTGGTCATGACGCGAACGTCCGTGTGGCCGTGCAGCCGGTGACGGTCAGCGCCGCCGTCCCCGCGATCCGCGTTTGGAGGGCGTGGGTGCCGTGCGCGGTGCGCGCTGGATGCCCTGCCGCTCGTCCAGTTCGATGCGCAGCGACTTGATGGCGTCCCGCAGCTCCGCGGCCCGCTCGAAGTGGAGCTCCTCGGCCGCCCGGAACATCTCCTCCTCCAAGGAAACCAGCTCCTTCTCCAGGTCCGCGTCACTTGCGCCGCTCTTCGCCAGGCTGGCCGCCTTCTGCCGGCGGGTCTGCGCCGGGCCGCTGGAGGTGAGCCCCAGGAACTCGGTGATGTCGCTGACGCCCTTGACGATGGTCTCGGGGGTGATGCCGTGCTCGACGTTGTACGCCTCCTGGATCTCCCGGCGGCGTTCGGTCTCAGCGATCGCGTTCCGCATGGCGTCGGTCTCGTTGTCGGCGTACATGATCACGCGACCGTTGACGTTGCGGGCGGCACGTCCGATGGTCTGGATGAGCGCCGTCTGACCGCGGAGGAAGCCCTCCTTGTCCGCGTCGAGGATGGCGACGAGCGTGACCTCCGGCAGGTCGAGCCCCTCCCGCAGGAGGTTGACGCCCACGAGCACGTCGAACTCGCCCAGGCGCAGGTCGCGGATGATGCGGATGCGCTCGATGGTGTCGACCTCGGAGTGCAGGTACCGCACGCGGAAGCCGCCCTCGATGAGGTACTCCGTGAGGTCCTCGGCCATCTTCTTGGTGAGCGTGGTGACCAGGGTGCGCTCGTTCCGATCCGCGCGGGCGCGGATCTCGTTCATCAGATCGTCGATCTGATCCTTCGTCGGCCGCACGTCGACCTGCGGATCGACGAGACCGGTCGGGCGGATGATCTGCTCGACGATCCGGCTGGACTCGCGCCGCTCGTAGTCGCCCGGGGTGGCCGAGACGGTGACGATCTGCCCCACCCTCTCCATGAACTCGTTGAACTTGAGCGGCCGGTTGTCGGCGGCGGACGGAAGCCGGAACCCGTGCTCGATGAGCGACGACTTACGCGAGTAGTCGCCCTCGAACATGCCCCGGATCTGCGGAAGGGTGTTGTGCGACTCGTCGACGAAGCACAGGAAGTCCTTCGGGAAGAAGTCGAGAAGCGTGTTGGGCGCGGTGCCCGGCGCGCGCCCCTCGAGGATGCGCGAGTAGTTCTCGATCCCGTTGCAGAAGCCGAGCTCACGGAGCATCTCCATGTCGTACTCGGTGCGCTGGCGGATGCGGTGCGCCTCGACCAGCTTGCCCTCGCCCTCGAGGACCGCGACCCGCTCCTCGAGCTCCTCGCGGATGTCGCCGAGCGCGCGACGGATGGTGTCCTGAGGGGTGACGTAGTGGGTGGCCGGCCAGATGCCGAGGTGGTCGACCCGGTCGAAGATCTCACCGGTGAGCGGATCGAAGTGGTCGATGGTCTCGATCTCGTCGCCGAACATCGACACGCGGTAGGCGGTCTCGGAGTTGGCGGGCTGGATCTCGAAGACGTCGCCGCGCACCCGGAAGTTGCCGCGCTCGAGGATCATGTCGTTGCGCTGGTACTGGACGTCGGTGAGGTGCCGGAAGATGTCCTCGCGC
>CAYOSM010000197.1:0-2412 GCA_964406645.1 uncultured Bifidobacteriaceae bacterium | reverse complement strand
TGGGTGACTACAACATCGACACGGCCCTGGACATCGTCTGGCGCCACGCCACGGGCGGTGACGTCTATCTCTGGCTGATGGGCCCCGGCGGCACCTGGCAGGGCGCCGCCTTCGGCACCGTCCCCCTCGACTGGGCGATCGCGGGAGTGGGAGACTACGACGGCGACGGCCGCTCCGACCTGCTCTGGCGCCAGGCCTCCACGGGGGCGGTGTACCTGTGGCGCTTCACCTCGCCTTCCACGATGACGGGCCAGGACATCGGCCCGGTGGGCGGCGAGTGGACGATCGTGAACCCGTGAGGAAGACAACGACCATGCTCCCGACCCTGCTTCGCACCCTCGCCGCCGCGGCCTCGGCGCTGCTGCCCGCCCTCGTCGCCGCGGCCGGCTCCGTCACCTACTTCCACAACGACCTCGCCGGCTCCCCGGTGGCGGCCACCGACGCGAGCGGCCAGGTCCTCTGGCGCGAGTCCTACCGCCCCTACGGCGAGCGCCTGGCGAACGCGCCCGCCGCCTCCGCCAACACCGTGTGGTTCACCAGCCGCCGCCAGGACGCCGAGACCGGGCTCGTCTACATGGGCGCGCGCTTCTACGACCCCCTGGCCGGGCGCTTCGTCTCCCCCGACCCCGTGGCCTTCGACGAGGCCAACCTCCACTCCTTCAACCGCTACGCCTACGCCAACAACAACCCCTACAAGTACGTCGACCCGGACGGGGCGAGCCCGGTGCTGCTGCTGCGCCTCTTCGGGGGCGGGGCGATCGGGGGCGCGGTGGGCGCGGCCGCCGATGCGGCGAGCCAGTACGCGGCCTTCGGCTCGGTGGATTGGGGAATGGCGGCGCGCTCCACCGCCGCCCAGGAGGGGGCGGCGGCCGGGGCGCTGGGCTTCCTGCCGGCGGGAACACCGGCGGGGCTCGGCATCAAGCCGGTTGCGAGTGGGGTCGCGAACGAAGCGGGAGTGGTCGCCAATGGAATTCGTGGACGAGCATCCGAGGCACGGGTACTCCAGGACCTAGGGTTGACGAAGAACACGGCCTCTGTGTCCACTATGACGGGTCGATCAATTCCAGATGCGCTGACCAGTGCGCTGTCTGTAGAGGTCAAAGACGCTGCGAGTGTCAGTTTGACCCGGCAGCTACAAATTCAGACCGGTGCGGCCAAGGCGTTCGGAAGGGAGTCCGTCCTCATAACAGGTGAGAGAACCTGTGTGAGTGGGCCGTGCGCAAGAGCCTTCGATCAAATCATCCGCCGGCCCGATCTCGGCCCGAAATGAGGCGATAGATGATCGAGACCGAACTCGTCTTTCATACAGGGACATTTCGACAGGTTGCGCGAGCGTTATTGTCCCTACCAAAAGGCTTGCGTCCAACTCATCACAGTCTAGGAGAAGACGAGACGGGGCTGCCGATCGACGATCCAGTAGCGTTTGCATCCTCTGTGGAGGAGCAACCTCCGGGCCCATTCTTGACGGGGCCTTGTTGCTCGTTTCACTTCAGCTTGGCGTCGCCAAGGCCGTTGATTTGTAGGGGCGATCTTGATGTAGCGCCCGATCTCGCCAAGCGGTTCATGCTCGAGATGGCCGGCATCAAGCCGATCTTCGGATTCGCGTGCACATCCGAAGAGCGGTATCAGCGGAACCGAATCACTTTGCGCCAAGGCGTGAACACAATCGAAAGCTGGGTCGGGCGGGATACCGAGAAATATGTGCCAGGGTTTTACTGGTTGACGCTATTGTCTGATGCCTTGGCGAAACAACACGATATCTCGATAGATTCCGTAAAGGCAGTTGCTCTGGAGCATATTGAACTTGAAGGAGGGCAACACCTATTCCGATTTTTCGACCGACCTGAGGATTGGCAGTCGGCGATCGCATTGAACAGGCTTTGCACGTCGATGTCTGGTGTATTCAATTTGGAAAGGGTCAAGACACAATTGTCGGGCGCACAGACCTTCTTGGAGCTCAACGCGGTACTTAGGGCGTGGAGATAGCTCCCTCGCGAGGTCCGACCACAGATCACGATGACCGGCCAGGACATCGGCCCGGTGGGCGGCGAGTGGACGATCGTGAACCCGTGAGGAAGACAACGACCATGCTCCCGACCCTGCTTCGCACCCTCGCCGCCGCGGCCTCGGCGCTGCTGCCCGCCCTCGTCGCCGCGGCCGGCTCCGTCACCTACTTCCACAACGACCTCGCCGGCTCCCCGGTGGCGGCCACCGACGCGGGCGGCCAGGTCCTCTGGCGCGAGTCCTACCGCCCCTACGGCGAGCGCCTGGTCAACGCGCCCGCCGCCTCCGCCGACACCGTGTGGTTCACCAGCCGCCGCCAGGACCCCGAGACCGGGCTCGTCTACATGGGCGCTCGCTTCTACGACCCCCTGGCCGGGCGCTTCGTCTCCCCCGACCCGGTGGGCTTCG
>CAYOSM010000196.1:0-2414 GCA_964406645.1 uncultured Bifidobacteriaceae bacterium | reverse complement strand
CGGCACCCGTGCAAGCTTGGTGTCAGTCGATTAACTTGCACGCCACCTCGCACCACCGCCTGATCGGCCCCGGCCAGGAGACCGATGACGGTGGATGAGGGACGTCGCCGGAAGCCGGGAGCTGAGAGCCAAGCTCGTGTCCTGCCGGGTCGCCCGGTTGTTGGCCGAGGCGGCGGGGGGAATTGACTGGCGGCCTATCCGCAAAGAACGGCGACGTGCACCACACCGCGAGATCGTGAGTCACGTATCTCGTCGCAGGCGCTCGCCTCCGCGGGCGACGTCGTCGGCCAGGAACTTCGGCCAGTCGGCGACGTCGTCACCGGTGTATGCGACCACCAGCGTCGCTCTGGGCAGCAGGTCGACCAGCGCCTCGGCCGTCGACAGCGGGTGGGCGGGATCGTCGACCCAGGTGAGGATGGTCGTCGGCATCCCGAGCGCCGCGATCTGCGCGGGTTCGGGCAGATCGCTCGCGGCGGCTCCACGGAATACCGCCGGCAGGATGCGCTCGGGCACCTCCGGCCAGGCCTCAGGGTGTCCAACGGTGGCCGGCGGCTTGGGATTGTCGGCGTTGGCCCGCACCCATGCACCGAGACCGTGATCCTCGATGAACCTCGCCGCCTTCTCGTACTCCCCGACCTGCGCGACCCGGGTCTCCCACGCGGTGGGAGGCAGGAGCAGCGTGAATCCGGAGAACCGGTCTGGTTCCCGAACCGCCGCGTGCAACAGGGTTCCGGTACCCATCGACGGCCCCACTCCGTGCACCCGCTCGCCGGGGAAGTGGTGGTCCAGCAGGTGAAGCAGATCGTCGGCGAGGGCCTGCCAGGTGTAGTCGGATGCCACGGCACGCCCCTCGGAGTGCCCGTGCCCCCGCGCGTCATAGCGGAGCAGGCGCGTGCCGCTGAGGCCTCGCCCGAGGTCGAGATCGAGCAGGCGGTCCCGGTACCTGCTCGAGGTCAGGCCATGCAGCTGTACAACGGGATGACCGCCCTCATCGGAGAGGTCGGCCTCGATGACGGCTCCCGGAACGTAGAACGTGGACACCTGACGACTCCTCTCCGCGCAGGGACTGAGAACGTAGCGCGGCCGCCAGCCCGAACCAGACGTTCTCTGTCGGTATGGAGCCGGACGTTCTTTGTCGGTATGGCCAAAGAGGCCCTCGACCTGGGACCCTAAGGTCCCCGCATGCGATTGACCAACGTCGCGCATCTGCGTCTGCCCTTCGGACGGCTCATGGGCTACGACGTCTCCGTTTCTCGTCCCGGGAACCCCCTGCCGGTGTCCTTCGACCAGCGGCGGCACGTCGGCGCGGGCGATCGCGCGGGATCGTGGATGGCGCTGTCGTTCAAGCTGCACAAGACCGTGCCGCGTGAGCACCTGGAGCGGGCATGGCTGAGCGTCATCGCGCGGCACGGCACGCTGCGGTCGGTCTTCGTGCGAGGAGACGGGATCACGAGTGAGATCGGGGAGATCGAGCTCCGCGAGGTCCAGATGTTGCGGGGCGCGTGGGTGGAGCACCCGATCGCACCGGGGCAGGCCGTGAACGACGCGGTGCGCGAGGTCCTGGATCGCTACTGCTCGCCCTTCGACCGGCCCTCGCACCGCATGTGCGTTCTGGAGACGGCCGACGGACCGACGATCGTGTTCGGCGCCGACCACTCCCACGTGGACCTGTGGTCCATGCTGGTCATCGCGCGTGACTTCCTGGCGTCCCTCACGGCGGTGACCGAGGGACAAGATCCCGAGTTGTCGCCTGTCCCCGCGTTCGCGGAACACACGCTTGCGCTGCAGCGCCGTCCAGAGGCACCCGATGAGGTGCGCCTCCGTTGGGCGGAGATCATGGATGCCAGCGGGGGCGCCATGCCGGAGTTCCCGTTGCCGCTCGGCGAACCGGGGCCACAGGCTGAGCGCGTCGAGGTGCGCGACGTCTTCGACGTGGAGAGCAGCGCGGAGTTCGAGGCTGCGGCGCGCACGGCGGAGGTATCGACGCTCTCCCTCGCGGTGTCGGCCATGACCGCCGTCACGCAGGACATGGCCGCGGCCCCACTGCGCGCGATATTCCCGGTGCACAGCCGCTACGAGACGACCTGGCACGACTCCGTGGGCTGGTTCATCACCAACTCCGTACTGGAGTCACCGGACCCGGATCCTGCGGCCTGCGCCGCGGCGGTGAGGGAGGCCGTGCGCCTCGGATCCTGGCCCCTCGCGCCGCTCCTTGCGCCCTGGGGCGGCATGCCCGAGTCGCCCGGGATGTTCGCGATCTCATGGCTGGATCTTCGACGGCTCCCGGTGCGCATCGACGCCGTCCGGCTTGAGGCGCAGTACGTGGGGGCGACGATCCGCACCGACGGCGTGATGCTGTGGTTCGTGTTCGACGAGCAGGGTCTGCACCTGCGCTGCCGCTACCCGGACACGCT
>CAYOSM010000195.1:0-2435 GCA_964406645.1 uncultured Bifidobacteriaceae bacterium | reverse complement strand
TGGGTGAGGAGCTCGGTCTGCCCGAGCGCATGGTGTGGCGTCAGCCCTTCCCGGGACCCGGGCTCGCCATCCGCATCATCGGCGAGGTCACCGACGAGCGCCTCACCATCCTGCGCAGGGCCGACTACGTGCTGCAGGAGGAGATCCGCCGCGCGGGTCTCTACCGTGAGCTGTGGCAGAGCTTCGCCGTGATGCCCGCCGTCCGCAGCGTCGGCGTGCAGGGCGACAGCCGCACCTACGCCTATCCGATCGTGATCCGCGCGGTGACGAGCGACGACGCGATGACCGCCGACTGGGCGCGTCTTCCCTACGAGGTCATCGAGAACATCTCGCGCCGCATCATCGCCGAGGTGGACGGTGTCAACCGCGTGGTCCTGGACGTGACGTCCAAGCCCCCGGGCACCATCGAGTGGGAATGACGGCGATCGGAGCCTGAGCGCCGGGCTCCGCCCCATGCGGCGGAGCCCGGCTCGCATCTCGGTGATCGAGGCGCCGGTCGGTCGCGCCCGTTTCCGCGCGTCTGGGACGTCTGTTCCCGTCCCACGCGTCCGGTGGCGGTGGTTCACCCGGGTGAGCGGTTGCCGCCCGAACCGCTGCCCGACATGATGGCGGGCGAGGGACCGCCCGGATGAGACCAAGGAGACGTCATGGCGAAACGGCCCAACATCCTCGTGATCTTCGGCGACGACATCGGCCAGAGCAATCTGAGCTGCTACAGCGACGGCCTGATGGGGTATCGCACGCCCAACATCGACCGCCTCGCCGAGGAGGGTGCGAAGTTCACCGACTACTACGGTGAGCAGAGCTGCACCGCCGGCCGGGCGGCGTTCATCACCGGCCAGAACCCGTACCGGACCGGTCTGACCAAGGTCGGCATGCCCGGCGCCGACATCGGTCTTCGGGCCGAGGACCCCACGATCGCGACCGCGCTCAAGGAGCAGGGATACGCGACCGGTCAGTTCGGCAAGAACCACCTCGGGGACCGCGACGAGTTCCTGCCGACCGCGCACGGATTCGACGAGTTCTTCGGCAACCTCTACCACCTCAACGCCGAGGAGGAGCCGGAGGGCGACGACTACCCCACCGCGGAGGAGTTCCCGGAGTTCCGGAAGCGCTTCGGACCCCGTGGCGTGATCCGGTCATGGGCGACGGAGGACGGCGGTCAGAGGATCGAGGACACCGGCCCGCTCACCAAGAAGCGGATGGAGACCTGCGACGAGGAGTTCCGCGACGCCGCCATCGACTTCATCACGCGCACGAAGGACGCCGACACCCCGTTCTTCGTCTGGTTCAACTCGACGCACATGCACTTCCGGACCCACGGGAAGCCGGAGAGCAGGGGACGCGCGGGGCGGTGGCAGTCGGAGTACCACGACACCATGTGCGACCACGATGACGTCGTCGGGGATCTCCTGGCGTGCCTGGACGAGCTCGGCATCGCCGAGGACACGATCGTGATCTACACGACCGACAACGGTCCGCACATGAACAGCTGGCCGGACGCGGGGATGACCCCGTTCCGGAACGAGAAGAACTCCAACTGGGAGGGGGCCTACCGGGTCCCAGCACTCGTCCGCTGGCCCGCGGAGATCGCACCCGGCACGGTGTTCAACGACATGATGAGTCACAACGACTGGTTCGTGACCCTTCTCGCCGCCGTGGGCGAGCCGGACATCGCGGAGAAGCTGAAGGCCGGCACCGAACTGGCCGGACGGTCGTATCGGGTCCATCTGGACGGCCACAACCAGCTCGACTATCTCCGCGGGGCGTCGGACACGAGCGCCAGGTCGCACTTCTTCTACGTGTCCGACGACGGCGACCTCACGGCGCTGCGCTACGACAACTGGAAGATCGTCTTCCTCGAGCAGCGGGCCCAGGGCACCCTCGGAGTCTGGCTGGAGCCCTACACGGAGCTGCGGGCGCCCAAGATCTTCAACCTGCGCACCGATCCGTACGAGCGGGCCGACCTCACGTCGAACACCTACTACGACTGGATGCTGGAGCACATCTGGCTCCTGATCCCCGCGCAGGCGTACGTCGCCGAGATGATCCAGACGCTCACGGAGTTCCCGCCACGACAGGAGCCGGCGAGCTTCAGCGTCGACCAGGTCATGGCGAAGCTGAGGTCGGGCCTGCCCAGTTCCTGACACGCTTCGCGCGATGAACGACACGGCGAACCCACCCGGCCGGATCCCGTTGGGCGGAGGCCTCTTCACGATGGGCTCCGACGAGCACTACCCGGAAGAGGCCCCCGCCCACCGGGTGCGTGTGGGCGGGTTCGCCATCGCCGCCCGTCAGGTCACCAACGCCGACTTCGCGGCGTTCGTCGCCGAGACCGGCTACACGACCGTGGCCGAGCGGCCGCTGGACCCCGCGGACTTCCCCGGCGCCCCGGCGGAGAACCTGGTGCCCGGGTCCATGGTCTTCGTCCCCAC
>CAYOSM010000194.1:0-2437 GCA_964406645.1 uncultured Bifidobacteriaceae bacterium | reverse complement strand
TCATCAACGCGAGCTTCCGCCGCTGCGGCCTGCGCGAGACGGTGATCTTCGCCGACAAGCTGATGCAGGCAGGCTACGGGCTGGCCACGCGCGGCGGCATCTCGTTCGCGGCCGACGACATGCTGGTGCCGGCGGAGAAGGTGAACATCATCGCCGAGGCCGAGGCGCAGGTGAAGGAGATCCAGGCGCAGTACACGTCGGGTCTCGTGACCGAAGGCGAGCGCTACAACAAGGTCGTGGACATCTGGGGCCGCGCGGGTGACGACATCGCCAAGGCGATGATGACGCAGCTCGGGACCATGGAGGTCAGGGACCGCGAGGGCAAGGAAGTGAAGCAGGACTCCTTCAACTCGATCTTCATGATGGCCGATTCCGGCGCCCGGGGCTCCGCGGCGCAGATCCGCCAGCTCGCGGGCATGCGCGGTCTCATGGCCAAGCCCGACGGTTCCATCATCGAGACGCCCATCACCGCGAACTTCCGCGAGGGTCTCAACGTGCTGCAGTACTTCATCAGCACGCACGGCGCGCGCAAGGGCCTGGCCGACACGGCGTTGAAGACGGCGAACTCGGGCTATCTCACCCGCCGCCTCGTCGACGTGACGCAGGACCTCGTGGTGACAGAAGACGATTGCGGCACCAGCAACGGTGTGGCGATGAAGGCGCTGGTCGAGGGCGGCGAGGTGATCGAGCCCCTGCGCGAGCGCATCCTCGGCCGCGTGGTCGCGGCCGACGCCGTGCATCCGGAGACGCAGGCCACGCTCTACTACCCGGGGACGCTCTTGGGCGAGGACGAGGTGGAGCAGATCGAGGCGCTCGGCATCGACGAGGTCAAGGTGCGCACGCCGCTGACCTGCGAGACGCGCCACGGCCTGTGTGCGAAGTGCTACGGCCGGGATCTGGGCCGCGGGCACCTCGTGAACGTCGGCGAGGCGGTGGGCGTCATCGCCGCCCAGTCGATCGGCGAGCCGGGCACGCAGCTCACGATGCGTACCTTCCACATCGGCGGTGCGGCTTCGCGTACCGCGGCGGCGTCGCAGGTGGAAGCCAAGTCGGCGGGCACGGTCCGCTTCAGCGCGCTCATGCGCTACGTCACGAGCGCGAAGGGCGAACTGGTGGTCATCGCGCGCTCCGGCGAGGTGCTCATCCACGACGACAACGGCCGCGAGCGCGAGCGCCACAAGGTGCCGTACGGCGCGACGCTGCAGGTGAAGGACGGCGACACGGTCAAGGCCGGCAAGCCGCTCGCGACCTGGGATGCCACCGCGCGCCCCATCATCACCGAGTACGCCGGCCGCGTGAAGTTCGAGAACGTCGAGGAAGGCGTCACCGTGGCCAAGCAGGTCGACGACGTGACGGGTCTTTCCACCCTCGTGGTCATCGATCCCAAGCGCCGCGCCTCCAGCACGGCCAAGGGCGTGCGTCCGCAGGTGAAGCTCATGGACGACAACGGGGAGGAGATCAAGCTCGCCGGTTCCGACCTGCCGGTGAACATCACCTTCCAGCTGGGCTCCATCATCACCGTGAAGGATGGTCAGCAGGTCACGGTGGGCGAGGTCCTCGCGCGGATTCCGCAGGAGACCACGAAGACGCGCGACATCACGGGCGGTCTGCCGCGCGTGGCGGAACTCTTCGAGGCGCGTTCCCCGAAGGACGCCGGCATGCTCGCTGAAGTCACCGGCACCGTCTCGTTCGGCAAGGACACCAAGGGCAAGCAGCGTCTCGTGATCACCGATCTCGACAGCGTCGCCCACGAGTACCTGATCCCCAAGGACAAGCACGTCACCGCGCACGACGGGCAGGTGGTGAACAAGGGCGAGACGATCGTCGACGGTCCGGCGGATCCGCACGACATCCTGCGGCTGCTCGGGGTCGAGGCGCTGGCGCGCTACATCACCGACGAGGTGCAGGACGTGTACCGCCTGCAGGGCGTGAAGATCAACGACAAGCACATCGAGGTGATCGTTCGCCAGATGCTGCGTCGCGTGGTCATCACCGAGCCGGGCGAGACGCGCTTCATCCGCGAGGAGCAGGTCGAGCGCTCGGAGCTCCTGGACGAGAACGACCGCGCCATCAAGGACGGTCGGGAGCCGGCGCACTTCCACCACATGCTCCTGGGCATCACCAAGGCGTCGCTGTCCACCGACTCGTTCATCTCCGCGGCCTCCTTCCAGGAGACCACGCGCGTGCTGACCGAGGCGGCGATCATGGGCAAGAAGGACGACCTGCGCGGCCTGAAGGAGAACGTGATCGTCGGGCGCCTCATCCCCGCGGGCACGGGTCTCGCGTATCACACCAGCCGCAAGAAGGCGAAGCAGGGCGGTGCGGAGGCGGCGGCCGCCGCGTTCATGACCGAGGAGGAGCAGGCTGCGCAGGCGGCCACGCCGTCCTCGGAGGTCTCGGTCGACGCGGCTTGAGGCAGCTTCAGGCAACCTAGCAG
>CAYOSM010000193.1:0-2440 GCA_964406645.1 uncultured Bifidobacteriaceae bacterium | reverse complement strand
CCATCACCGTCGCCCCCGGCGACATCCGCACCACGCAGGGCACCCCCGTCCACCCGTCGGTCCTGCTCACCAAGACGGGGGAACGCATCCGTTTGACCGGGCAGATCGACCCGGTCACCGGCGCGATCGGCCGTGTCGGCACCATCGTGAACGTCACCTACAACCCCGCGTCGGAGACCGCGACCGTCACCCTCGACAACGACAACCAGTCGTTGGAGACGTGGCTGTCACGCCTCGCGGTGATCCAAGGAGCCGGCCGATGAGCGACGCACTCCTCAGGGACCTCGCCGAGAAGGTCGACCGACTCGCCGAAGCCCAGGCATCCATGCACGGCGAGTACGTCGAGGGGAAGCGCAACGCGAAAGAAGTCGCCCGCACGCTGGCCGCCCGCGTCGAGCAGATCTCATCGAAGGTTGACGGCATCGACCAGCGCACCCTCCAGGACAGCGGCACCCTCCGGCAGGTCCTCGCGGAGCAGCGCGTCACGAACGGGCGGGTGAACCGCCACGACGGCGAGATCGAGGACCTCGAACGGGACCGGGACATTCAGAAGGCGATCGCCGGCACCCGGTCATGGAGGTTCGGTGCCCTCATCACCTTCGTCACCACCGTGGCGTCCGGGTCGATCGTCGCTTTGATCGCCCTCCTCATCCGCTGACCCCACCCGCATGAAAGTTCGACAACCCATCTGAGTCGGGAGGCTCACACATGTCCAGATTCACTCAGTGGCTCCGCCGCAACGACATCGGCCTCGGATCGATCGTCGCGTTCGTCGTGGTCCCCTTCGTCGCCGCGGTGATCGCCGCTGTCGACAGGCTCGGCGTCGCATGGTGGACCCTCACCCCCGAGCAGCTGTGGTCGATCTTCCAGGCCGCGGCGTACTCCGTCGGCATCGGCCTCGTCGGCCGGTTCGGCCAGGCATTTGCGCAGAAGTGGGGGACACGCGTCGTCGTCGACCCGCGCCCCGACGACATCACCATCACCGACGACGTCGAGGACATCAAGATCTCCGCAGGGGAGCTCGTCTGATGGCCCGCTCGCACGTCAAGCCACGACGCGCAATCTTCCTGACGTCCCCCCTCATGCGCGGGGAAGACGTGAAGGAAGTGCAGCGGCGCACCGGTGCGAAGCCCGACGGCCAGTACGGGGCCGTGTCCGCCTCAGCGGTGGCGCGCTGGAAGTTCTACGCCGGGTACCCGGCGTCGGAGATCAACAACGGCATCGGGATCAAGGGGCAGCGCATCCTCTTCCAGCTCGACCCGCTCCCGCCGGCGTACCGTGTCCGCGCTGTCGCGCGCCGGAAAGCGGCGGCCGCACAGGTCAACGTCGCCGCCCGCGCCGTCGACATCATGGCCGGCTGGGCGAACGCCGGATACAAGGAGAGGCCCGCCGGCTCGAACGTCGTCCCCGAGCTCGTCACCCTCGCCCGAAAGCACGGGGTCACCTACAGCCCCGGCATGGGCTTCCCGTGGTGCGAGTGGAGCGCGAACCTCGCCGCGTTGATCGCCGGCGGGAAGTCCGCCCGCGCCGGCCTCGTCGATCGGCGGTGGAACGCCGCCTACACCGTCACCGCCGTGGTGAACGCCCAGGCCGGACGGTTCGACTCCCGGCTCGTCACGCCGGCGTCGGCGCCGAAGGGAGCGAAGGTGTACTTCGACTTCCGTGCCGGCGGGGACATCGTCGAGCACGTCGGCCGTCTCCTTCGCCACGAAGGCGGCCAGGTCGTGACCGTCGAGGGCAACACCTCCGTGAACGGCTCCCAGGACAACGGCGGCGCCGTGCTCATCCGCCGCCGCCCCCTCTCACAGGTCCGCTTCGCGGTCCTCGACTCATGACCACCACCTCGGATCAAGGAGCGCCCTGATGGCGATCGATACGACAGACATCCTCTACAAGCTCGCCACCACCGCAGGCAGCGCCGGCAACAGCCAGGCGCAGGGCAGCCCCAACAACTCGCTGGGGAAGTACATCTCGACGACGCAGCTGGTGGACGCCACCGTCGACAACCTCTTCGACAAGCTCACCGGCGACGAGAACGTCGCGGGTGACGTCGAGTACCGGTGCCTCTTCATCCACAACAGCCACGCCACCCTGACACTGGAGTCGGCGGTGGCATGGCTGTCCGCCGAAGTCTCGGGCGGCGCCGTCGCCGCGATCGGCGTGGACACGACCGCGGCATCGGCGGTCGGCGCGTCCCCCGCTCAGGCGCTGCAGATCGCCAACGAGTCCACGGCCCCCGCGGGCGTGACGTTCTCGGCGCCGACGTCGAAGGGCGCCGGGATCGCTCTCGGTGACCTCGGTCCCGGCCAGGTCCGCGCCGTGTGGGTGCGCAGGACGGCGGGGAACACGTCGCCCGTCGACAACGACGGCGTGAGCATCCGCGTTGAAGGCGACACCGCCCAGTGACACTCTCTCCGTACGCGAACACCGTCGTCATGTG
>CAYOSM010000192.1:0-2546 GCA_964406645.1 uncultured Bifidobacteriaceae bacterium | reverse complement strand
ACGCGCAGATCCCGCTCGCGTCACCCGGAACGTCGGTGTGACGTCAGAGCGCCATGCCTGAGACGCACCGACCGGACATGAACGAGGAACCCACGCGCCCGATGTCGACGGGCGGGCAGTCGCGGTTCGAGAACCTCGACGACCGTCAGCGCAAGCAGCTGATCCGTGTCGGGGTCCTGGTCGCCATCGCCCTCCTCATCGTCACGTTCATCTTCAGCAACACGCGCCAGGTGAGCATCAGCTTCATCATCTTCACCGCGGAGGCGTCGCTCATCTGGGTGATCGTCACGTCGCTGCTCCTGGGGTTCGTCGCCGGCTGGCTCCTGCCGGGTCTCATCCGCCGCCGCTGGGCCAATCGGAAAGCCGCGAAGGACGGGGCCTAGCCATCGCCGCCGACCGCGGCACGGGTTCCCTGATCCCACGTCCACGCTCCATCCGCTGACCGGAGGAACCGCTTCGTGACGCTGCAGTTCGTCGCCCTTCTCAACTTCATGGATCCCCAGTGGCTCCTGGACCGTTTCGGCCAGGAGCTCTTCTGGGTGTCCGCCGCGATCGTGTTCATCGAGTGCGGACTGCTCTTCCCCATCCTTCCCGGGGACTCGCTCCTGTTCGCGATGGGCCTCTTCATCGCCGAGGGCACGATTGACATCCCCATCTGGCTGGCATGTGTCCTGTTCACCGCCGCGGCCTTCGCGGGGAACGTCGTCGGCTACGAGATCGGACGGCTGATCGGCCCCTCGCTCACCCACAGGGACGGTCGCATCCTCAAGAAGAAGTACTTCGACGAGACCGCGGCCTTCTTCGACAAGCACGGCAACAAGGCCCTCGTCATCGGCCGCTTCGTGCCCATCGTCCGCACGTTCGTGACGGTCGTGGCCGGTATCAGCCGTCTGCCGCGGAGCCGGTTCCTCCTGTGGAGCTTCATCGGGGCCGTGCTGTGGGCCACGGGGCTGACGCTGATCGGCTACTTCCTCGGCCAGAGCTTCCCGGGTCTCAAGCGGAACCTGGAAATCGCGGTCATCCTCATCGTCCTCGTCTCGGTCATCCCCATGGTGATCGAGTACATGCGCGCACGCCGGAAGGCGAAGCCGGCGGACGCCGAGATCGACGACGCCATCGCCCACGTCGAACCGACGTCGCAGGAGATCCGCCCCGACGCCGAGCCGGCGGCGGACGATCTTTCAAGTCCCCGCACATGAACCTCTAACTTTTCCCGGTCCCCGAGAACCCGGGGTTCCGGCCCCTCCGGAGGCCGTGGTAGCGTCCCGCGGATGCATTGCCTGAATCGTTTCACCCGCTCGCTCCGCTACACGCTCGTCGGCGCTCTGGCGCTCTCACTGCCCGCAGGGGCCATGGCGATCACCCGCCAAGAGGCCTACAAGATGGGCACGAAGGGCAAGTCCACCACCGCGATCCTCAAGAAGGCCTTCCCCGGCGTGAGGATGGCGCGAACCCAGGAGGCTCCCATCCGTGTGCTCCTGGCCGACGACGAGCCGGCGGCCGGTGTCGTCGCCCAGACGGCGATGACGCTCCGTGACGGCGGCAACGGCGGTTTCACCCCCGTCGCGCTCATCCCGCAGCACCGGTACGAGGTCACCCGCACCAGCATCGGCTTCCGCATCCGCGACGTGGACGGCACGGCCAACTACACCATGAAGGGCCCCGTCGAGTTCGACTCGAACAACGCGAACACCGGGATCCTCCTGGCCGAGCCGGCCTCCATCAACCGCCGGTATCGCGGTGTGATCCGCGTCCAGAAGGGCCGCATGGATCGCCTCCGCGTCGTGAACGTGCTCGACGTGCAGTACTACCTCCAGGGAACCCTCCCCGGTGACATGCCGCCGGCCTGGGGCGTCAAGGCCCCCACGACGCTGTCAGCCGGTGCGATCGCCCTTCGCTCACGTGCCCTGACGCAGCGGAAGCTGGACACCGCACCGTTCGACTTCACCGCGTCGGACCCGAAGTACCTCGGGCTCGACGGTGAGCGCGTGCGCGCCACGCGCGCCGTGCAGCGGACGCGCAACCTGACCCTTCGCAAGGGCAAGAACGCCTACCCCGCGAACTTCACGGTCGGCGCGAGGGTCATGGGATCGACCGCCTTCCAGCCGCTCCCGGGAACTCCGGTGCCCGTCGCGTTCGGACCGACGAAGTCGGTGCCGGGTGCGTCGCCCGCCAAGGCGCTCGCCGCGATGAACCTGGCGCTGACCTTCCGCGGTACGCCGTACCGCTGGGGTGGATCGGCACCGGGCGGCTTCGACTGCTCCGGCCTCCTGTACTACGTGTTCGGCCAGCAGGGCGTCAGGCTGCCGCGCGTCGCGGAGGACCAGGCCAAGGCCGGTCAGCCGGTGAAGTCGATCGAGGCGCTCGTCCCCGGCGACCTCGTGTTCTTCGCCGACAGCTCGGGCTACATCCACCACATCGGCATCTACATCGGCGGCGGGAACATGGTCCACGCCCCGCAGACCGGTGACGTGGTGAAGATCAGCACCATCACGAGCGGGTACTTCCGCCGGCAGTTCGCCGGTGGCCGCCGCATCGTCGGCTAG
>CAYOSM010000191.1:0-2568 GCA_964406645.1 uncultured Bifidobacteriaceae bacterium | reverse complement strand
ACAACGAGCCGAACGACCACAGCGCACGCCGGCCGGCACGCTTCAGATCGTCAGGCTGTGGCGCCGGCGGTCTCGGGCATCACGTCGCGCGTTCGCACGCGCCCGACCGCCACGACGAGCAGGGCGACGGCGACGATGCCGGCTGCGATGCCCGCCACGTGGAACCACACACTCGGCCATCCGCCGTCGGAGTGCGGATCGAGGAACGGGTAGGGGTACCACCACGACGCGCCCGTGCGGGGGTTCACCACGTGCGGCCCGCGCAGAAGCGTGTAGGCGATCCACACGACCGGGAAGATGAGCGTGGCCAGCACTGCCGACCGATCCAGACGACGGCGGAAGGGGCCCAGCGCGACGTCGAGGGCGAGGAACGCCGGCCCCACGGAGTGCAGGACCTCGTTCGACCAGGCCACCGTCGTGCCGGGTTCCAGATTGACACCGCGCAGGAGCAGGTTGTACACGACCCCGGTGATGATCATGTACGTCGAGACCGAGACGAGGCAGACGGCCAGCGACCGGGGTTCCACGGAGTCGCGCGACGCACCAGCCGGCCCCTCCGACCTCATGGCGGAAGATCGGGACCGGAGCGCCCACCCGACGGCCCAGGCGAGCACGATCGCCGCCGCGCAGTTGGAGAGGATCGTGAAGAAGCTGAAGAAGTTGGCGACGACGGTTCCCTCGTCCTGTCCCCGGTCCCCTGCCTGCGTGAAGGTGCGGACGGCCTGGGCGACGACCGCCGCGACGATGAGCGCTGCCGTCACCGCCCGGAGTGCGGTCCAGGTCCGGATCCACACCGGCGAGGTGGTGAAGACGGGGCGCATCGCGGCAGCATGACGGATCGGTGCCCGGTCGACGCCACGCGATGTCCGCGACCGCGCCGGCGGACGTCCTGCACCCCGTCGTGGACCTCGGTTCTCCCGGCGGTCCCGCGTCCCATTCGAGGCGCCACACGCACATCGCCCTTCGCGGGAGGACCGTTAGGCTCCTGCGATGAGCCAGCACGACATCGACCACATCCTCACCACGACGCGCGCCGTCCGCCGCAAGCTCGACCTCGGGCGCGACGTTCCGCAGGCCGTCGTCGACGAGTGCCTCACCATCGCCCAGCAGGCGCCCACCGGCGGCAACCGCGAGGTCACCCGCTTCCTCGTGATCCGCGACCCCTCGCTGCGTGCGGCCCTCGCCGACATCTACCGCCAGGGCTGGGCGAAGTACATGGACCCGTCCACGGGATCCGGCGCGCAGAAGCGCTCCGGGGACGCGGCCGCCGAGCGCCAGCGACGGGTGGTGGCATCGTCCCTCCACCTTGCCGAGAACATGGAGCGCGTACCGGTCCTCGTCATCCCCTGTGTGCGGCCACGGACCGACGAGGCCTCCATCGTCCTGCAGGCATCCACGTTCGGCTCCGTCTACCCGTCGGTCTGGAGCTTCATGCTCGCGGCCCGCGCCCGCGGACTGGGGACGACGCTCACCACCCTGCACCTGTTCAACGAGCGTACCGCGGCGGAGCTCCTGGGCATTCCGGATCACTTCCAGCAGGTCGGGCTGATCCCGGTGGCCTACGCGACGACCACCGACTTCTCTCCCGCGCCGCGCCGCCCCCTGGAGGAGTTCCGCCGCATCGACGGCTGGGACGGGGACGATCCCGCGGGCGGATAGATGGTTGATTCCATGGGGTCGTGGATGTGGGGTGCGGTCACGGGGGATGCGGGGCATCCGCCGGGTGCCGAGAGGCAGGCTGGTGGCCTGTCCGAGGTGACCGGTGGCGCATCCGCGCCGCCGAGGACGTACACCACGCCGCGAGATCATGGAATCAACCATCTCGGCGGCCTGATGGTCGCATTACGGACCACTCGGTTGCGGAACGCGGCAAACGATGTGGCCGTCGCGCCGTGAGACGCTGGCTCAGCGGGTGGGGAACCCTCCTGCGCCGGGACGCGATCGCCCTCTTCCTGGCGATGCGGGATCGCCGGGTCCCGATGGGCGCGAAGCTCCTCGCCGGCGTGGTGATGGCCTACGCCGTCAGCCCCGCCGACATCGTCCCTGATGTCGTCCCGGTCCTGGGTGCCGTGGACGACCTCGTCGTCGTCCCGGCGGGACTCTGGCTGACGATCCGCATGATCCCCGACGATCTGATGACCGAGTTCCGGGTGCGGGCGACGCTCTCACGGCGTCGTGTGGGCCTCGCCATCCTCGCCGTCGCCATCGTCTGGGCGGCACTCCTGGCACTCGCGGTGTGGTGGGTGTTCATCCGGTGAGCCATAGCCTGCGGCTACTCCCCTCCACGACCCTCCGCGCTCGCTCAGCGCATTCCACCTGACCGTCGCGCTCGCCCTCGGGGACGAACCCTCTCGAGCGGCGTCGCCGACGTCCGGACAGTTGAAGCGGCGCGCACGGCATGGGATCGCTGTTCTCGCTCCCGGATGACATCACCCCGCGACTCTCCGCCCGGCGTACACACGTTCGATGAGGCGCTACCATCGTCATGCATGGCGACTGCGCCCGTCACCGCACCCTTCCATCCGGTCGTCGCCGACTGGTTCACGCGCGCCTTCGCCGAGGCGACCG
>CAYOSM010000190.1:0-2597 GCA_964406645.1 uncultured Bifidobacteriaceae bacterium | reverse complement strand
CCGACCCCATCTACAACAACGTCGTCGTCTCCCAGCTCGTCAACCGCGTGCTCCGGGACGGCAAGAAGTCCACCGCCGAGTCCATCGTCTACGACGCACTCGAGGCCATCCGCGACCGCACGGGCCGCGACCCGGTCCAGGTCATGGAAGAGGCCATCCGCAACGTCACCCCGGTGCTCGAGGTCAAGTCCCGCCGCGTCGGTGGTGCCACCTACCAGGTGCCGATGGAGGTCCCGGCCCGCCGCGGCCGTACCCTCGCCATCCGCTGGATCGTCCGCTTCTCCCGGGAGCGTCGTGAGAAGCAGATGAGCGAGCGCCTCGCGAACGAGCTGCTCGACGCGCTCGGCTCGCAGGGCGGCGCGTTCAAGCGCAAGGACGACGTCTACCGCATGGCTCAGGCCAACAGGGCGTTCGCTCACTACCGCTGGTAGGTACTTCTCTTCTGTGAGGTCTCTTCGCGTGCGCCGGACATCCGAGCGCGCGCGTGGACCTGTCGACCGTTCGTAAGGAGCATCCGTGTCAACCAACAAGGCCGTCTCTCTGGAGCGCACCCGGAACATCGGGATCATGGCCCACATCGACGCCGGTAAGACCACGACCACCGAGCGGATCCTTTACTACACGGGTCGCACCCACAAGATCGGTGAGGTGCACGAGGGTGGCGCCACCATGGACTGGATGGCGCAGGAGCAGGAGCGCGGCATCACCATCACGAGCGCCGCCACCACCTGCGAATGGCGCGACCACCGCATCAACATCATCGACACCCCGGGTCACGTCGACTTCACGGTCGAGGTGGAGCGTTCGCTGCGCGTCCTCGACGGCGCGGTCGCGGTGTTCGACTCGGTCGCCGGCGTGGAGCCGCAGAGCGAGACGGTGTGGCGCCAGGCCGACCGGTACGGCGTTCCGCGCATCGCGTACGTCAACAAGATGGACCGCATGGGCGCCAACTTCGCGCGCGCCATCGAGACCATGCGCAAGCGCCTCGGCGCCAACGCGGTGCCGATCCAGCTCCCCATCGGGGCGGAGGCTGACTTCGCCGGTCTCGTCGACCTCGTCACGATGACCGCGATCACCTACAAGGACGACCTCGGCACCGAGGTCACCGAGGGTCCCGTCCCGGACGATCTCGCCGACGAGGCCGAGGCCGGGCGCGAGGCCCTCATCGAGGCGCTCGCCGACTCCGACGACGAGCTCGCCGAGCTCTACCTCGAGGGTGGCGAGATCACGGACGAGATCCTCCGCAAGGCCCTCCGCGCCGGGGTCCTCTCCATCGCGATCACCCCCGTCCTCTGCGGATCGTCCTTCAAGAACAAGGGTGTGCAGCACCTCCTCGACGCCGTCGTGGACTACCTGCCGTCCCCGCTCGACATCCCGCCGGCCGAGGGCATCGACCCGCGCACCGAGGAGCCCATCACGCGTGAGTCGGACGCGTCGGCGCCGTTCGCCGCGCTCGCCTTCAAGGTGATGAGCGACCCGTACGTCGGCCGCCTCACCTACCTCCGGGTCTACTCCGGGACGCTCAACGCGGGTGACGGCATCATCAACGCGACCAAGGACCGCAAGGAGCGCGCGGGCCGCCTGCTGCGGATGCACGCCAACTCGCGTGAGGACATCACGACCACGTCCGCGGGTGACATCGTCGCCGCGGTGGGTCTCAAGAGCACCACGACGGGCGACACGCTGTGCGACCCGAACAACGCGGTGATCCTCGAGCAGATGACCTTCCCGGAGCCGGTGATCGAGGTGGCCATCGAGCCCAAGACGAAGGCCGACCAGGACAAGCTGTCCACCGGTCTGCAGCGTCTGGCCGAGGAGGACCCGACCTTCCGTGTCAGCACGGACGAGGAGACGGGCCAGACCCTCATCGCCGGTATGGGCGAGCTCCACCTGGAGATCATCGTCGACCGCCTCACGCGTGAGTTCGGCGTCGAGGCCAACGTCGGCAAGCCGCAGGTCGCCTACCGCGAGACGATCCGCAAGCGGGTCGAGAAGGTCGAGGGCAAGTTCGTCCGTCAGACCGGTGGTCGTGGTCAGTTCGGTCACGTCTACATCGCGATGGAGCCGAACGAGCCGGCCAAGGGCTACGAGTTCGAGAGCAAGATCGTCGGTGGATCGATTCCGAAGGAGTACATCCCCGCGGTCGACCAGGGCATCAAGGAGGCGCTCGAGTCGGGCGTCATCGCCGGGTTCCCGATGGTGGACGTCAAGGTCCAGCTCGTCGACGGTTCGTACCACGAGGTCGACTCCTCGGAGATGGCGTTCAAGATCGCCGGTTCCATGGCCGCCAAGGCCGCCGCGCAGAAGGCGAGCCCGGTGCTCCTCGAGCCGATGATGAACGTCGTCGTCGAGACGCCGAGCGACTACACCGGTTCGGTCAGCGGTGACATCTCCCGTCGTCGCGGTCAGATCCAGGGCATCGAGCCCCGCGACACCGTCGAGGTCGTCTCGGCACTCGTGCCGCTCTCGGAGATGTTCGGCTACGCCACCGCGCTTCGCTCCGCGACGCAGGGCCGCGCCGTCTTCACGATGCAGTTCGAGCGCTACGACCCGGTGCCGCAGAGCATCGCCGAGGAGATCAAGGCGAAGTAGCCCGG
>CAYOSM010000189.1:0-2616 GCA_964406645.1 uncultured Bifidobacteriaceae bacterium | reverse complement strand
ACGACGAGGCGGCCGTCGTCGGCCATCCGCTCCACTCCGGTGATCGCCAGCTCGAGGGAGTCGGCGTCCAGGGTGGAGAACCCCTCGTCCAGGAAGAGGCACTCAAGGCGGCCCTCGGTGCCACTCGCGATGTCCGACATCGCGAGAGCGAGTGAGAGGCTCGCCAGGAAGCGCTCACCGCCCGAGAGAGTCGCCGCGCTTCGGGCCCGGTGACCGCGCCGGTGGTCGATGACCGCGAGCGGATCGGGATCGGTCCCGGCGAACGTGTAGGCCCCGTTGGAAAGCGCGAGGAGCCGCTGCGTGGCACCGCGTGCCAGGCGTTCGTGGAAGCGGCCGAGAAGGAAGCGGGGGAACCGGTTCGCCTGGAGGTCCTGTGCGAGGACCGCGGCCAGCTCTTCGCCCCGCCTAGCCGCCGCGGCGGCCGTCTCGAGACGCCGCGCCTCGACGGCGCTGCGTTCGGCCTCGGCCAGACGTTCCGAAGCACGCTGATACTCGGAGTGCGCGGCCCGCAGGCTCGCGCCGAAGTCCGAACCGGGGTCCACGCCGAGATTCGCCGCGTACCGCGCCACGCGGGCGTCGATCTCCTCCGCCTGTGCCTGGGCGTCCGCGATACGCGTCTCAGCGTCCTGCGCGGCCCACTCCGCCTGGCGTTGGTACTCGTCGGCCTGCTCGATCAGCTCCTGCGGCGACGCGTCGGTGGCCGGGGCGTCGAGACCCAGGCGCGTGGCGACCACCGCGAGTGACTGGCGGAGCGGACCGATCTGGGTCTGCTCGATCTGACGGAGAACCGCCTCGGCTCCGATGACCTCACCGGTGTACTGCGTCACGAGGCTCGACGCGTCGACCACCGCCTGCTCGATCCCCTCCAGATCCCGGAACGCGGCGTCGATGGCGGCGACCAGATCCTCGCCCTCGACCCGCTCACCGAGCCGTTCCTCCAGAGTGGCGATCTCCTCCTCGTCGTGAAGGAGGCGCCGGTTGGCCTCGGTCAGAGAACCCGTCTCCTGCTCGATCCAGGCGTTCAGCTGATCGAGACGGGACCCCGTGCGGTCGTGGACCTCCTCGGCCTCCCGCAGGCGCGCATCGAGCGTGTCATCGAAATCGGGGTCGGCGGGATCGATCTCCCCGTCGAGTGCCCGGAGCGTGGCCAGCACCTCCGCCTCACGCTCCTGGGCGGTGTCGCGATGGCGAAGGGCCGCACGCAGTTCGGCCTCCTGTTCGGTGAGCGCAGTGGTCAGCGCACCGGCGCGTTCATGGAGAGAGGCGACGTCGACGGCGATGTCCTCGAAGTCGTCGGCGGGTCGCGGCGGCACGACGTGGACGGTCTGCTCGCAGACCGGGCACGGATCACCCGGCGCCAGATCGGCGCGCAGCGAGGTCGCGAGGTGCGCCCGGCGCAGAGCGTCGAGCCCCTCGTCCGCCAGGCTCGCGTCATCGGTCGCGTGCCGTGCCGCCTCGTGGGCGCGATCCCGGGCGGTGCGGGCGTCGGTCACCTCCTGCTCCGCGGCGGCGGTCGCAGCCCGTGCGGCGAGGAGCCGGGTCATGGCCTCACGTGTGGCACGCACCCCATCGCGTGTGTCCCTGAGGTCCGCGACCTGCGTGCGGAGGCCCTCGACCTCGACACGCCGGCGGGACACCTCCTGGCGGCGCGCCGCGAGTCGCTCGCGGACGCCCGGAACGGTGACGCGCATGGTCGCGAGGCGCTCGGCCAGGCCGCGGAGCGCGGCGAGCTCGGAGGCCGACCCGCCGTGCCGTTCCTGCAGGCGGTCACGGGCCTCGACCGCGTCATCGGCGGTGTGCTGGGCCTCCGCGCGCCGATCGCGGACGGACGCGAGCCGCTCCGTGGCATCGCGATGGGCCGAGAGCGCGGCGTCCCACCGATCGGGGGTACCGAGGTCGACGGAGGCCGACCGGATCTGATGGAGCGTGGCCGTGGCCTCCGAGATGCGCATGCGCTCGCGGGATGCGAGATCCATGAGCGGCTGAAGCGCGGCGAGCTGTGCCTGACGGCCGGCGGCGGCGCGAAGGTTGCGGGCGGCCTCGTTACGGGCCGCCATGCTGAAGGACCCCAGCCGATGACGCTCACCCTCGAGCGCCGTGGCCGTCGCGGCATGGGAGTCGCGGGCGGAGATGGCCGCCGTCCGCACCGCTTCCAGACCGGTGACGCCGAAGAGCTGACGCAGGATCCCGTCGCGGTCCTTGGGCTGGGACTGCAGGAACTGCGCGAAGCGCCCCTGAGCGAGGAGCACGGCCGAAGTGAACGTCTGGAACGACATCCCGATGAGAGCGACGACCCGGTCGTTGACGGGCGCGTGGCCCGTGACGCGGTCGATGACCTCGCCGGCGTCGTCGAGCTCCTCGAGGACGTGGTTGGGCTCGGGCGCCTGCGGTCCGAACCGTCGCGTCACCCGCCAGCGGCGGCTCCCCGCCGAGGTCGAGAACTCGAGCTCCACCTCGCCGTGCGTGGCGCCGAGCGACAGCAGCTCGCGGGGACCGGCCAGCTCGGGGGTGCGCCCGTAGAGGGCGAAGCACACGCCGTCGAGGATGGACGTCTTCCCCGCCCCGGTGTCACCGGAGATGACGACCAGGCTGTGGTGGGACAGGTCGACGATCGCC
>CAYOSM010000188.1:0-2735 GCA_964406645.1 uncultured Bifidobacteriaceae bacterium | reverse complement strand
GCCCGCTTGACACCCGGGCGCACCCGATCATTCTCGATCGCCTGCTGCCTAACGACCTAGTTGAGCGGCCGAGTGCGATGGCTTGGCCGCGGCCAGACGCGGCCCACAATGGAACACGGGCCGCTCGAACGCAGTGTTATGCCGCTTTTTCATTGGGCATCTCCCAACCGGGAAACACCAGCACACCGGGATGGCACTTGAGGGCTTGCGCCAACACCTTGGCACGCTCGACGCCGAGACGAACACGCCCGTTTTCAATGGCAGAGATAGTGGCCTGGGGAATGCCGGAAGCCTGCGCCAGTTGGTTCTGGCTCAATTCCTGGAGCTCGCGAAGAATGCGAACCGATTCGCCAACGGTTATGGTGGCGCGCTTCTTGGCGGGGCGAAAGTCTTTCATCATGGCCTCCGATAATCGCGGGCGGTAACTGATGCCAACTGAAACAGAAGATCCTCAGCCACTACCCGGTAAATGACGCGCCACTGGTCCCCAAGCCGAGATGAGCGGAAGCCCTTCCACTCGCCGGAAAGCGCCTCGTCATGAAATCCTTTGATCAGGCGAACCCCGGGAGGGCCTGAGATGGATGCGATGTCCTTCCACTTTTCGTAGCGCTTCAGAATCTCCAGCGGCGCAGATGCGGCCTGCTTGTCCACGCGTCGATGTTCCTCAATGCGCCACATGTCATATTGTGCCTATATCACTTATAGTATGTCAATCGCGGGCGCCTACCTCAAGTGGCATAACGACTAAGTTGAGCGGCGGCCCGGACGCGAAGCGCCCCGGGTAGTGCGTCCGCTCGAACGTGTGGTTAGAGGTTGCGCATACGCGTCCACATAGGCGTCGAGCAACTGACGAATCATTCGCTGGTACTGCGTCTGATTCTTGGCTGCGTGCGCCTTGAAGAAGTCCACGCTTCGCTTGCTCAGGGCAATGGTGACCTTCACGCCCTCGTCGCGGAAGGCAAGCTGATCCGGCGGCGGAAGAAAATCCGGGACGACCCGATATTCCCCGATGGGTTCATTGGTGTACTTGATTTTCGCGGTCATAGATCGATTTCCCTTTGCGCCAGAACCCGGCGCCAAAGATCCGGATGACGCCGCCCCGATAGGTGAAGCGGACCGTCAGTACGCCTCGCTCCACCCGGCCGAAACAGAAATACCGCTTCTCCCTGGTGCTGTGATCGAGGTCCTCGGCGATGACGCGTCTCAAATCGGCAAATGCGTACTGCGCTTCCGAAAAGGAGACCTTGTGCTTCCGCTGATTCTCGAGATCCTTGGCGGGATCCCACTCGAACGTCGCCATTGCCATTCGGACAGCCTAGCACAGGTATGGCTGCTGTGCCATATGATCATATGGCACCCCGCTTCAAGCGCAACCTCTAACGGTTGAGTTGAGCGGCGCGCGCGCAGGGAATGGCGAGTGGCACTTTATCCCTCACGCGTCCGCTCGAACGAAGTGTTAGGCCTCATGCTACCGACCTCCGAGAAGGGTCAGTAACCGGAAATGCTTTCCGCTCTGTCAAGAGAGCCACCAGCTCAGCAGTCCCGTGCTCCTTTGCCCAGTCTCGCTCCTGCGCTGTAATTCCAATGACCTGGAGAAGATCGACTTGACCGGAATCGAGGTGAAAAGTCGCCTCGAAGTGAATTGGCTTCGCAATGGCCACAAATCGAATTTCCGAATCCGATTCACCGTTGATCGGGCCACCAAGTGGCACTCTGGCCCCATGACGTAACGGCTCGAAGTCGCCAAGCCGACCGTGAGCCAGAAGAATGTTGTAGGCCAAGAGCTGTTTCAATACCCGCACCGCCCAATCCCCCTGCGACGGCGCTTCGAGCACAAGCTCTGACCCAAAACCGGAGATCTGGGACGACCCGAATTCGCTGGGCTCCTGCTCCCAAGGATTTGAGAATCCTGAGGTGGCGTAAAGCCATGAACTCCGTCTCTCTGTAGGCGCGAACTCAAAAACGCCGTAGTGAAGCCACCTCGGATCGATAGAGCTCTGCTTGAAAGCATGGGTAAATAGCTCGGCGTCGAGAGGAGATACTCCGCGCGTCACCGGTCCGAAAAGAGCCGGGAACACCTGCTCCTCGCGGTGTGCCCAGACCGACTCCAGTGACGGTGCTGCTGCGTCGCTCATGAGGCCTAACGATTGAGTTGAGCGGCCGGCCACGATGGCTCGGCCGCGGCAAGACGCGGCCCACCTACGACCCACGGCCGCTCAAACGATTTGTTAGATCGCAAATTCACTCCGATAGCCACTCAGGTTCGGCCGCAAACAAAATCAGCTAGGTGAGCAAATGTCGTTCGGGGGGCGATCCTTTCTACCACTCGCCCGGGTGAATATGGAACAACCCCACCAGGCGAATTTGTACTCCCGTCTATGCCGGAGTAAGCGGTGACGAGTCCAGTAGTGATTGTCCGTTTAGCACAGTCGACGATTGCACTTACCTGGGTGGCATTCCATCCGGCTGGCGCACTCCGTAGCTCCCCCGTGAACGACGGCCCAAGCACGTAAGTGAAGGACACGACCTCTTGCTGACGTTGAATTGACGTGAAATCAACAAACAACGCCTCAGACTCTGGGGTTGGTACGCGTACTAGTTCGCGCGCCTCCCCCGCACCTGAGAGCATCGCAAGGGACATTGCGGCGATGGATATTGCGGCGCGGTAGTTCATTTGCGATCTAACGATCGAGTTGAGCGGCCGGGCGCGATGGCTCTGCCGCGGGCAGACGCGG
>CAYOSM010000187.1:0-2746 GCA_964406645.1 uncultured Bifidobacteriaceae bacterium | reverse complement strand
GGGATCAGCGGGTCGGGATGTGCGGCTCGGAGAAGCGCTGTTCGAACGCCTCCTCCTCAGCCGTTCCGGCACGCTTCCCGGCGGCCAGGGCGTCCTTGATGTCGGCGCTCAGAGCGGCGAACTCCTGGGGGATGCGCTCCGGCCACTCACGCGGGTCGCGTGCGCCCCGCGACCACAGCCATCCCACGCCGAGCGCGATGATGCCGAGGATGAGGCGCTTCATCGTCGCGCGTCCTTCTTGGGCAGCGCCCACTCGATCATGGACGGTGCCAGCCCGCGTCGCGCGGTGTCGGGCACGTGCCCGTCCGACGGGCGGTGGTCGGGCACGGGGTACGGGTTGGCCGGATGCGCGGGAGCGGGAGTCGGCGGAGAGGGTGCCGCGGCAACACCGACGGGTTCGGGTGGTGCGGGTGGCGCGGGCGGTGTGACCGAGACGGTCGGAGACGCTTGGGACGCGGTCGCCTGGCGAAGGGCTTCGGCCTCGGCGACGAAGGCGTCGCGGGCCTGGTTGCGCCGGATCTCCGCGGCGGCCTCCTCGGCCGCCCGTGCGGCCTCGGCGGCCTGCTCCTGGGCGCGGACCTCGGCCTCGTCCGGGCCGGCGGCACGGCGGGCCCGGAACGTGGCGAGGGCCTCACGGGCGGCGGCCGCGAGGCCGCTCGCCTTCTTGACGGGCGCAACCGCGGCGCTGGACAGCGTGGTCACGGTCTTCTCGGCGCCCTTCGTGGCGTTGACCGCGGTGACCATGATCTCGTCGACGCGCGCCAGCTCCAGGTTGATGCCGTCGACGGTGCCCTGGGCACGCGTGAGGATCGGGACGATCTCATCGGTCATCGAACCGACGGTACGACCGAGCCTCCCCAAGAGCGCGCCGAGCTTGATGCACACGAAGAGGATCCCCACTCCGGCGAGGATAAGGAAGAACGCGAGAGATCCCCGAAGGACGTCTCCCCAGTCGATGCTGCCCATCGTTAGCGATCCTGACGTCGAATGGTGCCCGCCGCCACCAACCTCCCGTCCCGGTACAGAGCGGCGGTCTGACCCGGGGCGACGCCGCTCGCCGGGTCGACCAACTCGACGGACAACCCCGACGAAGACGGTCGCGCACGGCCGCGCAACGCCCCGCCACCGTATCGCACACGCACTTCGAGCGCAGTTTCCTGCAACGTCTCGTGCGTGATCACATCGTCGAGCTCGAGGGCGTGAAGTGCCAGCTCATCCCGGGTTCCGACGGTCACCGTGTTCGTGCCGGCGTCGGTGCCGACCACGTAGAGAGGCCCGTCCGATGCAACACCGATTCCGCGTCGCTGGCCGATCGTGAACCGCCAGTAGCCCAGGTGCTCCCCGACCACCGTCCCGCCCGTCGTGACGATGGGGCCGGGAGCGGGTGACATGCCCGCGTGGCGCTCCATGAACGGCACGTAGCCGCCCTCCCCGACGAAGCAGACCTCCTGGCTCTCGACCGCGTCCGCGGCGGGCAGGTCGGCCCCCCGGGCGAGTGCCCGGACGTCGGCCTTCACCATGTCCCCCAGCGGGAGCTCCAGCCGGTCGATGGTCGCGCGATCGAGGCGGGCGAGCATGTAGCTCTGGTCCTTCGCGCCGTCGGCGGCCCGTGCCACGGTGCCGTCGACGATGCGGGCGTAGTGGCCCGTCGCGAGACGGCGCGCCGCGACGAGCGCCGCGAACTCCCGGAGGATCGTGAACCGGACCGTTCCGTTGCAGGTGACGCACGGATTGGGGGTGACACCCCTCCGGTACCCCTCGACGAACGACTCGACGACCCCGCGGCGGAACCGCTCCGACGCGTCGATCGTGATGTGCGGCACCCCGAGGGTGTGGGCGGTGCGGCGCGCCAGCTGGACCGTCTCCGGGGAGCAGCACGACCGCTCGGCCATCGCCGCCTGCGGGTCGTGCCACAGGCGCATGGTGATGCCCACGACGTCGTATCCGGCCTCCACCAGGCGCTTCGCGGCCACCGCACTGTCGACTCCGCCGCTCATCGCGACGGCGACGCGCCGTCCGTCCAGTGGGAGGCCGATCTCACCCAGCCGATCCGAGTACCAGCGCTCGAAGCCGCGCGCGAGGGCGTCGACCACGAGGTCCGCGGCGTGTCGCTGCGCCTCGGTGACCCCGCCGATCAGGGCGGCGACCTCGTCGGCGGACACCGCGCACGCGTCGAGGACGCTCAGCCCGCGGATGCGCTCGCAGAGCGCGCTGGCGGCCGCCAGCGCCGTGCCGCAGCCCGACGCCCGGAAGCCGCTCCCGACCACGTGTCCTCCGGCGATCCGAAGGTCGATCTCGACGGCGTCGCCGCACGCGACGGCGCCGGCCGTACCGGTGACGTCCGGGTCGTCACAGCCGCCGGCTCCGACGGGCCGCGCCAGATGACGCATCAGCTGCTCGGGATACGGGGGCACCGGCCGAGGTTAGTACACCCTCCGACGCCTCTGCGACATATCCGCCCCATCGTGTCGTGCTGGTCGATGTGATTGGGCCTGCGATAGCAGGTGGGTGACGTGCACTGCGCCGCAATACGACGCGGATGACCCCGTCTCCCGTTTCAATAGTGTTGGCTCAACTCGCGTCGCCAGCACGAACACGATCGGGTTACCGCGACGGTACGCCGTTCCCCACCGGGAATCAAGCGCGGGGACGACGCCCTAACACGTCGGCCGCCGTCTGAGGACATATGCCCATGACGACCACGGGCCTCCCGAGGGAGGCCCGTGCACCCAAGTCGCCCGTGCGG
>CAYOSM010000186.1:0-2781 GCA_964406645.1 uncultured Bifidobacteriaceae bacterium | reverse complement strand
TCGACGCCGAGCCGCTCGCACCATTCGGTCCCGCCCGGGTCGGGCAGGCTCGCGCCGTAGGGGATGGCCTCGATCCGGCGGCCGTATCGCGTGAAGTAGCTGTCGGCCACGGCCTGCGAATCGGTCACGGCGATCGTCGCGGCGCTCGGTGCGATGCGCTCGGTGAAGCGGAGGTACCTCTTGGCCGCCTCCGGCCACTTGGCGCGCTCCGAGTCGAGGCCGTCGATCTGGAGGATGCTCGGTACCCTCGCCAGCCGGGCGAAGGGCACGACCGGGGCGTTGCCCGCGATGAAGTAGAGCGCCACGTCCGGCCGCTCGCGGGTCACCATGTGACCCGTCGATATGACGGTATGTGCCAGTGTGTCGAGGTACTTGTTCCGTATCGTCGGCAGGTGCACCAGCCGTGCCCCGCGGTACTCGTCGCGTCGCTCGGTCATGTGCGGACGGCAGTAGACGACGACCTCGTGTCCCCGCTCGCTGAACGTGGCCGCCAGGTTCTCCACGGCCGTCTCGAATCCCGAGTAGGCCGCCGGGATGCCCCGGGTTCCGATGAGGGCGAGCCTCACGCGACGGCCGCCCGGATGGCCGCCCACCCGGCCGCGCCCATGCTCTCGGGAGAGAACGTCGCCGCACGGCGCAGGCCGTCCTCGCGCAGACGATCGGCCGTCATGGGCTCGAGGGCGGCGCGGATGCCGTCGGCGATGGGTGCGGGGTAGGGCTCCACCAGGATGGCGGCATCCCCCGCGACCTCGGGGATGGCACCGCGGTCGGCGGCCACCACCGGCGAGCCGCAGGCCATCGCCTCCACCACCGGCAGGCCGAAGCCCTCGTACAGCGACGGGTAACAGGTGACGGCCGCGGCGGAGTAGAGGTCGGCGAGCTCCTCGTCGCCCATCGGCCCCAGCCACATGCCGCCGCTCGCGGCGATGAGCTCCTCACCCTGGTGGCCGGCGCGGCCCACGACGGCGAGGCGCAGATCGCGGTCTCCCACGAGCCGGATGGCCTCGGCAAGGGCGACCAGGTTCTTCCGCGGGTGGACGTCACCGACGTACAGGCAGTAGCGATAGAGGCCGTGGCGCTCGGCGACGCGCGCGGCGGCGTCCTCGCGGGGGGTGAACGCCGGGGCCGGGATGTTGGGCACGACGTGGACGCGGCCCGGATCGATGTCGAACGCGTCGACCAGATCCTCGCGGCTGCGCTCGGACACCGTCACGACCGCGCCCGCCCGGCGGACGGACAGCGGGACCATGGTGTTGAGCAGGCTGCGCACCCGTCGGCTGAACCAGTCGGGCCGCAGGCGGAAGACCACGTCGTGGACGACGACGACGGAGGGGCAGGGGCTGCGCGGCGGGGCGATGTAGCTGAACACGGCCGCATCGGCGGACAGGTCCCGGAGCGCCTGGGGGATGTCCCGGCAGAGCCGTCGCGCGTTGCCCGCGGCCACGTTCGTCATGGGTGTTTCCCCGCCGATCACTTCGCGGGCCTCCTCGTGGGCGATCAGCGCCGCGACGCGGTCGTCATCCGTGGCCGTCCGCGTGAGCGCCTGGATGAGGAGCGTGTGGAAGCGCGCATTCCCCGCGTCCCCGGCGCTCGGCTGGCCCACCATGTGGGCGTCGACCGCCGCGATCACCGGCGTCGCCCCGGACCGGTCGGTGTGGTCCCCGTCGTCATCGCATCGTCTCCCGGTACACGTCGAGGGTCCTCCGGGCGACGTCGTCCCAATCGAACATGTGCGCATGATGGCGTGATCGCTCGCCGCGCGCCGCCAGCGCGTCTCGATCGGACAGTGCGTCGGTGAGGGCGCGGGCGATCCCGTCTTCCGAGGGATCCTCGAGGGGGATCGCCGCGTCTCCGCCCACCTCGATGAGGGAGGAGTTCTGCGCCACCAGGGCGGGGCATCCGTGGGCCATCGCCTCGGCCACCGGCAGGCCGAATCCCTCATAGGAGGACGGGAACGCGAGGAGGGTGGCGCGCCGGTAGAGGTCGGCGAGCGCCGCGTCGTCGATGAATCCCGTCAGTCGGACATGATCGTCGGCCGCCGCCGCGACGTCGTCCGCCTGGGACCCCCCGGACCCGACGAGCACCAGATCACACGGTGGGGGATCCGGCGGAGCGCCGTCGCGGTAGGCGCGGAATCCGCGGATGAGCTCCATTATCCGCTTGCGCGACTCGAACTCGCCGACGGCGAGGATGAACGGCTCACGCGGGACGGTCGAGGGTGCGGCGTCCGGTGTCACGCCGTTGGGGATCACCCGGATGCGGTCCGTGCGTGCTCCGTAGAGCGCGACGAGGTCGTCGGCCGTCGCGCGCGACACCGCGATGAGCAGGGTGGCACGGTGCGTGGTGAGCCGGGTGAAGATGCGGGCGTACCGGCGGAAGAACCCGGGGAACGTCTCCGGCACCCGCTCCCACGCGAGGTCGTGGATCGTGGCCACCGTCGATGCGGAGGCGAGCACCGGTGACCAGTTGAACGGGGAGTGGATCACGGCGGCCCGATGCCGGAGCGCGATCAGGGGGAGCACGACGTGCGTCCAGACGATGTCCAGCACCAGGTTCCCGATGCGGGTGACGAGCCCGCGCCGGGGGAGGGGCGGAGGTCCGGAGACGACGCGGATCCGGATGTCGGCCGGCGCCGCGCGGCGCAGCGCGGCGACGAGCCCGGTGATGTAGGTCGCCGTGCCGGTCCGCCGTCGTCGCGCCATGCGCGCGTCGACGATCACGGTCCGGGGTGCGGACGGATCAGGCACGGTCGCCCACCTCGTCCCAGACGGCGATCGTCTC
>CAYOSM010000185.1:0-2791 GCA_964406645.1 uncultured Bifidobacteriaceae bacterium | reverse complement strand
AGGCACCGTGTATCGCACCTTCGACTACACCTACGACCGCGACCGCGTCACGCAGACCGTGCATGACCAGGGGAACACTGACGGTGATGAGATGGCCTGGGTCTATGGCTACGATGCCAAAGGCCAGGTGACGAGCGCCGATAAACGCTACTCCGACGACGGCGATACTACCGGCACCGCCTTCCTCGCCGGCTATCAGACGGACTACACCTACGACGAAGCCGGTAACCGCCTCACCAAAAAGGAGGGCGGCGACACGGCCACCACCGCCGGCGCCGGTCAGCGCCTGCACGAATACACCGCCAACGCGCTCAATCAGTATAGCCTCATTGATAACCTCGAAAGCGGTCAGAGCACGCAGAAGATAGACATTACCGGCAAACGCGCTGTTGGCTCGGGCGGCGGGGCCGAGGTCATCGGCATCACCGGCGTTACTACGACCACCTATCAGAACGACGGCGGCACTGGCCTCTACTTCAGTGGCCAACCGTCCGTCACCGCGCCCGGCAGCGTCTCCCCCGCCAGCGACAACATCGGCACCTGGCTGGATGTTACCGTCACGAAAACCATTGGCGGCGGCTCCCCCGTCACCATCAACAGTGGAAAACAGTTCATCCCCCACCCGGAGGAAACCCCCACCTACGACGCCGACGGCAATCTCCGTACGGACAGCCGCTGGGTCTATGAATGGGATGCGGAAAACCGCCTCACCGCCCTCACCACCCGCTACACCGCCAGCGGCGGCACTCCCGGGGTGCGCCTCAGCTACCGCTACGACGGCCTCTCCCGCCGCATTTGCAGCCTCAAGGAAACCACCACCAACGGCACCACCTGGACCTTCGCCGCGCTGGAAACCTATCTCTACGATGGCTGGAATCTTCTCATGCGCGTGGGCCACAACAGCAGCGGCACCGCCACCACCCGTCAGACCTTCGTCTGGGGCCCCGACATTGCCAGCAGTTCCTCCGGCCACGCCGACTGGCAATCCGCCGGCGGCATCGGCGGCCTGCTCATGGTCCTCGACCAAAACGCTGCCATCACCACTACCGGCGACAACTACTTTCCCCTCACGGACCGCATGGGGAACATCTTCGGCTACCGCTCCAGCGACAGCGGCTCCACCCCCGTCCTCTCCGCCGTCTTCGAGCACGACGCCTTCGGCCGCGAGATGAAATCCGTCGGCACCGCCGCCGATAAAATGCCGTTCCGGTTCAGCAGCAAGTTCACCGACGCCGAGAGCGGGCTGCTCTACTATGGCTACCGCCACTACGACCCGCAGCCGGGAAGGTGGGTCAACAGGGATCCCATTGGAGAAGACGGTGGTCTAAACTTACACCGTATAGCCGATAACTCGTTGCAAACACACACCGACGTATTGGGTGCTTCCTTTGTAGAGCTTACCACTTACGCTCCCAAGCCGGAATATACTCGGTCTCCTGGAAATAATCCATTTGATGGAGATGATGACTTAGGGTTTACAAAGTGGACTTGTTCGGCGAAATGCAGATGCGTTTGTGAAAATGGCGAATGGAAACTTCAATATAAACTAACAATATCTCCTAAAATACAAATCAAGACCGGCCTCTCCGCGCAGGATCAAAAAGAGACATATGGCCACGAGCAACGGCACGTTTTAAGCGGCTACACTAAGATTATGGATCAAGTGAAACCGGACATGGATGCGTTGGAGAAAAATTTCGGCGGCGATGAGAAGGCTTGCAAGGCGGCGGCCTTGCAATGCTGGGGGCGAGCGAATATTGAGAAAAAATGTCATAAAAAACTCAACGAAGAAAAAGATCACTGCGGCGACGAGAGTGCTACGATTCATTCGCCCGGCCTTACCGATGGTTACGACCTCCTCCCAGGAACTCCGTGGCCGATTCCTTGATGGCAAATAGTCAACAAACTTATATATATATGAAATGTTACTTATTTTCTATTTTAACGGCATTTCTGTGTATTCAATTATATTCTTTCGATATTCGTTTCTCGAAAGAGGGTGGCCAAAACTCAAAACCTGAACTGGAAGATCCGTTTACGGATGCGAGGAAGTGGATCGGGAGGCCAACCTTTCCACTTAACGACAAAGCTGCTACTGAATTAAAAGTAGTTGTGAGTAGCACGTGGGGTTCTTATGCAATATATGGAATTACTATAACAGATAAGCCAAATCGCTCAACTAAAGGCACCTTTGATACGTATGTTTCCTACACAGCTTCTTCATCACGTCTGAAACCGGCATCCAATGGGGTGCTACTTCAGGTAGGGCCGATTTCTTCTGATTCGGTCAAGAAAGTGATCTCTGGCGCTCGATCGCTTCTTGATAGCGAATTGAAGATCGCTCGAGAAGCCAAGCCAAACAACGAAAACGCTAGGAAAGAATCGCTTTGCCTCCTTACGATCACGGAAGATGGAGAAGAGCGTAAAATAGGGATCAATAGCCACGGTACAGAAGATAATTGGAAAGCAATTGATGCTGTTTGCACGGACGTTTTGGCTCTCATGCGCGCCAACTTGCCCAGCGGCATTGTTCCAGAACTTTTAAGTACGGCCAGATAGGTAAACTGGTCTTGCTCCGATTTGGTGGACAGGCACCGGGTGAGTGTGGAAGCACGCCTATGACCAACTCCAAGCAAGGGTGCCACGCATGACGCTTACGTCTCTAAAACAAACAGCAGAATTTGTTTTGACAGTGCTTGTGCTTTCCGCTGCTATCCGGGCTGTCAGCCGCTCTCTGCCATGAAAACTCTGCGTCCCGTCCTGACGATCCCGGTGCTTTCCGCCTGCCTTG
>CAYOSM010000184.1:0-2906 GCA_964406645.1 uncultured Bifidobacteriaceae bacterium | reverse complement strand
TCCTCTCCGATGCCGGAAGTTGACGTCAGGACGGTAGGAACCCCGGATCGGAGGAAGCTGTTCGTCACCTGTGACCTGCCTGGGCGTAAGGCGCAGCGCCGTCACCCCGTCGCCTGTGGACGGAGCGGGCGATCCGAGCGCTCCCCTCGGGTGGTCCGCGCACCGGGCGCACCGCCGCCAGGTCCGTACCCGTCCGACGGCGTGTCACCGAGGCGACCCGGGCGCCTCACCGATGCCAAGGACGACGCACCGTCAGGAGGACGGCAGCGGCCGCAGTGACGAGCCGGCGTGAATCCTCGTTATCGTCATACCGATGGCAATGGCGGTGACGGTGCCCGGCGATCGGTATCGCCAGGACGGATGCGCTGCCGCGGTCAGGGCGCGCGGAGTCCGCCGAGCCGGACCGCCCCGCCGCGAATCCGCTCAGAGCCAGCGGCGCGGACGGTCCAGGTTGCGCAGTCCGGTGATCCGTCCGTCGTCCGGCCGGACGCGGAGCCGGACCACGTCGCCGACCTGGGTTGCGTGCAGTACCGCGGGAACGGCGTAGCCGATCGGCCCGTCCGTGAACTCCTCCGTCCAGATCACGTGGATCGCCTTCGACAGCCGGGGATCCACCGGCAGGCGTCCCTCAGGTTCGCCGTCGCGACGCGCCTGCGCGTGCGCCGTCCGCCAGAGCGGGTTCACCGGGCGCGTCTCGATGTTCGCCACGCGCCCCTCGATCCGCTCGCATCCGGGGTGGACGACATGACCGACGATGGTGTGGTCGAGAAGGCGCTGAAGCGCGCTCTTCCACCTGGGCGTGTGCCCGCGTGGGCGGAACTCGGCGACGAGTGGAGGCAGCCTGTCCGGACCGTTCGGAGGGTCTCCGGTGTCCTCCCGTGTCATCGGCGTCTCCCGTCCCGTGACGTGAACCGGCCGCCAGATGCGGTGCCGCGCGCTCGTCCGAGTGAGACGCTCACCGAGAGGTCTTCGCCGGCCGGGCACGTCCGCCGCGATCGGCGGACGCGGCACGGGGCACCAGGCGTCCCCTCTCGACGGTGACGGGGGCGGTCCGCCGGAAGCGCTGGTCGAGATACCGCGCGAGGTTTCGCGTCACCCAGACATTTCCTCGGACGCAGCTGTCGTCCCCCATTCCGGCGTCGGCCGCGAGTGCCGCCGACGCGTCGGCGAGTGCGGTGAGCGCGATGGGGTCGATCTCCCATGTCACGCCCTCCGGATCGGTCGGCCACCGCACGCCGGCACACCGGAGCGCGGCCACAAGCCATGCATCCTCGGTCGCCGTCCACCGGCGCCGCGGCGGACGCGGCGCCTCCATCGCAAGCCAATCCCCTTGGGACAGCCCCAGGTGATCCGCGGTGAGGGCGTCCACCCGTACGACCACCGACGCGAGCCGGTCCTCGACGTCGTCCGGTGTCCACGGGATCCCCTCGAACTCATCGGAGGTCGGATCGCGGCGGATCAGCTCGCGCCGAAGCGCCACGGCCTCGCCGACGGCCGCCCGCAGGTCGTCACCGGGACGCTCCGGACCGAGCGGGATGCGTCCGGCGTACCCCGGATTGAAGTTGAGTCCGCTCGTGAGGGTGCGGAGCCAGGCCGTCCCGATCCGCGTGTTGAAGACGGCCAGGAGTTCCGCCGTGCGTGCATGGGCCTCGTCGCTGCGCGGCCGGAAGGTGACGACCCCGGCCCGGGCCGCGGTCCCATCCTCGGCGGCGCGGGCGCAGAGCCACCCGCCGGCGACCCGCGGGTACTCGACGAGACCTGTTCGATCGGGTTGGTCGCCGACGTGCTCGGCGCGCATGCGGAAGGCCGTGCCCGCCGCCCACCCTTCGCGCCCCTGCCCCCCGGACACGCGCACCCAGCCCGTGTCGTCGGGGAGTTCCCACCACGCGCGCACGTCACGACGATGGCTTCCCGTCCATGCCCCGTCGAAGGTCGTGAAGAAGTCCGACACCGTCGGCCGGGCGGCGGTGAGGAGTCGCACGGGCACCTGCGGCGCGAACGGAGGGACCGCCAGGCGGCGCAGGGGTCCACCGTCGACGACGGACGCGGTGCCGGCGGCGGCGATGAGGCCCTCCTCGTCCGCATCGGCGGGACGGAGAAGTTGCCAGGAGCCGGACGGACCGCTGCGTTCAAGGACCGTGAGGGCACAGAAGACGAGAGGAGCCTGATCGAAGACCCGCTGACCGAGCGGGGCGACCGCACGCGGTCCCCCCTCCGCCAGCATCCGGCGGCGGAGCGGTGCGGCGGCGTGGTCGTTCAGCCAGCCGGCCGGGGTGATCGTCCCGCAGCGACCGCCCTCCGCGACGAGATCCCACGCCCGTCGCTGCACCATCACCGCGAGGTCCGACACCGTTCCGCCGTCGAGTTCGGTGAGACGCTCCACGAGCGCCCGGTCCATCTGGCGGGTGCCCACGTAGGGCGGGTTGGTCACGACGACGTCGAACGCCTCGCCGCTCCAGACATCCGGATCGAGGATCCCCTCCGGCGCGTCCACGACGCTGAGATGGGTCGGCTCCGCACCGTCGGCGAGCTCCGTCAGCGTCTCGCGGGCGATGGCGACGGCCGTCGCATCGATGTCGGCACCCCATATCGCGTGGGTCACCACATGGGCGAGCGCCTCGCGACGAGCGGCGGGATCTCCGGCGGTGCCCTCCTCGTCCTGGATGAGATCGGCGAGAAGGGGCGCGGCCGCCACGAGGAACGCCCCGGCTCCGCAGCACGGATCGGCGACGCGGAGATCGCGCGCCGACCACGCCGCGCAGGCCGCGCCGTCGACCGCCTCCGGGATCAGGAGCGGCCAGTCCGCGCGCAGAGGCGAATCCGGATGCGCCGCGCACCACATCGCACCGACGGTGTTCTGGAGGAGGAACCGCACGATGGCGGGCGGCGTGTAGACGCGCGTCGCC
>CAYOSM010000183.1:0-2911 GCA_964406645.1 uncultured Bifidobacteriaceae bacterium | reverse complement strand
CTCCAGGAGATCCAGGAGACCGTTCCGCTCGCCCGGAGCCGCCCCGAGGCGATCGTGGCGGTCAGAACGCGCGCGCGGGACTTCGTGCCGGCCTCGGCGCCCGTCGCCGGAGGTGCCGGCCACACGGGGTGACCCCCCGGGGGGGTCGCGGGTCCGTCGTCGAGGTGATCTTTCTCTGACGACGGAGATCCCATGCCCGACGGCTTCGACGTCGGCCCGGATCCCGGTCGGGATCGGCCATGCCGGTCCCCGGGGTGGTGCGACAGGGGGCACCCGTACCCGCTGACACGGGCGCCCTCTCCCCATCGTCCGGACCGCTAGCGGCCGCCCGCGTTGACCACGCGACTCGTGATCTTGGCCTTCGTCTTGGCGCGAGTGGTCCCTGTCCACACCACACGGGTGGGGACACGGTTCTTGCTCGCGACCGTGACGCGGAAGCTGCCGTCGGCGGAGGTCGTGACGACCTTCGCGGCACGCCAGCGTCCCTTGGTGAGGGTCTGCACCGTCACCCTGGTGCGGCCGACGGCCGGGCGGACCTGGCCGACGAGCGTGCGGGTGCTCGTGGCCGTCCGCGTCCAGAGCGGAAGCTGGTGGGCGGTGTAGCCCGGCTTCTTCGCACCGCTGATGGCCAGGAGGCCGGAGCGCCAGCCCTTGTGGTCCTGGAGCAGGTAGTAGATCGCCATGGAGACGCGCGGGGTGCGCTTCATCCGCGCGTAGGCGTCACTGATGTTGAGCGCCTGACCCGCGGGACTCACGATCGTCGTGTACTCCTTGGTCACGGACGTCGAGAAGCCGTACTCCGTCAACCACAGGCGCTTGCCCTTGAGGTACGTCGCGTCGAGGGCCTTGGTGTAGTGGTCCAGGTTGTAGAGGTCCGCGTACGTGCGACCCTTGGGAGTCGGCTTGTCGGTCCTCTGCCGCACGGGGTACGGGTGGTGACTCACGAAGTCCATCGGGGGGCGCAGTGCCTTGGCGTTCAGCGCCTTCACGAAGTTCTGGGGTGTCACGCGGGTCGGGACGCCCTTCGGCCCGCTGCCCGCGGGGGCCGTGACGACACCCGCGACGAGTGCCCTCGGGTTGGACTTCTTGACGCCGCGGTAGAAGGCCTTCTGGAGGTTCGAGTAGATCGCCGGCGAGGCCGCGACGTACCTCGTGCCCACCTTGCGGAACTGCGGCTGGAGGAACATCGGGACGTTCGGCTCGTTCCATCCCTCCCAGTACCGGACACCGAGGGGGGTGTACCGTGCGGCCGCGGCCGTCGCGAAGTCCTGGAAGTCGGTCGCCTGCTGGGGCGGATAGGTGTAGTCGCCGAAGGACCGGTCGCCGTGGGCGAACTCGGCCTCGTTCACAGCCCACCGCGGCGTGCCCCAGACCGTGAAGAGGACCTGCACGTTGTACTTCCGGGCGGCCTCCATGACCTTGTCGTAGGTCGACCAGTCGTAGGCGGGGTCGTTGGGATCGGCGGCCGCCGCCGGACGTGACCCGGCGACGAAGTCCCATCGGAGGTCGATGCGCGCGATGCGGGCACCGGCCTCGGCCATCGTCTTGAATCGCGCGTCCGGGTTGACCTGGATGGCGCGGTCGTCCTGGATGCCGGCGAGCGGCGACGTTCCGTTCGCGCCTCCGGTGACGGTCTGCGCGCTCGCCGCCGAGGCTCCGACCAGGCCGAGTGTGGCCGTCAGGAGGAGCACTCGCCGAATGAGTGTGGGTGTCTGTGATCGTTGCATCGGGCGAACGTAACGGTCACATCGGACGCCCGTGCCCGAGACGGTCGCCTCCAAACACGTGACCGGGATGTGAGCGATTGTGAGGCTCCGATGAGGATGGCGGCCCGGCGGCCGGTGTCCCGCGGGATGGTGTGATTCCAGGACTCCATGGAATCGCACCATCCCGTGCCCGCCGAATGATTAGTGTCCGCCGAATGATCGATTCAGCATCGCTGGGCCTCACGGCCGCCTTCGGATACGGCGTCGCCGGCAACTTCGCCGGCCACCTGGAACAGGCGGGGGAGGCCGCTGACTTCGCCCGAGTGGCGCCCGTCACCCCTGAGGCCCCGCGGGCCGTCTTCCCGTGGTACATCCCGTCGCCGGCTCCGGGCACTCCGGACTTCCTCCACGTTTTCCCCATTTCCTCCGATCGGCTGACGCTGCCGGAGGGAACCGCGGTCAACCTGCAGATCGAGCCGGAGGCAGGCGCGGTCGCCGAGATCGCCTATGACGACGCTGGCCTCGTCACGTCGATCACCCCACGGTATCTCGGGGCGTTCAACGACTGCTCCATCCGGCGCGAGGGCGCCGTGAAGATCAGCCACAAGAAGAACTGGGGCCCGTCATCGAAGGGTCTGGCGTCACGTCTCTTCTCTATCGACGGCATCGACGTCCCCGGCGCGACGGAGCATCTCCGCCTGGCGTCGTTCCTCCGGCGCGGTGACGAGACGCACGAGTACGGCATCGACAGTCCCATCCGCGAGTACTCCTACTACGGCGAGCGCCTCATCGACTGGATGATCGACCGCCTGCGCACCCAGCGGGACTCGGCCGACACCCCGATCGAGAACGTGGGCGGGTACCTCATCGCCTGCGGGAACCCGAGGTGGGTCGTCATCGGCCTGGGCGCGACGCGCTACACGGCACTCGGGGAGTCCACGTACCTCGAGCTCGGCGACGACTCCGTGGTCGTGCTCTACGACGAGACCCGGCACACGCCGTCCGACGTGGTTGCGGCGGTCCGGGAGGGACGCGAGGACGGCCTGGCATATGCCTCAGTGCTGCGGCAGCGTGTGGTGGCGGCGGTATAGGGCGGTGTCGCCGGCCGGCACGTAGCGCGGCCGACGACGACACGGCCGGTCAGTCGCCAGGGGACGTCTTCGCGGGTGGGATCGGCTCGGTCGGTGCCGTGTCGTCCGTCGTGG
>CAYOSM010000182.1:0-2914 GCA_964406645.1 uncultured Bifidobacteriaceae bacterium | reverse complement strand
GACGCTCGCCGGTCACGCCGACCGCATCGCACTCACGCTCGAGCGCGGAATGGCGACGGATCCCGAGACACGCTGCGGCGAGATCGACATCCTCCCGGCGTCGGAGCGCGAGGCGGAACTGCGGCACGCACGCGGGCCGCGGATCACGGTCCCCGAGGGAACACTGTGGTCGGGCTTCGCGGCACAGGCCGAGCGCACACCCGACCATACGGCGGTGGACGCGCCCGATGGCGTCCTGACCTACGCCCGGCTGCGTGAGAGGTCAGAGCGCGTGGCGGGTGCGCTTGCGCGACTCGGCGCGGGCCCCGGCCAGATCGTCGGCATCCGGATGGATCGCTCCGCGGATCTCTTCGTGGCGCTCATGGGAACGCTGCGCACCGGCGCCGCGTATCTGCCCCTCGAGCCCGACCAGCCCGCCGATCGCTCCGCGGCGATGGAGAGTGACGCGCGGCCGGTCGTCGTGATCGACGACGTCGCGCCGCTCGAAGCCGAGGGCCTGGCTCCCCCGGCACGTACGCCGGACGTCGACGACCTCGCCTACCTGCTCTACACGTCGGGCTCCACCGGCCGGCCCAAGGGCGTGGAGATCACCCACCGGGCGATCGTCAACCGCCTCGCCTGGATCCACCCCGTGCAGGGCTTCGACTCCCACGACCGGGTCCTCCTGAAGACCCCGCTCGGATTCGACGTCTCCGTGTGGGAGCTCTTCTGGGCGCTCCAGGTGGGTGCGACCGTCGTGGTCGCCGCCCCCGGCGAGCATCGCGACCCGGCCGCGCTCGCCGCGCGCATCTCTCAGGGTGACGTCACAGTGACGCATTTCGTGCCGTCGATGCTGAAGGCGTTCCTGGCGGAACCGACCGCCGTCGGCTGCACCGGCCTGCGTCACATCGTCTGCAGCGGGGAGGCCCTCGGGGCGGAGCCGGCTCAGGCGGCTTTGGCGCTTCTCCCCGGCGTCACCCTCGACAACCTGTACGGCCCGACGGAGGCCGCGGTGGACGTCACCCACTGGCGCGTCGGCCCGGACGACGTGCACACGGTGCCGATCGGCCGGCCGGTGTGGAACACGGAAGCCGTCGTGCTCGATCCCGCCGGGCACCCCGCGGCCCCTGGGGCGATCGGCGAGTTCCACCTCGGCGGTGTCCAGCTGGCCCGCGGGTACCGCGGCCGACCGGACCTGACGGCCGACCGCTTCGTCCCCGATCCCCGATCCCCGTCGGACGCCCGTCTCTATCGGACCGGCGACCTCGTCCGCCGGCGGGCGGACGGTGCGCTGGAGTACCACGGACGATCCGACGAGCAGGTGAAGGTCAACGGCGTCCGGATCGAGCCGGGCGAGGTGGAGGCCGCCGTCGCGCGTCACGCCTCCGTGGCGCAGGTCGCTGTCGTGGCACGTGAGGATCGCCCCGGAGAGCCGCGCCTCGTGGCCTACGTGGTCCCTCGCCCCGATGACGAGATCGATCCCCTTGATGTGCGCCGCCATGCGGCGGATCTTCTTCCCGCCGCCATGGTGCCGTCGGCGGTGATGGTGGTGGACGCGCTTCCGACCGGCCCCACCGGCAAGCTCGATCGCCGTGCCCTTCCCGCGCCGCCGGCGCATGAGGGCGCCGGTCCTCCGCCGGCGTCCCCGGTGCAGGAACGTCTGTGCGGCCTCTTCGCCGAGGTCCTCGGGGCGACGCGGGTCGGACCCGAGGAGAGCCTCTTCGACCTCGGCGGATCGTCGCTCACCGCGGCGCGCCTGGTGGCGCGCATACGTGACGAGTTCGGGGTGTCGCTCGGCATCGGCGTGGTCTTCGCGTCGCCCACCCCGGCCGCTCTGGCCGCCCAGGTGGCGGCCGGCGACGACGACGGGCGCGGACCGCTGCTGGAGCTCCGCGCGGGCGACGGACCGCCCATCGTGTGCGTGCACCCCGCCGGAGGACTGGGGTGGTGCTACGGGCATCTGGCCTCGCGGCTTCCCCCGGGCCGGCCGGTCGTCACCCTTCAGGCCGACGACCTGGACGACGACTCCATCGACGCGATCGCGGCGCGCTATGTGGCACGGATCGGGAAACGCTGGCCCGACGGCCCTGTCCATCTCCTGGGCTGGTCCGTGGGCGGTGTGATCGCGCACGCGATGGCGGGCTTGCTCGCCGAAGAGGACCGGCCGGCCGGGGCGCTCGTCCTCCTGGACGCCTATCCCTCCGAGCAGTGGCGTCATCTGCCGCCGCCGAGTGAGGAGGACGCCCTCGAAGCCCTGCTCCTGATGGCCGGCCTGCCGACCGGGGACGGGACGCTCACCATCGATGTCGTGCTGCAGCGACTGCGGGCTGCCGGCAGCGCGCTCGCCTCGCTCCCCCCCGATGCCGTCGAGCGTGTCGCGCGCACCGTGATGCGCACGGCGGGCCTCATGCGCCGGGCCGACCACCGCCCCGTCCCCGGCGACATGCTCTTCGTCACGGCCGCGGCCCCAAGACCCGAGGACTGGCTGGACCACGAGGGATGGGCTCCGTACGTCGGCGGGACGATCCACAACGTGGACCTGCCGTGCACGCACCCGGAACTGGTGGGCTCCCCGGCCGTCGAGCAGATCGCCCGGCACGTCGCGGACCACATCGTGGCGCTCGGCACCGTGCCGGCCTGATCGTCCCGCGAGGGACGCGCATGGCACCGGCCTGTCAGCCAGGTCGAGTCGGTCTCGAGGCCGCACCGGCGACGTCCGCGACACCCGTGTCCTGACTCGCGTCCCCGAGGATGGATCCGGGGAGAGAAGGCGTGAGGCACCTCTGTGAATGCCCCCTCGAACCCCGGTCGCACCCGCACCTGAGGCGGTGAGTGACGGCGCACGGGTCGGCTACAGTACGGCGGTGCTTTCGGTCCATTACGCGCAGATCCCGCTCGCGTCACCCGGAACGTCGGTGTGACGTCAGAGCGCCAT
>CAYOSM010000181.1:0-2918 GCA_964406645.1 uncultured Bifidobacteriaceae bacterium | reverse complement strand
GAGGTGACCAACGACCTGTGGATGCCCCTGCGGGCCCCGAAGCGGCTCCCCGCACCGCGTCGGCATCAGCCGCGTGGTCCGGGTCGCCGGTTCTCGCGGGGCGGGGGATCGGCGCACGGCGCGACGGCCGGCCGGTGGTCGCTGACGCGACGTCTCTTCCGCGGTGTCGTCACGCAGGAGGAGCGGGCACGCGCGCTCGCCGAGACCGAGCTCGACCGCCACGGCGTCGTCACCCGTGCCGCCGTCCTCGCCGACGGCATCCCCGGTGGGTTCGCCGGCCTCTACCGATCCTTCTCCGACCTGGAGACGATCGGCCGCTGCCGGCGGGGGTACTTCCTCGACGGACTCGGAGGTGCGCAGTTCGCGCTGCCCGGTGCCGTCGAGCGACTCCGGGACCTGCGCGACACCGTGGACGGTCCGGCCCACGCCGTGGTCATCGGGGCCGCCGACCCCGCGCAGCCATACGGCGCGCAGGTGCCGTGGCCGGTCGGCGCGGCGGGATCCCGCGGACCGTCCCGGATGTTCGGCGCACAGGTGGTCCTGGTCGACGGGCTGCCGGTGCTCTTCCTCGACCGCGGCGGCAAGCGCCTGATCTCGCTGGGCGATCCGGAGCCGGAGCCCCTGGGTCACGCGGTGCGCGCGCTGGCCGACTGGGTCCGCGCGAAGCCGCGTCGCCGCGTCATCATCGCGACCTTCGACGGTGAGGACGTCCGGGACACCCCGATGGCCGCCCACCTGCGCGACAACGGCTTCACCCCGGATCTGCGGGGCCTGGAGCTGCGGGGAGGGTGACATACCGAAATGGCGTAACCCCGGCGATTTGGCCAGAGCCAGGGATCGTTCCGGGGTCTTCACAAGCCATGATAGAGAGGAATAGAGGGATGTCAAACAGAAGGGACCGGACCGAGCCTTCCTTGGACGACCATGTCCTTCAGCGTCTCCTCACCCCAGAGCGTCTGCATTCGTACTTGGACGCAACCCACAACGACGTTTCCCAAGCTCTCCGTCTCTACGAATGGAACATCGACGCCTCCGGAGTGGTGATGGGTATCACCGGGATGGTCGAGGTGATTGTTCGGAACGCGCTCGACTTCGAACTTTCAGACTGGGCGTCCGCGCACGGGCACGACGACTGGTTCGACGCTGCGCCTCTCGATGACCGCGGCCGCCACGATGTCGACCGTGCCCGACATCGCGCCAGGCATGAGCCCCCACGCCACGGGAAGGTCATCGCCGAACTGAGCTTCGGCTTCTGGCGATATCTCGTCGCTCAGCGCTATCACACATCCCTGTGGGTCCCCGCCCTTCATCGAGCGTTCCCGAATGGCCATCACGACATTCGAAGACGACGCGACCAAGTCGAACAGTGTCTGAAACAGCTGCTTTTCGTACGCAATCGAGCAGCCCACCATGAGCCCATCCACCGACGCGACATCCGGCACGACCTGAACTCCGCAGCTGAAGTCGCCGGATGGGTCGACAGTGACGCCGGGCGATGGGTGACAACGCGGGCGGACCTTGCAGAGATCATCGAACGGAAACCTGCTTCGAATTGAACCCGACGGGCGTCCTTCTGCTCTGCCGGATAGGCCGTCGTGGGATGCCTGTCAGAGCATCCGATGGCAGCCCGCCTCATGGAGGTCCCGCGACCTGTGGCGCACTCGTTGCAGCAAATGGATAACGATCCCGGTATCCATTTGACATGCCAGTGCCGCCCTCCGGCCCACCTGGCGAGTGGCCATCGTCGGCCGGCTCAGAGGTAGTTCTGATTCAGGTTGTAGAGCTGCGAGGGGAACGGCGTGCAGAACTGGAGATCCACACGGGTCCGCGCCGCAAGGCCCCATGTCCGCTTGTCGTTGGTGCACTCCCCGGTCATCATCGACCAGCGCGGAACGACGTGGGCGATGAGCTTCGTGAACGGTCCCGTCGTCCCCGCGCGCGACACCAGCAGCTGGGTTCGGGAGTACGCCCCGGCTCCGTTCACGCTCCCGGCGATGCAGGTGATGGACAGCACGCCGAACCGCCGATCCGACCGGGAGACGACGCCGCCGGGACCGAAGAAGGTCGCGTTGGTCGCGTCCCAATGGCAGGTGGCGGAGGCCTCCTTGTAGGCCGGGGTCTGAGGCGATCGCCACCCCCACGAGTCCTCGGTGATGTACTCCTGCAACTCGTAGATGGTACGAAGGCTCTGGACCTCCGCTGCTGACATCGGCGTGGTCATGGAGGACGTGACCCGGTCGTACCGGCAGTTCTTGACCCCGTATCCCCCGTCCCGAACGGGGTCGAGACCGAGATCGACGACGATGCGCACGCCCGGGGCCGGCTTCTTGCACAGGGTCTTCGCCGCATCGAAAACCGGGCCGAAGTAGTGAAGACGGTGCTTTCCACCGGTCTTCTCAATGAGACCCATAAGACGGATCTGCCCGCCCTTGCCGACGAGATCGACCCGCGTGTAGTCCGGGTCGACCTGGCTGCGGTGAGCCACGGCGACCTGAAGCGTCAGCCGGGATCCCCAGTCCTTGAATGTGACCTTCGCGCCACTCACACGGATGTCGCGGTACTTCACGGAGGGGAACTTCGCGAGCGTCGTGATCGCGGCATTGCGCTGCGCCGTCTTGAGCTTCACCGCACCGTCGGCTCGGACGGTACCCAGGAGACCGAGGAGGAGCACGGCGCCGACCATGGCGGCGAGGGCTCGGGTGACCAGACGGCGATGAGTCGACATGGCGGGATACTAGGAGGTTTCAAAGGATCGGACAACGATCATGAGGGCCCGAATAACGCCGGGTCGCGGCCCCGATAGGCCGGAGACCAGGCTTGTCCGTGAGAGGTACGCTCTCCCTGCATCGGCCGAGAGACGAGCACCGGACCCAATGCCCGAAGGACACGTCAGCCACCGCAACGCGATCCGACTCACA
>CAYOSM010000180.1:0-2962 GCA_964406645.1 uncultured Bifidobacteriaceae bacterium | reverse complement strand
TCCGCGATGGCAACTACTTGCTTGATAATTAGAGCAATATTCGTGCCATTTATGCTGTTTTGGAGAAAAACCAAGGATTAGCGGGGGTTTTGTTGTACGCAGTTGCACAATGGCATTCCGGGAGGGCCCGGGATGCTTACTTAGTAATCACGGCGTGCCATATAATAACGCACGCACACTGTGTGTGCTGACAATCGGCGTGGCAAGGGCCGAGCGGTTTCGCCTGCGGTGCGAAGGGAGAATATAGCGGGTGAGGCGCAATAATGGAAAGGCACACTACGTGTGCCATGCCCGCAGGATTACGGCGTGGTGGCTTTGGTGCCGGTATCAACGCCGGCGCGAGCAGTGATTTGAGCTGACGGGCGGTGGTATTTCGAAACGTGGGCCAAGTCCGCCGGGCGGTTGACGGCGGATGAGAACGGCTATAAAACTTCTTATAGTGCCTGAAAACAACCGCTTTTACGGAGGATTCGATGGACAGAATGCTTAATTCGTATTTGGCTGTACTCGTTACGTTTTTTGCAATGGCAGCGTTTTTCTCCACGGCCGATACGGGCAGGGCCCAGCCGTCCGACTGCGAGTTGACCATTACGGTCGATGCGCCGGGGGCGGGCGACGCGCCGTTCGAGTTCCAAGGCTTCGACGAGGGCGGGCCGTTCGAATACACCCTCTTTGCAGGCGTTACGGAGACGGGCTTCGCAACTTTCGGCCCCGGATTTGTTGTAGAGTTTCCGCCGACGGGATGGCATTTCGACAGGATCGAATGCGAGCCGGGCGGCGGTACCGAGATTATCTCGCTGTCCTCCGGGTGGTTCCAGGACTGCTTCGACCCCGTGTCTCCGACGGTTTGCACGGTATATAACGTGACCGGAGCGAGCATTCCGACGCTTTCGGAGTGGGGGATGATGGCGGCGGCGGCGGGGTTCGCGCTCATAGGCGCGTTCTATGCGGTGAGGAGAAGGAAGGCGTCGGCTTAATAGATTTGCGGTAAGGTAGCCCCTCACCCCGGCCCTCTCCCCATTTATGGGGAGAGGGGGACTAAAGGGAGTGGGAGATGATGGCCCAGGTTTGATTTAAGATGAAAGAGGCTCTCCTCTCTCTCCAAAACGGCGGAGGGGAGAAAGGCTTGGAAGTCTCCTCCCTGCCGATGTAAAATTAATGATCATTCGGCGGCGAGGCGGCGTTACGGGCGCTATGCCGGGGAGGCTTTCATGATCGCGTTATTCGAAAAACTATCGAAGTGTTTTTTGATCGCTTTGTTTCTGTTTCTATTTGCCTTTCCGCTCTCGTCCGCGCTTGCAGATGACGGCGGAAACGGCAACGGTGGCGGCGACGACGTCGAGGAGATTCCGCTTGCACCGTCCGATCCCACCATATCCGACATATGCGTACCCGCGGACTGCAGCCCGGCGAAGGCCTGCCCCGATCCGGACCAGAGCTGCTACACGATTAACGGGGCTTTTTATTGCTGCATAGAGCCGCCGTCGCCGGGGATGGAGTCGGTGGGGGATTGAGGGATTGGTTTGAGCGATTGAACCGCCCTGCATGTCATTCCCAACAATTCCTCACTCGCTCGGAATTGTTGCAGGAATGACAGACTATAAAGACTAAATCCCCCTATGTTTCCCCCTTTTCCTAAGGGGGATATAAAGCAAAGACAAAAGATAATACGAGATCCTGAATCAAGTTCAGGATGACGGATTATACTGATTATGAAGTTGCTAATCTGCCAGAAGTGTAGCTGTTGGTAACATCGATGCCCTGCCACTTCGATTTCCTGCACGCGTGGCGTGCCTAGAAGTCGTAGTCGAGGAGGTCGATCTCGGGGCGGAAGAGGGTTTCGACCGCGTCCTTCCAGCCCGGGGTGTATACCTCACGATAGGGACGCCTGTCGGTGCGGTAGTGCGACTTTTCTGTCGCGCCGAGCGTGCCCGGGAACGGCACGCCGAGCATTCCGAACACCTCGGCCAGCTCTTCGTTCAGCCGCTCGTAGCGTATGACGCGGTCCACCATGAGCTTCCCGTCGCGGTCCGTGTACTTGGTGTAGTTATATGGCAGCTCCGCGACCTTCAAATACTCGTCGAAGGATATGTTGTTGTCGTACCGGGCGTACCTCTGCCGGACGAAGTGGTAGTGCGAAAGCACCTTGTCCCACGGGTTCCGATCTACTGTGAACTTGTAGTAGCTGTCCCATATCTCGCGGGGGATTCTGTCCCTCGCGTCGCGGGCCTTTATGTGCGAATTGAATTTCTTGAGCGTGGCGAAACGCCAGAGCGTCCGCATGTATTGGCGCACCGTGGTCTTGTCGGCCAGCTCGGGGAGGGGGTTGAAAAGGCCCCTGTAATTGCGGGGGTGATATTCCTGCTCGGGCTTGTCGATGGGGGAGACGATATCGTCCTCGCCGCAGAGATGGGAGAGATAAATCTGAATGCTGGAACCTGCGGTCTTCCTGGTCTTGATGAAGATGAATTTGTATTTGTGGGACAGTATCATCCATGCCGCCATGCGCCGGCGCGCGTGCCAGCACAGTGATTACGTTGGCAAAAGTGTACCACGGAGGGATGCTGTGGCAAAATGGGGGATTTTCCGGGAGGGAGGCGTGGAGTTGCGGAGGCCGCTCACATGTGATGGCGGAATTCTTGATTGAGTGCGGCTGGAATCCAGCCTTTGAAAGCAAAGGCAAAGGATTAACTGCTTCTACTTTTGTCTGACCAAAAGTAGCAAAAGTCACGGGCCGGGAAAAATTGCGCTAAAAATCATCGTTCCTTCACTAAATCTGCACCCACCCCATCCCCTGGGCAGATTTTTAACGCTCATCCACTCGATTTTCTTAACGCGAATTTTGACGGCCCGGAGGGGTATTGCTGCGCCGTTTACACGGCTTGCAATATTATGGCTTCAGCGGGGCTTTGGCGGGGAGGGGGCTTTCACGCGCTGCTTTTCGGCGGACGCCAGGCGGTCG
>CAYOSM010000179.1:0-2980 GCA_964406645.1 uncultured Bifidobacteriaceae bacterium | reverse complement strand
ACACCGTCTCCGGGTTGAAGAGGTGGTACTCGCCCTCGCGGCGCCACTGGTACTCGCCACCGAACTCGAGTCCGCGGTGGGCCAGCTCCTCGGCACGCTCCGGCCAGGCACGCGCGTGACGACGGTCGACCTCCTCCGCGACCTCGGCCAGGCCGATGCCCTCGATGCGGGTGACCGTGCCGGTGAAGTACTCGTCGACGAAGCCCTGGCCCAGTCCGATGGCCTCGAAGATCTGCGCGCCCGTGTACGACGCGACGGTCGAGATGCCCATCTTGGACATCACCTTCAGGATGCCCTTGCCGCACGCCTTGATGTAGTTGCGGACGGCCTTGACCGGGTCCTTCATACCGGTCATGCCCTGCGCGATCATGTCCTCGATCGTCGCGAACGCCATGTAGGGGTTGATGGCGGCGGCTCCGAAGCCGAGGAGCAGGCACATGTGGTGGCACTCGCGGGCGTCGCCGGCCTCCACCACGAGTCCGACCCGGGTGCGGCTCTTCTCGCGGATGAGGTGGTGGTGGACCGCGCTCGTGACGAGGAGGGAGGGGATGGGGGCCAGCTCGGCCGTCGAGCCCACGTCGCTCAGGATGATGATCTGTGCTCCGGCGGCGATCTCCATCGAGGCCTGCGCGCGGATCTCGTCCAGGGCGGTGCGCAGCCCGTCCTCGCCGTCGGCGACCGGGTAGAGGCTCGGGATGACGGCGGCGCGGAAGTCCTGGGTCTCGGGGTGGTTGGCCACCTCCTTGAGCTTCAGGAGTTCCTCGTTGGTGATGATCGGGTGCGACAGCTGGATCTGGCGACACGAGTCGGGGCCGGGGGCCAGGAGGTTGCGCTCGGGCCCGAGGGTGCCGCCGAGGGCCGTGACGAGCTCCTCGCGGATCGCGTCGAGCGGCGGGTTGGTCACCTGGGCGAAGAGCTGCTGGAAGTAGTCGAAGAGCAGCCGCGGCCGGTCGGAGAGCACGGCCACCGGTGTGTCGGTGCCCATGGATCCGGTGGGCTCGACCCCGTCGCGGGCCATCGGCTCGAGGATGACCTTGAGCTCCTCGGTGGTGTACCCGAAGACCTGCTGGCGGGTGAGCACGTCGGAGTGCGGCTCCATCTCCAGCGGCGGCACCGCCAGGTCGTCCAGGTGGACGAGGTTCTCGGTGAGCCACCGGCCGTACGGCTGGTGGGCGGCGAGATCCGACTTGATCTCGGCGTCGTCGACGATGCGGCCGGCCGAGGTGTCGACGAGGAAGATCTTCCCGGGCTGCAGACGTCCGCGGGTGACCACCTTCTCCGGCGGCACCTCGATCAGGCCGGACTCGGACCCCATGATGACGAGGTCGTCCGAGGTGACGACGTAGCGCGAGGGGCGGAGGCCGTTGCGGTCGAGGACCGCGCCGATGACCGTGCCGTCGGTGAACGCGATGGAGGCGGGGCCGTCCCAGGGCTCCATGATCGACGAGTGGAACCGGTAGAAGTCCTTCCGCGCCTGGTCCATCTCGGTGTGGTGCTCCCACGCCTCGGGGATCATCATCAGGACCGCGTGCGGCAGGGAGTAGCCGCCCATGTGGAGCAGCTCCAGGACCTCGTCGAACGAGGCGGAGTCGCTGGCCTCGTCGTGGCAGATCGGGAAGATCCGCTCGAGGCTGCCGTTGATGAAGGGGCTCTCGAGGAGCGCCTCACGGGCCCGCATCCAGTTGCGGTTGCCCTGGACCGTGTTGATCTCGCCGTTGTGGCTGATGAACCGGAACGGGTGCGCGAGCGGCCACGACGGGAAGGTGTTGGTCGAGAACCGCGAGTGCATCATCGCGAGGGACGAGTCGACGCGCTCGTCGCGGAGGTCCGGGAAGAACTCGTCGAGCTGCCCCGGCGTGAGCATGCCCTTGTAGACGAAGGTGCGGCTGGAGAGGCTCGGGATGTAACAGCCGCCGGTGCTGAGCGGACCGATCGTCGCCTCGATCCGCTTGCGGACGATGAACGAGCGGCGCTCGATCTCGAGGCCGTGGCTCCCGGAGATGAAGATCTGACGGAAGCGCGGCATGGCCGCCAGGGCCTGCGCGCCCAGGCCGGAGGAGTCGGTGGGGACGTCCCGCCATCCGAGGACGGTCATGCCCTCCTCGCGGACGATCTCCTCGATGAGGGTGACGATCCTCGCCTCGGCCTCGGTGTCGTTCGGGAGGAAGACCATGCCGGAGGCGTACGCGCCCTCGGCCGGCAGGGCGAAGTCCACGACGCTCCGGAAGAAGCCGCTCGGCAGCTGGATCAGCGCACCCGCACCGTCACCGGTGTTCGTCTCGGCTCCGCGCGCACCGCGATGGTCCAGATTGATCAGGGCCTCGACGCCCATACGGACGATGTCGTGACTCCGGTGACCCTTCATGTGAACGACGAACGCGACACCGCAGGCGTCGTGTTCGAACCGGGGGTCGTAGAGTCCGGTGCGGGTTGGGGCGTGAGTGCGTGACTGGCTGATCGTCTTCCTCCGAGGCGCGAAGGGGCCAGAGTGGGCGGCGTACCTTATCGGTCATGGGCGCTCGAGGCCACATGCCAGCCTTTGCAGGCTTTTTACGTCGATTCGGGACCGACATGTGGTGCGCGCGTCAGTCAGTATCGCACGGGTCTCGCGAGTCGCGGTTTGTACACGTGTACATCCGGTCGCCGAAACCTTTGGCCACATGTCGAAAACCCGCTCAGGTGCGGGCATTTCGTGGATCGCGGCGGCGCCGTGGCATAGTTGGCCCATGGCGCAGGTCGAAGTCCCCCCGAGGGAACGTTCCGCGGGGCCCGGATCCGGTACCGGTGCCGGCGACCCCGTCACGATCATCGTGCTGAACGACGATCACAACACGTTCGAGGGCGTCGCGACGGTGCTCTCGGCCCACCTGCCGGGGGTCGACTACGCCCGCGGGATGGCCTTCGCGAACGCCATCCACAGCTCCGGGAGCGCACGGGTCTGGCGCGGGGACCGCGAGGTCGGCGAGCTCTACTGGGAACA
>CAYOSM010000178.1:0-2998 GCA_964406645.1 uncultured Bifidobacteriaceae bacterium | reverse complement strand
ACGAAGGCGAGCACGATGGCGAGGCCCCAGTGGAGGTACTCGAAGCGGTCCATCATGTTCGCGAGCAGGAAGTAGAGGGCGGTCATTCCGAGGAGCGACATCGCGTTGGCGGAGATGACCACGTAGGTGTCCCGCGTGATCGCCAGGATGGCCGGGATCGAATCGAGCGCGAACAGGAGGTCGAAGGCGGCCACCATCAGGAACGCGGCGACGAGAGGCGTGGCCACGCGGTGTCCTGCCCGGACGGTCACGAACTTGTCGCCGTCGTAGTGGTTCGTGAACGGGATGACCCGCTGGAACATCTTCATGGCGAGCGTGTCGCCCGGGTCGATGTCGTTGTCGTCCCCCTTCACCATGCGGATCGCGGTGAAGATCAGGAAGGCGCCGAACACATAGATCATCCAGTGGAAGGCGTCGAGCAGCTGCGTGCCGGCGATGATGAAGATGCCCCGCAGGACGATGGCGCCGACGATGCCCCAGAAGATGACGCGCCGCTGCTGCGGTGTCGGCACCTTGAAGTAGGCGAAGAGCATCGCGAACACGAACACGTTGTCCATCGAGAGGGTCTTCTCGAGGAGGAAGCCCGTGAGGTACTCGTGCCCGGCCGTCCGTGAGTCCATCGCGATGATCACGAGCGTGAAGAGGAGGCCGATGGCCATCCAGACGCCGCTCCAGATCGCCGCCGTCCGGAACGGGATCGTCCCGTCCTTGGATCGGCGTCCGAAGAGGACGAGATCCATCACCAGCATCACGACGACTGCGACGCCGAGCGTCGTCCAACCGATCCATCCGACCTGCAACGTGGGGCCTCCTGATCACATCGTTGATCAGGAGGTCTCTCCCGAGCCCGTGCGGTGATCGCAGGACCCCGCCTCGCCGGGCCGGTCGGCCGTCTTGACGACGAGGCGTCGGCGGGATACTCCCCTCCAGACGCGGTATCTGTGCGCTCGACAAGCGTACCAGCCGCGTCCTGACGGTCATCCGGAGCGTGTCACCCGCTTCGGTCGCCATCCGCCGTGCGCGTCGGGTCGGACGGTCGCTCGACCGAGGCGGGGCCGTCGTGCCGACGCTGGTCCGGTCGGCCGGGTCCACCCGCCTCGAGTGGTAATGCTCACACGAAAAGTTCGGTCACCCTTACTTTCCTGTGAACGAACTGTTAGCGTGCGGCCCGCATTAGGGGGGCCTAATGCCCCTTGAAGGGCGTCTCGTCCGGTGGATCCACGTGGGTCGTGGCCGCCGTGGGCGCCAGATCGGCTCATCCTCTCGGAAGGAAACGCATGAGATTGAAGGTCTCACTCCTGTCGGGCGCCCTCGTGGCCTCGGCAGCGCTCGGGACGGGCGCCGCATCGGCCATTCCCGGCCTCGACCCCGGGTTCGGCACGAACGGTGTCGCACCGATCCCCGTCTCGCCGGGCGACGCCGACCAGTTCTGGAGCACGGCGGCCGCGCCGGACGGTGGCACGTACAGCGTCGGCTACACGACCGTTTCCGGCACCAACCGGGCCTTCTCCGTCGTCAAGACCGATGCCAGCGGAAAGCTCGACCCGTCGTTCGGTGACAACGGAGTGGCGGTCATCGACGTCCAGCCCGGACCGTTCGTCGGGGGGGGTCAACAACCCGACCGCTCCTCCGTCCGGTTCGGCCGAGGCTGCCCGCGGCGTCGCCGTCCAGGCGGACGGCAAGGTCGTCGTCGTCGGTCAGGCGGAGACGGTGCAGAACGCCGCCCGCCCGAACACCGGCGATCTCGACATCTACGTGGTCCGTCTGACCACCAAGGGCGTCCGTGACACCACCTTCGGCACCGCCGGTGTCACCCGCGTCGACCTCAGCGACGGTGTCGCACCTGCCGATGCCGCCCCCGGCGCGCCGGCTCTGGTCCAGGACAACGCCGCGTACGCCGTCAACATCCGGCCCAACGGTAAGATCGTCTTCGGCGCCTCGAAGGGGCAGGACAGCACGGAGGTCGGTGGCCGCACGGACCGTGACATCGCCGGCGTGCAGCTCACGGCGGCGGGTGTGCCCGACCCGGACTTCGGCACGAACGGTGTCGTCACGACGCGTCTCGCGGGCATCAACGAGAACCTTCGCATGTCGAACATCGACCCCGAGACGGGCCGGCTTCTCGTCGCGGCCTACTCGAACATCTCCGGTGCGAACCGGCCGTTCATCTTCGCCTTCACCGAGGCGGGGCAGGCCGACGCGACGTTCGGCGGCGCCAACGCGACCCTCTCCGGTGTCGTCGGCGCGGAGGTCCCCGCCGGTGTGACGACCGGGTTCCCCGCCGGTCTTCCCGGTAGCGGAGGCTTCACGGAGGCGTACGGCGTGACCCTGCACCAGGGCAAGTACCTCGTCACCGGGTACGGCGTCCGTGCATCGACCACCGCCTTCGGCGTCGACGCGGTCGCGTTCCGGTTCAACAAGGACGGCTCGCTCGACACCGGCTTCGGGATCGACGGCTTCTCCACGTACAACCGTCCGAACCCCGCCGGCGGGCACTTCGCCGACCGTTCGCGCAACCACGTCGTCCTTCCCGACGGGCGGTTCGTGACCGTCGGTCAGTCGGACACCGACGCGCTGATCACGGTCCGCAAGGCGGATGGCTCGATGGACACCTCCGTCGGTGACGGCGGCGCCTTCGTGATCGATCTCGGTGGCAGCACCGACGCATTCTGGGGCGTGACCACCGTGGGCAACGGCTTCAAGGTCGTCGCCGCCGGATTCCGCGGTTCGCCCACGGCCAGCGAGTTCAGCTCGGCGCTGGCGTCGCTGGACCTCAACCAGCCCCAGCCGCAGCCCCAGCCGCAGCCCCAGCCGCAGCCGCAGCCGCAGCCCATCGTGAAGAAGGCCTCGGTCCCGGGCAAGGTGACGTTCAGCTGCAAGCGGGTCAACAAGAAGGCCTACACGGTCTCCTGCACGATCACGCAGAAGAACGTCGGCAAGGGTCGCGCATACGTGTCGCTCAAGCCGAAGGCCGGAAAGGTCCGCAAGGCCGTCGCCA
>CAYOSM010000177.1:0-3023 GCA_964406645.1 uncultured Bifidobacteriaceae bacterium | reverse complement strand
GGCAGGGTCGTGGCGCAGGCCCGGCGCCTCCGTCGTCCTCCCGCGCGACCGCGCGAGCAGGGTGAGCCCGCCGAGGAGATCCGCGCACTGGACACCGCGCTCGACCGGGCGCGATCCGAGCTCCGTTTCGCACGGGACGCCGTCGCCCGCCAGGCCGGTGAGGCGCACGCCGAGATGCTCGACGCCCAGGGCGCGATGCTGGAGGACTCCGCTCTCATCGGCCCCGCCCGCACCGAGATCGAGAAGGGCGTCCGCGCCGAAGCCGCCTGGCAGCAGTCCGTGGAGACCGTCGCCGAGAAGTTCGCGGCCCTGGACGATCCGTACCTCCGCGCACGCGCCGAGGACGTCCGCGACATCGGGCGCCGGGTCCTCACCTGCTTCGGGGGAACCGCGGCCGGACCGCCGACGCTCCGCGGCCCCGGCATCCTCATCGCACGGGAGCTCGGCGCCGGCGAGACGGCATCCCTCGACCTCACGCTGGTGAAGGGGATCGCCGTCGGCACGGGGAGCCCGACCTCGCACAGCGCGATCCTCGCCCGCGCCCTCGGCGTCCCCGCCGTCGTCAACCTGGGCGAGGGCCTCATGTCCATCGGGGAGGACACGCCCATCCTCCTGGACGGCGACGCCGGGAGCCTGCGCATCGCGCCCGACGCCGAGACCGTCGCACGGGTGCGCGAGGAGAACGCGGAGCGGGCGCGCCAGGCCGAGGAGGCCCGCGCCGCGGCACAGCGGCCGGCCACGATGCTCGACGGCCGCGAGATCGAGGTCGCCGCGAACATCGCGGGTGACGACGACGCGGCCGGGCTGGTCGACATGGGCGCCGACGGCGTCGGCCTGTTCCGCACCGAGTTCCTGTTCATGGGCCGCGACGCTCCACCGGACGAGGAGGAGCAGCTCCGCGTGTACGCGGCCACGGCCGACGCCCTCGGGGGCCGGCGCCTGGTCATCCGGACCCTGGACGCCGGCGCGGACAAGCAGGTACCGGGCATCAGCCAGGCCGGCGAGGAGAACCCGTTCCTCGGTCAGAGGGGCGTCCGGCTCAGCCTCGCCAATCCCGGGCTCTTCCGCACGCAGCTCCGCGCCGTCCTCCGTGCATCCGCGGACCGCCGGATCGCCGTCATGTTCCCGATGGTCGCGACGGTCGAGGAGCTCCTCGCGGCACGTACCGAGCTGGACACCGCGCGCACCGAGGCGACCGCCGCCGGCCACACGATCGGCGAACCGGAGATCGGCGTGATGGTCGAGGTTCCGTCGGCCGCACTGTGCGCGGAGGCCCTCGCTCCGCACGTCGACTTCTTCTCGATCGGGACCAACGACCTGACCCAGTACACGCTCGCCGCCGAGCGGGGCAATCCCAGCGTCGCCGATCTGACCGATGCGTACCACCCGTCTGTGCTCCGCCTGATCGCCCTGGTGGGCCAGGCCGCCGAGCGGAACGACGCCTGGGTGGGCGTGTGCGGTGAGGCCGCCTCGGAGGAGGACGGTGTCGCCGCGCTGATCGGTCTCGGCGTGCGTGAGCTCTCCGTCCCCGCCCCGCGCATCGCCGCCATCAAGGAGAGGGTCCGCACCCTCGAACTCGGTGCCTGTCAGATGTTCGCGGCGTCACTGCTCCAGATGACGACGATCGAGCGCGTCCGCGCCAGCCTCGCCGGGCGGGCCTGTGACAACCACTCCTGCGACGACGATTCGTGCGAGGCCGGAGGCTGCGGGACACACTGACTGGGCGCCTCGCCGTCACCTCCCGCCGCCGGTCTGCCAGCGGTCGCGCTTCCCTCTTGCCGGTTCCTTCGGGTGTCCCGATCACACCCCGTCGAGCAGGCGGTCGATGTCGAGCGTCGAGCGCTTCCCGAGGTCGTCGCCGTGGTCGGTGAGGAAGGTGTCGGCCGCCTTCCGTCCCTCGTCGCGGAGCATCGTGAGGAAGTCCCACTCGGCGTTGAGCTTCGACGACGACCCGAGATCGACCATGACGTCGTTCTTCACGTAGTGGACGCGGTTCCGTGCCCAATGGGCGCCCTCCGCTGTGCGGTGGTCGCCCGCCTGGCGCAGCAGCGCGATCATCTTCAGCTCCTTGAGGAGCGTCGCATTGAAGGACACCTCGTTGAGGCGGTTCATGATCTCCCGGGCGGAGCGCGGCGTCCCGGGACGGGTGATCGGATTGATGGGCACGATGATGGTGTCGTCCGAGTCGCATTCGCGCATCAGCGGGGTCATGGTCGGGTTGCCCGCGTAGCCCCCGTCCCAGTAGGGCTCGCCGTCGATTTCAACGGCCTGGAACATCGTCGGCAGGCAGGCCGACGCCATCAGCACGTCCGGCGACAGCTCGTCGTTGCGGAACACCCTGCCCCGGCCGGTGTGGACGTTCGTCGCCGTGATGAAGAGCTTGACCGGACCGGCCGACGTCGCCGCGAAGTCGACGCTCTCAGCCAGCACGCCCGCCAGCGGGTTCGACGCCCACGGCGCGAGTTCATACGGTGAGAACATGCGCGACAGGAGGTCCATCGTGATGTACGCGGGTGAGTGGTCGAGCGTCCACACACCGAGCATCCGGTCGACGGGGGTGCGCTGCAGCGGGCTCAGGGTCGCGGACCACGCCACCCGCTGCCAGAAGGCCGTGAGCGCTTCCTGAGCGCCCGTGCGCCCGCCCTGCGCGTAGCCCGAGGCGAGCACCGTCGCGTTCATCGCCCCCGCTGAGGTTCCGGAGATGCCCTCGATCTCGAGCCACTCCTCGTCCAGCAGGCGATCCAGTGCACCCCACGTGAACGCGCCGTGACTGCCGCCGCCCTGGAGGGCGAGATCCACCAGGAGCGGCTCGCGGTCGGTGGTGCTGCGGGCGGGGCTTTCGGCCATGGTTCGGTCTCCGGGCGCGTGGTGGGGGTGGACGGGTCGCCGCGACGGTATCAGCGGGAGTCTGCCCGCCGCAGATCACAAATCCACGTGACGATCGCCCCGACGCGTCGGGCCACGGGGGACAACGAGCCGAACGACCACAGCGCACGCCGGCCGGCACGCTTCAGATCGTCAGG
>CAYOSM010000176.1:0-3024 GCA_964406645.1 uncultured Bifidobacteriaceae bacterium | reverse complement strand
CCCACCCCGATGTCCACCTCGAGCGGCGGGTCGAGGGCGTAGGCGCCGACCATGGCGTCGTGGACGATGGCGGACACGCGCGTCACCTCGTCGAGGGGCGCCTCCACGAGCAGTTCGTCGTGGATCTGCAGCACCATGCGGCTCACAAGCCCGGCCTCGGCCATGGCCGCATGCGCGCGCACCATCGCGACCTTGATGATGTCGGCGGCCGATCCCTGGATGACCGTGTTGACGGCGAGGCGCTCACCCAGGTTGCGCTGCTGCACCGTCCGGCCGTGGAGCTCGGGGATGGGACGGCGACGGCCGAACAGGGTGGTGACGTAGCCGTCCTGTGCCGCGGCCGCGACGGTGGAGTCGATGAAGCTGCGCACACGCGGATACCGCGACAGGTAGGTGTCGATGTACGCCTGTGCCTCCTCACGGTCGATGCCGAGCTGATCGGCCAGACCGAAGGCGCTGATGCCGTAGATGATCCCGAAGTTGACGGCCTTGGCGCGGTCGCGCGTCTGGCGGTCGACGTCGGCGGGATCCATGCCGAACACCTCCGCCGCCGTGGCGCGGTGCACGTCCAGGCCCGTGCGATAGGCGTCTGCCAGGGTCGGCTCACCGGAGTAGTGGGCGAGGATCCGCAGCTCCACCTGGCTGTAGTCGAACGACAGCAGCCGCCGTCCCTCGGGGGCCACGAACGCGCCGCGGATCTCGCGGCCGATCGCCGTCCGCACGGGGATGTTCTGCAGGTTGGGATTGACGGACGACAGGCGCCCCGTCTCCGCCACGGTCTGGTTGAACGTCGTGTGCAGACGGCTGCGCTCGTCGACGAGCTCGGGGAGCGCGGCCAGGTACGTGCTGTCGAGCTTCGTCATCTCCCGGTACTCGGAGATGAGCCCGATGATGGGATGGCGGCCCTCCAGCAGACGGAGCACCCGCCGGTCCGTGGACCAGCCGGTCTTCCCCTTGCGGAACGTCGGCAGCCCCAGCTTCTCGAACAGGACGTTGCCCAGCTGCTTCGGCGAGTCGATGACGAACTCGCCGCCGGCGAGCTCCCAGATCTGGTCGCGCAGCTCATCGATTCGGTCGCGCACCCGGGCGGCGATCTCCCCGAGGCGGTGGGTGTCGAGCATGACGCCCGTGTACTCCATGTCGGCGAGCACGGACACCAGGGGCAGCTCTACGTCGTGGAAGAGCGGCCCCAGCCCCTCCGCCTCGATCATGTCCGCCTGGCCCGTCGCCACGAAAAGGGTGAGCGCCGCTCCGCGCACGGCCGCGTCGTCCGGTCCGCTGACGCCGACCCCGGCGTCGGCCGCCAGACCGTCCAGTTCGTACCCGCGGCGGCGCGGCTCCAGCAGATACCCGGCGATCATCGTGTCGTGCCAGGGGGTGAGGAGGATCCCCAGCTCGTGCGGCAGCGCCTTGAGGTCGTGCACGGCCAGGCGCACGCCGCTCAGCGCGGCTGCGAGCCGCTCCGGATCGTCCAGTGGACCCGTCAGCACGGTGGGCGACTCCACGCACACCGCCCACGCGCCGTCCGCCACGGCCAGCGCGACCGGTGACGACACCCCCACCAGCGACAGCGCGAGCGCCTCCGTCTCGGTGGGCTCTGGATCGAGCGCGATGACCACCTCGGCCCGTTCGGCGGTGGGTGCCGGACCGTCCACCAGCTCGCCGATCCGGCGGGCGAGGCTGCCGAACTCGAATCGGTCGAAGAGCGTGGTGAGCGCCTCGTGGCGCTCCGCCCCCAGATCGAGGGCCGGGATGTCGCCGAGCTCGAGCGTGATGGGCGAGTCGATGTCGATGACCGTCAGGTCCCGGGTCCGCCGGGCGTCGTCGGCATGGGCGGTGAGGTTCTCGCGGCGCTTCGGGGACTGCTCCGACGCGTGGGCGAGGACGCCCTCCAGATCGCCGTACTTCACGAGGAGCTGGGTCGCCGTCTTCTCGCCGATCCCCGGGACACCGGGCAGGTTGTCGGAGTTGTCCCCCACCATCCCGCGGAAGTCGGCCATGAGCTCGGGTCCGATGCCGTACCGCTCGACGACCTTCTCCGGCGTGTAGCGGGTGGTGTCGGTCACCCCGCGTCCGGTGGCGAGCACCGACACGAGGTCGCTCACCAGCTGGAAGGAGTCGCGATCGCCCGTGAGGATGGTGACCCGCTCCCCGCGCGCCTCCGCGCGCTTGGCGAGGGTGCCGATGATGTCGTCGGCCTCGTACCCGGGAAGCTCCGTGTTGACGGCGCCGAACGCCTCCATCAGCGGGCGGAAGTGGGGAGCCTGTTCCTTGAAGAGGTCCGGGGTGGCGGATCGTCCGGCCTTGTAGTCGCTGTACTGCTCGTGACGAAACGTCGGCCCCGGGGCGTCCCACGCCACCACCACCCGACCCGGCCGCTCCTCCGCGAGCACCTTCATCATCATCGCCGAGAGACCGTAGAGGGCGTTCGTGGGGAAGCCGTCCGTGGTGGAGATGGTGTCGGGCAGCGCGAAGAACGCCCGGTAGGCGAGGCTGTTGCCGTCGACGAGGAAGAGATCCCCGAGCGGCGTGGAGGTGTCGCCCCCCTCGACGGATTCATCCGTCGTCGTGGTGTCCTGGGCGTCGTCGGTCGTCACCCGGCGAGGATACCGCCCCGCCGGTGCACGGCTGCGCGGCTCCGTGCGCGGAGAGCGGGAGTATGCTGCCCGACGTGTCGAAACGCCCATGAGGAGCGAGCTTGTCCCGAACCAGCACGAGTGCTCAGTACAGCGTCACCATCCGCGTCGAACTCGACGCCGGCGAACCGAACCTCTTCGGAAGCCTCGCCAGCGCCATCAACGAGGTGGGCGGCGAGATCACAGCCGTCGACATCGTCTCGGCGGATGACACGAAGCTCGTACGGGACATCGTGGTGGACGCCTCGTCACCGGAGCACGCCGAGGAGATCCGCACCGCCGTCGAGGGCATCGCGAAGGTCGCCATCCTGTCGTTCGCGGACCGGACCTTCCAGCTGCACCACGGCGGGAAGATCGAGATGGCGACGCGGATCCCGCTGAAGACGCG
>CAYOSM010000175.1:0-3029 GCA_964406645.1 uncultured Bifidobacteriaceae bacterium | reverse complement strand
AGCGTCACTGTGACGCTGATCAACGCGACGGCGTCGTACGCATGAGTGTTTCGAACTTCGCGGCGCGCACCCGCTTGCACCCTCTCGGTGGACGCGAGGACCGCACCGTCATGGTCCGCGAGTCCCTGTCGTACATGCATCTCATGTCGAAGATGCAGAGGGACGATGAGGATGCTCTCGCTGAGATGTTCGCGGCGTGGACGTCGGGGGAGGGTGGAGACCCGTCGCAGGCGTCCGTCGCTCTCAGGTTGAACGACGTCCTGATCCAGGAGTTCGTCGTGGAACCCCGGGTGCTCATCCCGGATGTGGATGAGCCGGGGTCCGGTGTGTACGGGGAGGCGTGGTGCTGGATCAACGACTTCACGGACGCGGAACTGCAGGAGTTGACGGATCTGGCCGCCCAGGGGGTCGGTCAGGTCCACGGGTTTCCTGGAGGCGCCACGGTCGACGTTGATAGCCCAGACAGCGAAGTTCTGGGGGACGACGCCAAGCCTGCTTCTGGGGCTAAGAAGCGGAAGCGCTGAGGCAGTGATCCTTGATGTGTCGTTGGCGGCGCGCCTCGCGGATCTGGAAGCACGGGACGCGTCGACTGATGGTCCCCCGTTCACCTCAGTTCGTTCTGATGGTGGTCCGTGGTCCGTTCCGTCGGGCTTGGCTGGGGTGATGTAATGGCTCGCACGGCGGCGGCGAAGATCCGTATCACTGGTGACGCGGACGGCGTGAAGAAGGCGGCGAGGGACGCGGAGGGCGCGTTCAGTCGTCTTAGCAAGGCCGCGAAGTTTGCGGTCGCGGGTGTTGCGGTGGCGGGTGTCGGCGTCGTGAAGTTCGGTCAGGAAGCTGTCTCTGCGGCCGGTGATCTGAATGAGGAGCTCGGGAAGACCGAGCAGGTGTTCAAGGGTTCCGCGAAGGGCATTCAGAATTGGTCGAAGACGGCGGCGACATCAATTGGGATGTCACGACGTCAGGCGCTTGAGGCGACGGGCACGTTCGGGAACATGCTCGTTCCGATGGGGTTGGCTCGCGACAAGGCTGCGGGCATGTCGAAGAGCATGGTCTCTTTGGCCGGTGACCTTGCGTCGTTCAACAATGCGTCCCCGGAGGAGACCCTCGACGCGTTGCGTGCTGGTTTGGCTGGTGAGACGGAGCCGCTCCGCCGGTTCGGTGTGTTCCTGACGGCGGCCCGCGTTGAGCAGGAAGCGATGCGGATGGGTCTCGCCAAGACGAAGGATGAGTTGACGGCGGGGGCGAAGGCGCAGGCGACGTACAGCCTGATCATGAAGGACTCGAAGGACGCGCAGGGTGACTTCGCCCGCACGTCTGGTGGCCTCGCGAATCAGCAGCGCATTGTTCGCGCCCAGATTGAGGACACATCCGCGAAGATCGGTTCTCTGCTGCTGCCGGTGATGGCGAAGACGTTGACGAAGTTCAACGAGTTCCTCACATGGATTCAGGTGAACTGGCCTGCGATGTGGCAGATGGTTCAGGCCCAGTATCAGCGTGTCGCCGACTGGTTCCGGGGCAACCGGACGATGCAGGAGATCGTCGCGAACGTTCGGACCGTCGTCGACTACGTCCGCGAGAACTGGCCGCAGATGTGGGCGGATTTCAAGCGCCAGGCGGAGCCGGTGCTCCGGTGGATTGGCACGTACATCGGGCATGTGATGGGCGTCGTTCAGGGTGCGATCGAGATCGTCGTGAACTTCATTCAGGGCGACTGGTCCGAGGCGTGGAATGGCCTGAAGCGCGTCGTGACGAACGCGATCGGCGCTCTCGGCACCCTCGTCGCCGGGGCGGCGAAAGCCGGCGTGAAGATCGGTAAGGCCGTCATGTCTGCGTTGTGGGGGTGGATTTCCGATCAGGCGGCGAAGGCCGGCACCGTCGGCCTCACCTTCGGCAAGAAGCTCGGCGCTGGCATCGCGAACGGTTTGATCGGCCTTGTCGAGTGGGCGATCAACAAGGTCATTGCCGGAGCCAACAGCGTCGGCGGCGTCATCAACAAGCTGCTGCCCGGCAACCCCGTGCAGTTCGACGAGGTGCACCTCGGGCGGGTGGGCTCCGGTGGCAACAACACCGGCGACGTCGGCGCCGGCACCGCGTCGGCGTACATGGCTTCCGGCGGCGTCGTCCCCGGCCCGGCTGGTGCCGGTGACATCGTCCCCGCGCGCCTCACCCCCGGGGAGGTGGTCCTCAACAAGCGGCAGCAGGCACTCGTCGGTGCGAGCCGGATCATGTCGGTGCTCGCCGCCACCGGCGGGAAGATCGGGCAGGGCCGGTTCGCGACCGGGGGTGTCGCGACCGCGTTGAAGTTCGCGCAGGCGCAGCTCGGTGAGCCCTATGTGTGGGGTGGTGGCCATGAGGGTGTGGTGGAGCGCCGCGGTTGGGACTGCTCCGGGTTCGCGTCGAATGTCGCCGCCCGCGTCCCCGGCTACACCGGTGGCATCGGCACGACCATGTCGCTGTATCCCCGGTCGAAGCGGGCGACGGGGAACGAGCCGGTCGTGTTCGGGTTCCTCGGCATGGACTCGAATGATCCCAGGAAGCAGCACATGGGGATCCGGATCAACGGCCAGTGGTTCGAGGCTGCGGGTGGTGGCCGCGGCGTGATCCGTGGCCGGTCGAACTGGCCGTCCGGTCTGAGGATCCCGCCGGGGCTGGAGTACCTGTCGACGCAGAAGGCGTCCTCTTCGCCGAACGAAGCGGACGGCGGACAGTCACCCGTCACCCGTCAGGCCGCCGCGCAGAAGGCCGCGGTCACCAAAGCGGTCGCCGCGGCGCTCAAAGGGATCTCGTACTCGGAGCGGGAGGGCATGTCGTCGTCCCCGTCGGGTGGGGCGGCGTCGACGATCAGCGCGGCGGTCACGGCAGCGGGGCGGGCGGCGATGGCCGCGGGCCAGTCCCCGGAGCAGATCCGTGAGGTGATGGACGATGAGCAGCGCAACCGTGAGATCGCATGGGTGAAACGTGAGATCGCGAAGGCGCTCGCCGAGATGCGGAAGGTGTCCGGGGCGATCACGAAGGTCCGCGCCCGC
>CAYOSM010000174.1:0-3072 GCA_964406645.1 uncultured Bifidobacteriaceae bacterium | reverse complement strand
TGGCGTGGAGCTGCCGGATCGCGTGGTGGTAGTCGACGCGCGCCACCTCGGCCTCGTGCTGGAGGTCGACCAGCCGGTCACGCGCGGTCTGCGCCCGTTCGAGCGCCTCTCTGTCAAGTGTCATCGCAATCAATGTTATTCCCTTCGTCGTTGGTGTCTAGCGTAGGTGACACTCTCCGTACTGTCAAGCGAAGTAGACAACAGTCGTCCCGGTACGCCGCCCAACGGGACCCGGGTGCCTGGCACCTCGGTCCCGTTCATCCACGGGCACCGGACCGGTACTACGCCTGTTTGCAGGGAACTTTCAGAGCCGACCCGTGTTCGGGCAGGTGTCAACGGGACTCGGGTGCCTGGCACCTCGGTCCCGTTGACCGCCCGGATCGGCTCTCGTCGACGACCGCGGGCGCATGCAAGAGCACTCGCGCTGTCAGACTGGGCGTATGCGCGTCCTCCTCATGCGGACCTGTCTCGTCGATCATGTGGCCCCCGGTGTCGCCCGCGCGACGCGCGGCGTGCTGGAACGCCTCGGCGTCACCGTCGTCGAACCGAAGGGCCAGACCTGCTGCGGGCAGGCCGGATGGACCTCGGGGCACCCCGACGAGGCCCGCGAGGTGGCGCGGCACACGCTGAAGCAGTTCGCGGGGGACTCTCCGGTCGTCGTTCCGTCCGGCTCCTGCGCGGCGATGATCGTGCACGCCTACCCGGAGCTCTTCGCCGGCGAGCCGGAGGAGGCGGAGGCCAAGCGGCTGGCGTCCCGGACGCTCGAGCTGACGCAGTTCCTCGCGCGGAACGACCTGACCCCGAGGGCCGCCGCCGATGCCCCGCGCAGCGTGGCCCATCACGACTCGTGCCACATGCTGCGGCTCCTGCGGGAGACGGAGTCCCCGGGTGAGGTGCTCGCGGAGGCGGGCATCGAACGCACCCCCCTCCCCGACTCCGACGTCTGCTGCGGTTTCGGCGGCGTGTTCTCGGTCACCTACCCGGAGGTGTCCGGTGCCCTGGGCGAGGCGAAGGCACGGTCGGCCGCATCCACCGGGGCCGACGCCCTCGTCGGATGCGATCTCTCCTGCCTGATGCACATCGCCGGCCGGGCCCACCGAGAGGGCATCGACCTCACCGTCCGCCACATCTCCGAGGTGCTGGACCGATGAGCGAACGTCCGGTGACCTACGGGGAGGGGCCGGATCTCCGGGAGCGGACCAGGCGCGCCACGGCCGACACCGTCCTGCGCCGCAACCTCGCCTCCTCGGCGGCGAACTGGGCCAAGGGACGCCATCGCGTCGAGGTGGAGCACGATTTCGCCGCGATGCGCGAACGTGCACGCGCCATCCGGCGCGAGAGCATCCGCCGGCTCCCCGAGCTCCTCGAGCAGCTCGGACGAAAGGTCACGGACAACGGCGGCACGGTGTACTTCGCCGCGACGCGCGACGAGGCGACGGACTACATCGTCTCCCTCGCACGGCGTGAGGGCGCCCGCGTGGTCGCCAAGTCGAAGTCGATGGCGACGGAGGAGATCAAGCTCAACGAGGCCCTCGCGGAGAACGGCGTACGCGTCGTGGAGACGGACCTCGGCGAGTGGATCCTCCAGCTGGCCGAGGAGCGTCCGTCCCACATCATCGCCCCGGCGGTCCACAAGAACCGCGCCGAGGTCGCCGAGCTCTTCCGCCGGGAGAGCGGCGAGGACATCCCGGACGACCGGGAGGCGCTCATCGCCTACGCCCGCCGTCGCCTGCGTGAGGACTTCGCCGCGGCCGACATCGGGGTCAGCGGCGTGAACCTCGGTGTCGCCGAGACCGGCACGCTCTGCGTCGTCGAGAACGAGGGCAACGCACGACTCGTGACCGCCCTCCCCCGGATCCACGTCGCGGTGATGGGCGCCGAGCGGATCGTGGACACCTGGGACGACGCCGCGAACATCCTGCAGGTCCTCCCCATGGCGGCCATCGGAGACGACGCGGCGACGTACGTGAACCTGATCTCCGGTCCACGGCGGGAGGGCGAGTCGGACGGGCCGCAGGAGCTCCACCTGGTGATCCTCGACGGCGGCCGCACCGCCCTGAGGGGCACGCCGTTCGAGGAGGCGCTCCACTGCATCCGGTGCGGCGCGTGCCTGTACTCGTGTCCGATGTGGCGGACGGTGGGCGGCCAGGCCTACGACTCGCCGTACTCCGGACCGATCGGCGCGGTCATCACGCCGCTCCTTGAGGGGCCCACCTCCCAACGGGCGAACGAGCTGCCCTTCCTGTCGTCACTCTGCGGCGCCTGCCACGACGCATGCCCCGTCGGCATCCCGCTCCACGACCTCCTCGTGCGCCTGCGCGGCCGCGCCGACACACCGGAGAGGCGGCGTCAGCGGCGTCTGGCACAAGTCTGGAGCCGTGCGTGGAGCCACCCGCTCGCCTACCGCGCCGGCGTCCGCCTGACGCGCATCGGCGTGCGCATCCTGGGTGGACGGAGCGGATGGATCCGCCGTCTTCCCGGTCCCGCGAAGGGGTGGACCGAGGTTCGCGACCTTCCCAGCAGCTGGCCGCCGAAATGATCGACGCGTTCCTCTCCGCGATCGAGCGGCGCCGGTCGACCGGAGAGCGCGTGACGCCCGACACTCTCGCGCAGGCGACCTGCGACGCCTTTGAGCGCTGGGGCGCCCGCCGGGCACTCGTCCCGGACGACGCGATCCTGCACGACGCCGGGGTCCTCGACGCCCTCCGGGACACGGGCATCGAGGTCATCGTCTGGCCGAGCGACCTGGGCTGGCGCCCCCTCCTCGGTCTGGACGACGCACCGGCGACCTGTGCCATCACCGTCCCCGCCGTCGCCGTCGCGCAGCGCGGCACGGTGGTGCTGGCGGCGGACTCCGAACACGGCAGGTCGCTCGACGCCGTCGGCTGGTGGCATCTCTCGATCGTCCCCGCCGACCGCATCGTCTGGTCGCTCGGCGAGGCCTTCGCCCGGGTCTTCCGGGACGGCGCTCCGTCCGCGGTGTCGCTGGTCTCGGGACCGAGCCGCACCTCGGACATCGAGAAGATCACCACCTACGGTGCTCACGGCGCGCTCGCGGAGCACGTCCTCGTG
>CAYOSM010000173.1:0-3111 GCA_964406645.1 uncultured Bifidobacteriaceae bacterium | reverse complement strand
ACGCCAACCCGGAGGCGCGCATCCACGTGAAGCTCGTCGCCCAGGTCGGCGTCGGAACGGTCGCCGCGGGCGTCTCGAAGGCGCACGCGGACGTGGTCCTCATCTCCGGACACGACGGCGGCACCGGCGCATCGCCGCTGACCTCGATCAAGCACGCCGGCGCCCCCTGGGAGCTCGGCCTCGCCGAGACCCAGCAGACGCTCCTCCTCAACCGCCTGCGCGACCGCATCGTGGTCCAGGTCGACGGCCAGATGAAGACGGGCCGCGACGTCATGATCGCCGCGCTGCTCGGCGGCGAGGAGTTCGGATTCGCGACCGCGCCGCTCGTCGTGTCGGGCTGCGTGATGATGCGGGTCTGTCACCTCGACACCTGCCCGGTGGGCATCGCCACCCAGAACCCCGAGCTGCGCAAGCGGTTCACCGGCAAGCCGGAGTTCGTCGTGAACTTCATGGAGTTCATCGCCGAGGAGGTGCGCGAGCTCATGGCCGAACTCGGCTTCCGCACCCTGGACGAGGCCATCGGCCACGCCGAGCTCCTCGACACAACCAAGGCCATCGAGCACTGGAAGGCGTCCAAGCTCGACCTCACCCCCATCCTCGACATGCCCGAGCCGGACGAGGGCGACGAGCGCCACCGCGTCCACGAGCAGGACCACGGCCTCACGATGGCCCTCGACATCGAGCTCATCCAGAAGGCCGCACCGGCGCTCGACCACCAGGAGCGGGTCCACATCGACGTCCCGATCCGGAACATCAACCGGACCGTGGGAACCCTCGTCGGGCAGGAGATCACGCGACGCTACCCCGAGGGCCTGGCGGACGACACCATTGTCATCAACCTGACGGGGTCGGCCGGCCAGAGCTTCGGTGCCTTCGCGCCGCGGGGCCTCACCCTCCGGCTCGCCGGCGACGCGAACGACTACACCGGGAAGGGCCTCTCCGGTGGACGCATCATCGTCCGTCCGGCCGCCGGATCCTCGTTCAAGGCCGAGGAGAACATCATCGCCGGCAACGTCATCCTCTACGGGGCCACCGACGGCGAGGTCTTCCTGCGCGGTATCGTCGGCGAACGGTTCTGCGTCCGCAACTCGGGCGCCGTCGCCGTCGTCGAGGGTGTCGGCGACCACGGCTGCGAGTACATGACCGGCGGACGAGTCGTCGTCCTCGGTGAGACCGGCCGCAACTTCGGCGCCGGCATGAGCGGCGGTGTCGCCTACGTCTGGAACCCCCGTGACACGTTCGCGGGACGCGTCAACCCCGAGATGGTCGACCTCGACCCGCTCGACGGTGACGACCGCGAATGGCTGAGGGACCGGATCGCGCGTCATCACGACGAGACCGCGTCACCGGTCGCCGAGACGATCCTCCATCGGTGGGATGAGGCGGTCCACGAGTTCGTCAAGGTCATGCCGCGCGACTACAAGCGTGCGCTCGCCGACGCAGCACGCGAGGCGGCGACGGGAGCGGGCACGGCGGATGAACCGCTTGCCACGTCAGGACAGAGGGAGCGCTAGTGGGAGACATCACCGGATTTCTGAAGCACACCCGCGAACTCCCCTCGCGGCGTCCGGTCCCGGAGCGCGTGAAGGACTGGAAAGAGGTCTACGAGCGCTTCCCGACCCACAAGCTCCGTGACCAGGCGGCGCGCTGCATGGACTGCGGCATCCCGTTCTGCAACCAGGGCTGCCCGCTCGGCAACATCATCCCCGACTGGAACGACCTCGTGTACCGGGATCGCTGGTCGGAGGCGATGGACCGCCTCCACGCGACCAACAACTTCCCGGAGTTCACCGGCCGTCTCTGCCCCGCCCCCTGCGAGCAGGCGTGCGTGCTGGGTATCAACCAGCCGCCCGTCACGATCAAACAGGTCGAGGTCACCATCGCCGAGCGGTCGTTCGACGAGGGGTGGATGGAGCCGGTGACCCCGTCCGTCTCCACCGGTAAGCGCATCGCGGTCGTCGGGTCCGGACCGGCCGGCCTCGCCGCCGCGCAGCAGCTCACCCGCGCCGGCCACGAGGTCGTCGTCTTCGAGCGCGCCGAGAAGATCGGCGGTCTCCTGCGCTTCGGCATCCCGGACTTCAAGATGGAGAAGTGGGTCATCGACCGGCGTCTCGCTCAGATGGAGGCCGAGGGCACCGAGTTCCGCACCAACGCGAACGTCGGCGTCAACGTCGCCGTCGAGGAGCTGCGCGCCGAGTTCGACGCCATCGTCCTCGCCGGCGGTGCCACCGCCTGGCGCGACCTGCCCATGCCGGGCCGCGAGCTCTCGGGCATCTATCAGGCCATGGAGTACCTGCCGGACTCCAACCGCGTGCAGTCCGGGGACCTCGCCGAACACCCGATCGACGCCGACGGCAAGCGTGTCGTGATCATCGGCGGCGGTGACACCGGCGCCGACTGTCTCGGAACGGCCAACCGCCAGGGCGCCGTCAGCGTCACGCAGCTCGAGATCATGCCCCGCCCCCCGGCGGATCGCGCGCCCCACACCCCGTGGCCGACGTGGCCGCTGATGTACATGAGCTCCTCGGCGCACGAGGAGGGTGTCGACCAGGTCTACGCCATCTCCACGACCGAGTTCGTGGGCGATGCCGACGGCAGGCTCACCGGCATCCGCACGGTGGACGTCGAGATGGAGATCGTCGACGGCCGGCCGACCTTCGGGGCCGTCCCCGGCTCCGAGAAGGAGATCCCCTGCGAGCTCGTCTTCCTGGCGATGGGCTTCGTCGGCCCCGAGCGCGCCGGGATGCTCGAGGAGCTCGGCGTGGAGCTCGACGACCGCGGCAACGTCCGCCGTGACAACGACTGGCGCACCTCGGTCGACGACGTGTTCGTCTGTGGCGACATGGGCCGGGGCCAGAGCCTCATCGTCTGGGCGATCGCCGAGGGACGCGCGTGCGCCGCAGCAGTCGACGCCGAGCTGATGGGCACCACCCAGCTCCCCAGCCCCGTCGAGCCCACCTCCGCTCCGCTCCGCTAGGCAGCACCCGGACCGAACCACGACCACCCGGTCGTCGGCAGGACCCAGCCAGCTTCGAGGATCCGCTGCGGTTGAAGGTCACGAGAGGCCGCCCTTCAGGCGGCCTGGCGGTTGGCCGGGGCGGGTGGGTGGAT
>CAYOSM010000172.1:0-3187 GCA_964406645.1 uncultured Bifidobacteriaceae bacterium | reverse complement strand
GGCGACGGCCCGCGGGACACCCGTCCGGGCTTGGTCAAACCCGGCCGGACGGCGGGGTTTGGGACGGAGGACCTTCGCTAAGGTGGACTCATGATCATCCATGCCGGAACGTTCGGTCCCGTGGCCACGAACACCTACGTCATCGCCACCGATCAGGGGGGCGAGGCGATGATCGTCGACCCGGCGGCCGGCAGCGAGGCATGGGTCCGCGAGACGCTGAAGCACCTCGATCTCACCCCGGTTCGGGTACTGAACACGCACGGTCACTGGGACCACGTCGTCGAGAACCACGTGTGGGCGGCCGACGGCCTCCCCGTGTGGGTCAGCTCGGCCGACGCCGACTGGCTCGAGGCCCCGGCACCCTTCAATCCCGCCCTGTTCGGTTTCCCTCCCCCCACCCCCGGCGTGACGCCGGCGCGGCTCCTGGAGGAGGGCGACACCGTCGAGCTGGGCGACCACACGTTCACCATGCTGTCGACCCCCGGGCACTCCCCCGGGTGCATGGTCGCCCTCGACGCCGCGAGCGGAGTCGCGATCGTCGGCGACCTCGTCTTCGCCCAGGGGATCGGACGGACCGACTTCCCGCGCAGTGACCCCGCCGCGATGATGCGGAGCCTCGAGCGCGTGTTCGCCGAGGTCCCCGGTGAGACCCTCATCTTCCCCGGCCACGGGCCGTGGAACGTGACGCTCGCATCGGCGGAGCCGTACGCGCGGATGTTCATGTGACCCCGTCCCGCGAATCGATCATCGACGTCCTCCGCGGCGTCCTCGATCCCGAGCTCCACCGCAGCATCGTCGACCTCGGCATGGTCGGCGACGTCGACGTGGACGACGATCGCGTCAGCATCACGATCAAGCTCACCGTCGCCGGATGCCCGCTCAAGGCCGAGATCCAGCGGCGCGTGACCGATGCCGTCTCCGACATCCCCGGCATCGAGACGCTTCACGTGAGCCTCGACACGATGACCGACGAGGAGCGCGAGGGCGTCCGCGGCGGGCTCATCGGCAAAGAGCGCCGCGGCTCCCCGTTCGCCGAGGGGGCCCGGACCAACGTCATCCTGGTCGCCTCCGGAAAGGGGGGCGTCGGGAAGTCGAGCATCACCGCGAACCTGGCGGCCGCGCTCGCCGCCCGGGGCAGCACGGTGGGACTCCTCGACGCGGATGTCTACGGCTACTCCATCCCGCGCATGATGGGGACCAACCGCACCCCGGTCATGCTGGATGACGACCTCATCCTCCCCGTCGAGGCCCACGGGGTCCGCATCATGTCCGTCGGGTTCATGGCGAGTGACGACCAGCCGGTCATCTGGCGGGGGCCGATGCTCCACAAGGCGCTCACCAGCTTCGTCACCGAGGTGTTCTGGGACGACCCCGACTACCTCCTCATCGATCTTCCGCCGGGCACGGGTGACGTCAGTCTGTCGCTCGCGAATCTGGCGCCGACCGCGCGCATGCTCATCGTCACGACACCCCAGCTCGCCGCACAGCGGGTGGCAAAGCGGGCGGCGACGATGGCCACGCGGGTCAACCTCGACGTCCTCGGCGTCGTCGAGAACATGAGCTGGTTCGAGGCCCCCGACACCGGTACGCGCTACGAGATCCTCTCCGGCGGAGGAGGTGCGTCGCTGGCGCAGGAGCTCCGCGTGCCGCTACTCGGCCAGATCCCCCTCGAGTCGGACGTCGCGCGCGCCGGAGACGAGGGCACACCGGTCGTCCTGTCACGGCCCGACTCAGCGGCCGCGCGTGCTCTCCAGGAGGTCGTCGGCAGCATCACCCGTCTGGCACCGGTTCCGCTTCCCGCGTAGTCGGTACCTGCGAGTCCGCGGACTCTCCGAGCCCGGCGGCGGTCCTCGAACGTCGATCCACCGTCGGAGTCCGTCGATCTGCCGGCCGTCGACGAAAGATGAGCGCCGCGACTCGTCCCAGAGTGGGCCGCAGACCGTTGCCGCCGACGACCTCCGGGGGTCTCGGCGGATGCCGGTGCGCGGACTCTAGTCGGCCTTCACCGTGGGCCAGCGCATCCGGATGGTGAACTCAACTTCATTCCTGTGCTGGAGCAGGTCCATCGTGACGTCGACCGGGTCGACGATGACCGTCGGCGGATGCCACTCCTCGTTGGCGATCTCGAGGGAGCCCGTCGCCACCTGATCGGCGAGACTCCGCAACTGATCGGCGACGAGCGAGTGCGTCGCCCGCTCCTTGATGTCGAATACGTGGTGCGCCACCTGACGTCCTTTCTCGATCCGAGTAGCCCGATACTGTCACCCCCCACCCGGTGGGAGGACCTTCCTGATCGGATTTGGGCGGGTCGGCCCTCCGATGCGATGTCGATATGACGGACACACACCGCACCGACGTCTCCTGGGCCGGCACACCCGGCGCGTACCGCGACCGCCGGCACCCGTCAGAATGACGAGGCGACCGAGATTCTCGCGCCTCGTCGGGCGACCTGGACGACGACGGGACCGCAGGCCGGTGCTCACCTGGCGGTGTGAGTCCTCGCCGCCATCACTGGCATTCTCACAGGACGCACCCCGGGCGAAAGGCCACCCATGTCCCGCACGAGTCTCATCCTGATCCTCGCCGGATCCATCGGCCTGCTCAGCGGGTGCGGAGGTGACGACACGCCCACCCCGACCGGCGGGCCACCGACGAACACGTCCGCCGATGCGACGGTGCCCGGACCGGGCATCGCACTCCGGCCGTTCGCCTCCGGGCTCGACGCACCGGTGCAGACCCTCGCCGTGCCCGGAACCGACGGGGACGTCTGGATCCTGGAGCGACGCGGCGTGGTGCGTCTCGTACGCGACGGGCGGCTCGTGGCCGATCCGGTGCTCGACATCTCGTCCCGGGTCCTCTCGGACGGAGGCGAGCAGGGACTCCTCTCCCTCGCGTTCCACCCCGACTTCATGTCGAATGGACGCGTCTACGTCCACAACTCCGATCCCGACGGTGACACGCTCGTCTCGGAGCATCGCGTGTTCGACGGCGTGATCGATCCCGAGCCCGTCCGAACTCTCCTCTCGGTGGATCAGCCGTACTCCAATCACAACGGGGGGAGCCTCGCGTTCGGGCCCGACGGCCTGCTCTACCTGGGGCTCGGCGACGGTGGCAGCGCGAACGACCCCGAGAACCGCGCCCAGGACATGGACAGCCGGCTCGGCAAGCTGCTGCGCGTCGACGTGGA
>CAYOSM010000171.1:0-3358 GCA_964406645.1 uncultured Bifidobacteriaceae bacterium | reverse complement strand
GGCCTCGACAGGCGCCGCCTCGGCGGGGGGTGCCTCGACCGGGGGCTTCGGCTTGCGACGTGCGCGCGGCTTCGGCTTGGGCTTCTCCTCGGCCTCGTCCGCCTTGGCGGCCTTCGGCTTCTCCTTGGCGGCCTTGGCCGCGGCGAGGGTCGCGTCCATGGACTCCGGGCGCGGGTAGCGCTTCGGGTTCAAGACGTGGAGCGCCTCACCGACGATCACCGTCGACGACGCCGTCTTGACAGGCAGTCCCTCGCGTTGCAGACGCTGGAGGACGAGGCTGCTGGGAAGCCCCTCGTCTCGTGCGATCTCGTGTACTCGCCGCTTTTCCGTCAGATCCATCCCCACCCCTCAGCTCTCAAACTCGTGCACAGAATCGTCGTCGATCGTGAGCCTCTGCCCGCGCAATCTGGCCGCGCGCGGAAACGCGCGCCGCGAGAGCGCAGCTTCGTAGCATGCCCGAACCGGGCAGACATAGAGGCCCCTCCCTGGAATCCGCCCTTTGTCGTCCCGAACAAGCCGTCGATCGTCGCCGTCAACCGCGGCGACGAACCGCGCGAGATCGCGCTTCGGTCGGCGCGTCCCACAACCGAGACAGCGGCGGATCGGAACGTGTGCCGACACTCTGGTCGTCCGGCGCCCGTGGCTAACGGCCCTCCTCGTCGGCACCGTCTCCATCGCCCTCGGCGACGGGAACGGCCGGATCATCGGAGCCCGCATCGGCTGCGGTGGACGCGTCGGCACCGTCGGACGCCACTGCGGCGCCCTCGTCTCCGGCGACCGGGTCGTCCCCGTTCGCTTCGACCGGTGCCTCGGCCTCCGGCGGCGCGGCGGCCTCGGGCGCGTCAGCGACCGTCTCCGCCTGCTCGGCGGCGGCGGTGGGCTTCTCCGCCGCACTCTCCTGGCCCTCGGAGTCGGCGCTCACGGCCTCCGTCGCGCTGACGGTCTCCCCGGACGCCTCCACCTGCGCGAGGCGGGCGTGGGCCGGGAGGCTGCAATAGCGGGTTCCCGGGATGGCCGCGTTGACGCAGCGCTTGCCGTTGCGCAGGAGGGCCGCGCACCGCACGAGCTCTCCGTCGCCGCCCTGCGAGAACTCGCCCTGGGACTCCTCGAGCGCGAAGGTGGACTCGCTCTTGATGTCGATCCGCCATCCGGTGAGGCGGGCGGCGAGACGGGCGTTCATGCCCTCCTTGCCGATCGCGAGCGACAGCTGGTCGTCGGGGACGACCACGGTCGCCTGCCGGTTCTCGTCGTCGACCAGCACCTCGCGGACGCGGGCCGGCGAGAGTGCCTTGGCCACGAAACGGGCGGGCTCGTCGTTGTGCGGGATGATGTCGATCTTCTCGCCGCGGAGCTCGCTGACGACCATGCGGACGCGGGAGCCACGGGGGCCGACGCACGCGCCGACCGGGTCGACGCCCTGGACCTTGGACTCGACGGCGATCTTCGACCGCCAGCCGGCCTCGCGGGCCACGGCGCGGATCTCGACGAGGCCGTCGGCCATCTCCGGGACCTCGAGCTCGAAGAGGCGCTTGATGAGTTCGTCGCTGCGCCGGCTGACGATGACCTGCGGGCCCTTCGTGGAGTGACGCACGTCGACGATGACGGCCTTCACACGCGCGCCGTGGTCGTAGCGCTCGCCGTGGACCTGCTCGCTCTCGGGCAGCAGCGCCTCGACGCGACCGAGGTCGACAAGGGTGTAGCGCTGGTCGGACTGCTGGATGATGCCGGTCACGATGTCGCCGATGCGGTCGACGTACTCCTCGTACATCATCTCGCGCTCGGCCTCGCGGATGCGCTGCATCACGACCTGCTTGGCGGTCTGCGCGGCGATGCGGCCGAAGTTGTCCGTGCTGACGTCGACCTCGTCGAGTTCGTCCTCGTCGTAGGCGTCCCAGTCGATCTCGGGCTCCGGGGCGACGTAGTCCTCGGGCGGGCCGTCCTCGCCGAAGTCGGGCTCCTCCTGCGGAAGCGTGCGCGGCTCCTCGTCCTCCTCGAGGACGAGCTGAAGGACGCGCATCTCGCCGTCCTCGCGATCGATGACGACGCGGGCGTACTCGGCCGCCTCTGGCGTCTTGTTGTAGGCGGCGAGAAGGGCATCCTCGAGCGCGAGCAGCAGCGTCTCGGCGCTGATGCCCTTCTCCCGCTCGATCATCTTCACTGCCTCGAGGATCTCTCGATTCATCCTTCACTCCTCTCGATCAGCCGTGCCCGGCTGATCTCATCGAATCCGAGCGTCCGCTCACCCTCTGTCGTCTCCACCGAAATCCCGTGGTCGTCGACCCCGCGGAGGACTCCCCTCACCCGCTTCGCCTTCGCGCCGGGCGCCGTGACGAGGCGGATCGCGACCGGATCGCCGACCGCCGCCTCATAGTGCTCGTGCGTACGGAGCGGTGGTTCGGGACCGGGGGACGAGACTTCGATGCCATAGCGGTCTCGAAGACCCGCGTGGTCGAGGACGTGGGTCACATTCGCACACAGGTCGTGCGTGACACCGTCGGGGTGGTCGATCACGACACGCAGCATCGCGTCGCCATGCGCACCGACGATCTGTACCTCGCGCAGATCGACGTCGGGCAGTGCGTTCTCGAGCGCAGCCTCGACCTCCCGTTCAACGCCGGTGTGAGCCACCACGGTCAGCGTCCAGTCCCCTTTCCGAGCAACAAAAAAGTGGGCTCAGCACCCACTTCTCGCGTCCCCACATTGGTTTGCTTGAAGCCCTGCCGTCGAGGATAGCACCTGACGATCAGACGGGGTGCTCCAGCACGAGCGTCACCGGGCCGTCGTTCACCAGCGATATCCGCATGTGCGCGCCGAACCGGCCCGTCGCCACGTCGACCCCCTCCTCGCGCACGCGCAGGGCGAACCTCTCCACGAGCGGGGCGGCCGTCTCGGGCGGCGCGGCGGCGGACCAGGACGGGCGGTTCCCCTTCTTGGTCGAGGCGAGCAGCGTGAACTGGCTGACCACCAGGACGGCGCCTGCGATGTCCGCCACGCTCCACGCGCCGCGCCGTTCGCCGTCGTCGAAGAGCCGGAGGTGTGCTGTCCGGCGGGCAAGGATGTCCACGTCCCGCTCGTCGTCGTCCCGTGCGATGCCGACCAGCGCCAGGAGGCCCCGGCCGATCTCCCCCACCGTCTCATCGTCGACGGTGACACGGGCGGACTCGACGCGCTGGAGAACGACCTTCATCCCTCACCCTTTCGGTGACCGGTGCATGTGCCACGACACATACTCGGTGACGGACGCCGGACGTGCACGGGTGAGCAGTCACAGGCGACCCCGTGGAATCAACCATCTAGGGTTCGGGCATGAGCGACGATCTGCGCACCGCCCTCACCGACCTGGGGCTCACGCCCGAAC
>CAYOSM010000170.1:0-3367 GCA_964406645.1 uncultured Bifidobacteriaceae bacterium | reverse complement strand
TCTGCCCGCGAGGGAGGACGACGTTCCTCCGGTGGACGACGCCCCCTTCTGACCGGCCCCTCGGCATACCCCGCGCGGAGGACAGCGGCTCCTCCGGATCGGAGCCGGAGTGTGCATCTCCGGCTCCGGGTGAGACATGGGCCTCAGACGTCCGACCCGGGTGTGTCCCAAGGAGGTGTGGCGTCGCTTCGAGCGCGCACCGGCATGGACCGGCGGTGTCCGGGCAGGACGGGTGGAGATCGTGCCCCCGTGGGCGGCGATCTCCACCCGCCACGATCTCATCTCGCTTCGCGGATCCCCTGTCCTTCGCCGCATACGGCGTTAGCCGCCCGGATGACGGCGTCCATGCTCGCCGTCAGCACCGAACGGCTGCGACCCGCCGCCCACGCAGGTTGCCCGGCGATGCGGTGTTCGACGAACGTCATCGCATCGCTCGCCGCTCCGGTCCCCACGCTCGTCTGGTGCAGCGCCACGACGTCGATCCCGACCCCGCGCCGCGCCAGAGCCGCCACGAGCGCCTCGACCGGGCCGACGTCCCGATGCTCGGTGGTCACCTCCGTCCCGCCGACCACGAGGGTGATCGACGTGTGCGCGGCATCGGCGCGTTCCTCAGACGAGAACCCGGTCAGGGTGACGGCGTTCACGGGCGCCGGCGCGAGATACGCCGCCTCGAAGATCTCCAAGAGCCCCGCCGGCGTGACCTCGCCGCCGGTGGCGTCCGTATGCGCCTGGACGTGGCGGGAGAACGCGATCTGCAGGCCGCGGGGGAGCTCTATGCCGTACGTGTCCTCCAGCAGGTAGGCCATGCCGCCCTTGCCGGACTGGGAGTTCACGCGGATCACGGCCTCGTAGCTCCGTCCGATGTCGGAGGGATCGACCGGCAGATAGGGGATCCGCCACTCGAGCTCGTCCTCCCGGCGCTCCGTGGCCCGGGCACGGGTGCGGTGCTCCGCGAAGCCCTTGCGGATGGCGTCCTGATGGGTCCCGCTGAAGGCCGTGTGGACGAGATCGCCTGCGTACGGGTGCCGCGGATGCACCGGCATGCGATTGCACTCCTCCACGGTCCTCCGGACGCTGTCGATGTCGGACAGATCGATCATGGGATCGACGCCCTGCGAGAAGAGGTTCAGCGCGAGCGTGACGAGGTCGACGTTGCCCGTCCGCTCCCCGTTGCCGAAGATGCACCCCTCGACGCGCTCCGCACCCGCCAGGAGGGCCAGCTCGGCGGCCGCGACGGCGGTGCCCCGGTCGTTGTGCGGGTGGATCGACAGGACCACGCCGTCCCGGCGATCCAGGTTGCGGTGCATGTACTCGATCTGATCCGCGTAGACGTTCGGCGTCGCGATCTCGACGGTCGCCGGCAGGTTCAGGATGACCGGGCGGTCCGGCGACGCGTCCCACACCGCAGTGACGGCGTTGCAGACCTCGAGGGCGAAGTCCGGCTCGGTCATGTTGAAGACCTCCGGCGAGAACTGGAAGCGGACGTTCCGCCGGTCCCCGGCCAGACGCAGGATGTCGCGCGCGCCGGTCACGACGAGGTCCTTGAGACCCGTGCGATCCCGGCCCAGGACGACGTCGCGCCAGATCGGCGCGGTCGCTGCGTACATGTGGATCACGACGGGATTCGTGACGCCCGCGATCGCTTCGACGGTCCGCTCGATCAGATCGCGGCGTGCCGGCGTGAAGACCACCACGGTGACGTCGTGCGACGCGACGGTTCCGCTCGCGATCTCACGGACGAAGTCGAAGTCGGCCTGCGAGGCCGACGGATACCCGACCTCAATCTCGGCGAAGCCCATCGCGACAAGAAGGTCGAAGAAGCGTCTCTTACGGACGGTGTCCATCGGCTCGGCGAGCGCCTGATTGCCATCGCGCAGGTCGACCGGCACCCAGAGCGGTGCGTGCGTGAGGCGCGCCGACGGCCAGCGGCGGTCGATCAGGGGGATGTCGACGCGGCTGTCGGCGCGCGCGTAGCGGAACCACGGCATCTCCGAGGGGCGCTGCCGACTTCTGTGCGGCCTGGGGGCTCGGTCAGCGGATGTGACGCGAGGTGCGGGTGTGTGCGACATGGATCTCCGTCCTTCGTGCGGCTGATGGTGCGACCGGCACACGACGCGTCGTCACAACGGGGAGCCGGTCAGGCGAGGTCCCGTTGTGGCGGCGAAGGAGGAGAAGGCGGATTGCGAACACCGAGTCCGACGCTAGCACAACTTGTCTGACAAGTTGACAGGTACGATGGGCCTATGGTGACCGCGCGTCGAACGCCGCTGGCCGATCGGGTCGCGGAGGACCTGCACCAGCGGATCCGCAGCGGCGAATGGCCCGTCGGTGCACGCCTACCCGGCGAGATGCGCCTCGCCGCCGAACTCGGGGTCGGACGGTCGACGATCCGCGAGGCGATCCGCCGGCTCGTCGGACGTGGCGTGCTCGAGTCGCGGCAGGGTGCGGGCACGTTCCTGGTCTCCCGCGACGGAGACGAGGAGTGGGGCAGGGCGGTCCGCGACGCGGACATCGTCGCCGTCGTGGAGGCCCGGATCGCCATCGAGGCCGAGGCCGCGGCGCTCGCGGCGGAACGCCGGACGTCGGCCGACCTCCGTCGCCTGCGGAACGCTCTGGCGGACCGTGGGCGCCGTCGGGACGGGGGCGCCGATCTCGTTGACGTCGACATGGCGTTCCACCGCGCAGTCGTCGCGGCATCTCACAACGCGGTCCTCATCGAGCTGTTCGACGTGTTCATGCCGCGCCTTCGCGAGGCGATGCAGGAGATGGTCCGATCCCACCCGCGGTTTGATCGCACGGCTGACCACGACCGTCACGTGCGGCTCGTCGACGCCGTGGCCGAACGGGACCCCCGCCGCGCTGCGCGGGAGAGCCGGACCCATCTCGTCGCGCTGCGGGCCCGCCTCCTCGGGGAGGGGCCTGCCGTCTCGTCCCGGCCGTGACGCGGCACGGCTCTGGTCGGCGACCGAACCTCCGAAAACCACCGAGGGCGCCGCGACGACGCCGACGACATGGGTAGGCTGCCGTCAGTGTTGGTGAACGGGATGATTCGTATGCACTGCACGACGGGCGTGTCGCGCGGCGGGCATGCCGGACTTCCGTTCCCCACATCGAATGACGACAGGGCGATGAGACGCGGCGACGGTGGGACGGCGTCAGCCGCGGCGACGGTGCCGACGAGCACCGGAAGAACCGACGACCGAGGATCCTTTGGACTCTGAGACGATGGCCAGCATGACGAAACCGACGGCGCACGACGGCGCGCGCCGTCGCACGAGGGGTGCGGGCGGCCTCCGTCGCCTGTTCACGCGCGCGCTGGTCGCCGCGGTGTTCCTCGGCGGCGCGGCGTCGGCGTCGGCCGTCACCC
>CAYOSM010000169.1:0-3369 GCA_964406645.1 uncultured Bifidobacteriaceae bacterium | reverse complement strand
GCGATCTTCGGCGAGAAGGCCTCCGACGTGAAGGACACGTCGCTGCGCGTGCCCTCGGGCATCAGCGGCACGGTGATCGACGTGCAGGTCTTCACGCGCGAGGGCATCGAGCGCGACAAGCGTGCCGCGCAGATCATCGACGACGAGCTCAAGGGCTACCGCAAGGACCTGAACGACCAGCTTCGCATCGTCGAGAACGACGCCTATGCACGGATCGAGAAGCTCCTCCTGAACAAGGTCGCCAACGGCGGTCCCAAGAAGCTCGCCAAGGGCGCCAAGGTCACCAAGGAGTATCTCGACGGCGTGGCGCGTCACGACTGGTTCGACATCCGTCTCGCCGACGAGGGCACCGCGCAGCAGCTCGAGGCGTCCAAGGAGGCGCTCGCGCAGCTCCGTGTCGATTTCGACGCCATGTTCGAGCAGAAGAAGAAGAAGCTCACGCAGGGCGACGAACTGCCGCCGGGCGTGCAGAAGATGGTGAAGGTGTACGTGGCGGTGAAGCGCCGCCTGCAGCCGGGCGACAAGATGGCCGGCCGCCACGGCAACAAGGGCGTGGTGTCCAAGATCGTCCCGGTGGAAGACATGCCGTACATGGCCAACGGCACGCCGGTCGACATCGTGCTCAACCCGCTCGGCGTGCCGTCGCGGATGAACGTGGGCCAGATCCTCGAAGTGCACCTCGGATGGGCCGCGAAGGGCCTGGGGCACAAGATCGACGAGATGATCAAGGCCCAGGCCAAGGCCGCCGACGTGCGCGCTCTTCTCGAGAAGGTCTACAACTCGAAGGGCCGCCCCGAGGACCTGTCGCACTTCTCCGACGAGGAGATCGCCGGCCTCGCCCAGAACCTGCGCGCCGGGGTGCCTTTCGCGACGCCGGTGTTCGACGGCGCGACCGAAGAGGAGATCAAGGCGATGCTCGAGATGGCGGAGCTGCCGGCGTCGGGCCAGGTCACCCTCTTCGACGGCCGTACCGGCGAGGCCTTCGACCGCGCGGTCACCGTGGGCTACATGCACATGCTGAAGCTGCATCACCTCGTCGACGACAAGATGCACGCGCGCTCGACGGGCCCGTACAGCCTCGTCACCCAGCAGCCGCTGGGGGGCAAGGCGCAGTTCGGCGGCCAGCGCTTCGGCGAAATGGAAGTCTGGGCGCTCGAGGCCTACGGCGCGGCGTACACGCTGCAGGAGATGCTCACGGTCAAGTCGGACGACGTCAACGGACGCACCAAGGTCTACGAGAACATCGTCAAGGGCGAGCACAGGATCGAGGCCGGCATGCCGGAGTCGTTCAACGTGCTGGTCAAGGAGATCCGCTCGCTGGCGATCGACGTGGACATGGAACGCGACTGATCGGCTGTCGGCTATCAGCTGTCAGCTTTCCGCAAATTCGGATTGGAACCATGGCTATCAGTTCGCAGTTGGCATCGGCACTCAGCGCACTTGCTGACAGCCGACAGCTGACAGCTGATAGCTGAAACTCGGAGAGTTTCAAATGAAAGCACTGCTCGATCTGTTCAAGCAAGTCACGCAGGAAGAGGAGTTCGATGCGATCCGCATCGGTCTCGCGTCGCCGGAGAAGATCCGCTCGTGGTCCTACGGCGAGGTGAAGAAGCCGGAGACGATCAACTACCGCACCTTCAAGCCGGAGCGGGACGGCCTCTTCTGCGCCAAGATCTTCGGCCCCGTGAAGGACTACGAGTGCCTGTGCGGCAAGTACAAGCGCCTGAAGCACCGCGGCGTCATCTGCGAGAAGTGCGGCGTCGAGGTCACGCTCGCCAAGGTGCGCCGCGAGCGCATGGGCCACATCGAGCTCGCCTCGCCGGTCGCGCACATCTGGTTCCTGAAGTCGCTGCCGTCGCGGATGGGCATGGTGCTCGACATGACGCTGCGCGACATCGAGCGCGTGCTGTACTTCGAGGCGTTCGTGGTCACCGACCCGGGCCTGACCCCGCTCAATCGCGCGCAGCTCCTCACCGAAGACGACTACATCGCCAAGCTCGAGCAGTACGGTGACGACTTCCAGGCGCACATGGGCGCCGAGGGCATCCGCGAGCTCCTGAAGTCGCTCGACGTCGATCACGAGATCGAGAAGCTGCGCAAGGAGCTCGAGACCACCGGCTCCGACACCAAGATCAAGAAGATCGCCAAGCGGCTCAAGGTGCTCGAGGCCTTCCACAAGTCGGGCATCAAGCCCGAGTGGATGATCCTCGAGGTGCTGCCGGTCCTGCCGCCCGAGCTGCGTCCGCTGGTCCCGCTCGACGGCGGGCGCTTCGCCACCTCCGATCTCAACGACCTGTATCGCCGCGTCATCAACCGGAACAACCGGCTGAAGCGCCTGCTCGAGCTGAAGGCGCCGGACATCATCGTGCGCAACGAGAAGCGGATGCTGCAGGAGGCCGTGGATTCGCTGCTCGACAACGGACGCCGCGGGAAGGCGATGACGGGCGCCAACAAGCGTCCGCTGAAGTCGCTCGCCGACATGATCAAGGGCAAGGGCGGACGCTTCCGCCAGAACCTGCTCGGCAAGCGTGTCGACTACTCGGGCCGCTCGGTGATCGTGGTCGGCCCGCAGCTCAAGCTCCATCAGTGCGGCCTGCCCAAGCTGATGGCGCTCGAACTCTTCAAGCCGTTCATCTTCAACAAGCTCGAGACGATGGGCCTCGCGACCACGATCAAGGCCGCGAAGAAGATGGTCGAGTCGCAGGAGCCGGTCGTGTGGGACATCCTGGAGGAGGTCATCCGCGAGCATCCGGTGATGCTCAACCGCGCCCCGACGCTGCACCGTCTCGGCATCCAGGCCTTCGAGCCGGTGCTCATCGAAGGCAAGGCGATCCAGCTCCATCCGCTCGTCTGCACGGCGTTCAACGCCGACTTCGACGGCGACCAGATGGCCGTGCACGTGCCGCTGTCGCTCGAGGCGCAGATGGAGGCGCGCACGCTGATGCTGGCGTCGAACAACGTGCTGCTGCCGTCGAACGGCGAACCCTGCATCGTGCCGTCGCAGGACATCGTGCTTGGCCTGTACTACGCGACGCGCGAGAAGATCGGCGCGAACGGCGAGGGCCAGATGTTCGCCGACATCGCGGAAGTCACGCGAGCCTACGAGTCGCGCCAGGCCGAGCTCCACGCCAAGGTCAAGGTCCGGATCAGGGAAGTCGAGTTGCGCACCGGCGCCGAAGGCGCGCTGGAGAAGGTCGAGAAGATCACGCGCTACGACACCACCGTGGGTCGCGCGCTGCTCTCCGAGATCCTTCCCCCGGGACTCCCGTTCAGCTACATCAACAAGCCGCTCAAGAAGAAGGAGATCTCGCGGATCATCAACGCGAGCTTCCGCCGCTGCGGCCTGCGCGAGACGGTGATCTTCGCCGA
>CAYOSM010000168.1:0-3393 GCA_964406645.1 uncultured Bifidobacteriaceae bacterium | reverse complement strand
TATTTGACGCTGACGATCCTGCTGGCCTTGGGGATGCCGCCGATCGTGGCCGGGATGCCCCTCGCCTTCAGTGTGCCGCGGAGGGTCTTCGCGTTGCCCAGCTCGACGAAGATGCCGGCGCGGATGACGAACATGTACCGGCGGAGGCTCTTGTTGTACTCGCTGCGGATGACGGTCTTCTTGAAGCCCTTCTTCCGGGTCAGCGCGAGGCGGTGCCGGGCATCCTTCAGGCGGCGGAACGAACCGGCGTTCACCTGGTAGGTCGGCACCTTCGCCACCGGCCTGGCCGGAGCCGTGTACCCGGCGTTGATGTACTCGATGAGTCCCGCACCGATGGCCTCGGCCATCCTCTGGCGCACGTTGGCGTCGGCGAGGATGAGCGCCTCGTTCGGATTGCTCAGGAACGCGCCCTCCAGGAGGACCGCGGGCATGTTGGTGTTCTTGAGGACGTAGTAGCCGGCGCTCCGCACACCGCGGTCCGGGAGCCCGAGGGCGGCCACCAGCTGGCGATGCAGGATCTGGGCGAGCGCCTTGGACTGGGTGCTCGCGTAGTAGTACTGGTAGGTCTCCGTGCCGGACGTGGTGGACGTCAGCGCGTTGTTGTGGATCGAGACGAAGATCGTCGCTCCCGCCGTGTTGGCGATGCGCACCCGCGCCTGGAGGTCGGCACCCTCGGTGGTGTACGGGACGTCTCCGCCGGCGTTGTCCGTGTTGCGCGTCATGAGCGTGGTGTAGCCGCGCCCCACCAGGTACCCGTTCAGCCGGAAGCCGATGTCGAGGTTGACGTCCTTCTCGAGGATGAGCGTCCGCCCGTCCGAGTCGATGCGCGTCGGAAGACCCGTCACCGTACCCGCCGGCAGGACACCCTTGGCGCCGCCGTCGGCGCCGCCGTGGCCAGGGTCGATGGCGATCAGGTCGGCCGCCTGCGCGAGGGACGGCAGGAGTCCGAGAAGGGCGCAGATGATGAGAAGACGTCGAACCACGAAATCAGCCTCCGGAGATGGAGAGGTCGGGGAAGTCGCTGCGGGCGAACCCGCTGGCCCAGTCGTACTGGGACCCGGTCGGAGTCACGGTTTGCCCATCGACCGTCACGTAGACGCGCTCAACCCCCGCGGCCTCGGTCACGGTGTAGACGAGCGGCCCGAGGACGGCGCTCTCCGCGGCCGCGCCGCCCGACGGATAGCCGTCGAGGAACGCCTGGTTCAGGTTCACGTACGCCGCTTCGCCCCGGACGTCGGTCCCGACGATCGCGGTGCCCGCGGGCAGCGCCCGCATGCCGTCGGCACCCTCGGGCCCGTCCGCCAGCGCGACGAGCGCCGCGCGGAGCGGGGTGGACGCATCCGCCGTGCGCTCCTCGGCGACGAGCCCCGTGGCCTCCAGGTTCATGAAGTAGACGGTCACGTCGTGGGCCGCGGTCCCCTGGTCGGTGGACGATGGGCCGGTCGCCGTGGTCACCGTCCCGTCCGTCACGACCTGCGTCGATGTGTCCGGGGTGGTGGCTGCCGTCTCGGAGGTCGAGGAGTCGGACCCCCCGCATCCCGCGATCAGGAGGGCCGCCGTCGCGACGCCGACGAGCGCGAGGAGTCGATACGTGGAAGGCAGGTGTGGTCCGGGCACGGCGATGGTCTCCAGTGTAGGTACGGGGAATCGAGGCGCCGTCCGGCTTCACAAAAAGCTGACGGCTTGCAGATGTTCGACAAAGACCTGCAAACACCGCCCCTGGGCCGAGGGAGGGTGGAGTAGTCTGACGCAGGTTCGCGGGCTCCCGTAACACCGTGGGTCGCCCGGCCCCGCATCACATCACAGCACGGAGGAAACGTGGCGCTACTCAGCGGAATCGAGACGGTCTACTACCGCATCTGCAACATGAACGCATCGGTCGCGTTCTACCAGGGCGTCCTCGGGCTTGAGCTCAAGAACCGCGCTGGGAACGACTGGGCGGAGTTCACCGTCGGGAACACCGAGATCGCCCTGGAGGGCGAGCTCGCCACACGTCCGCATCAGGGCGGCGCCACCGTCGTGTTCACGGCCACGGACATCGAGGCCCTCGACGCGACGCTCTCCGCGAACAACGTGTCGAAGCGCGACGTCGAGGACCTCGGACACTCCCGTCTGCTCGAGTTCTTCGACCCGGATGGCAACCGCCTCATCGCGATGCAGCCCGTCGCCTGACCGTGCGTCGGCGCTTCACCGTCCCGCACCGGCGGGACGGTGGGCGTCAGCTCTCCACGTCCGCCGACAGCGCGGTGACGGCGTTCCCCATCGCGTGGGACACCGCGCGCAGGAACCCCTCGACGTCCTCGACGCTGACACCGATCCGCGGTGTCGTCCAGGGGAGCGGCGTGCGCACGGAGATCCCCTCGTGCAGCTCGACCATGGCCAGCCCGCCACCCGACGTGGTGAACGCCACCATCTTCCGGCCGAAACGGACGCCGAGGCCCGCCCACCACGGCCAGTCGATCCGCGACAGACCGCGGATCTGACGGAGCGGGATCTCGGCATTACCCAGAAGGCCGAGACGGATGCGCACCGAGACGTCGTCCACCACGGCGTACTGCTCGCCCCGGACGAGCGGCCACAGCAGGAAGGTGGCACGCCCCCTCCGCAGACGAAAGCGCTGCTCCATCGGACTAGTGTGGCATGACCCGTGCGCCCGCGTGCCCCCACGCGCCCGAGAAAGACCGGAGGAATCGAGATGAGTGACCGCCCCGTCATGTTGATCACCGGCGCGTCCAGCGGCATCGGTGCGACGACCGCGCGCCTCGCCGTGGAGAACGGCTACCGGGTCGCCCTCGCGGCGCGGCGCCGCGATCCGCTAGAGGAACTCGCGACCGAGCTCGGGGGTCCGCAGACGGCGCTCGCCCTCTCCTGCGACGTGTCCGAGTGGGACCAGGTCCGCGCCGCGGTGGACGCCACCGTCGACGTCTTCGGCCGACTCGACGTCGCCTTTGCGAATGCCGGCTTCGGCGCGGTCCGGGGGCTGCTCAATGAGACGCCGGAGCACTGGCGGTCGATGGTCCTCACCAACGTGCTCGGACCCGCGCTCCTCGCCCGCGCCGCCGTCCCCGCCCTGGAGGACACGCGGGGCCACCTCCTCCTGACCGGGTCTGTCGCGGGTCACGTGAACGTCCCGGGATCGCTCTACTCGGCCACGAAGCACGCGGCGGTCGCGTTCGCCGAGTCGGCGCGCAAGGACCTCCTGCCCCGCGGGATCCGCGTCACCCTGATCTCCCCCGGCAACGTGGAGACCCCGTTCTTCGACAACCCGCCGGAGATCGCCCTCACGCCGGACGATGTCGCGCGTGCGGTGATGTACGCCGTCACGCAGCCGGAGCACGTCGAGATCAACGAGATCGTCATGCGCCACCGCGAGCAGGAGATCTGACCCTGCGG
>CAYOSM010000167.1:0-3432 GCA_964406645.1 uncultured Bifidobacteriaceae bacterium | reverse complement strand
GGGGCCGTCGAGCGGCACCGCCTGACGCGTCGACTCGACTCCGGAGCCGATGCGGCCCTGACGCTCGTCGAGGCACCCGCGGGGTACGGCAAGACGACCGCGGTACGCAACTGGCTGGACACCACCCCCGGGGCCGCGGTGTGGATCGCGCTCGACGAACGCGACAACGACGCGGTACGGCTCTGGACGGCCGTGGCGTCCTCGGCCGAGCATGCCTGCCCAGGCGTCGGGCAGCGGGCCCTGGAGTTGCTGAGAACGCCCCACGCCGCCGTCACCGGCGCCATCGATGCGCTCGCCGGTGCACTGGAGACGTCGGGAACGGATGCGGTCGTCGTACTCGACGACCTGCAGCTCATCCAGGACGGGCATTGCCAGCAGTCGCTCGACTACGCGATCGAGGTGATGCCGCACCGCGTGCGGCTTGTCATGATCGCCCGATCGGTACCGCGTCCGATACGGATCGCGCGGTTGCGCACCCAGGGCCGGCTGGTCGAGATCGGAGCCGGCGTTCTGGCATTCACCCGCGCCGAGGCCCGGACGGTGATCCAGAACGTCGCCGGCACGACGATCGGTGACACCGGGCTCGATGCCATCATGGACCGGACCGAGGGGTGGCCGGCCGCCGTCTACTTGGCGGCGCTGCACATGCGGGAAGACGGACCGGACGCCGTCATGCGTGTACTCGACGGCTCCCACCGCCATGTGGCGGACTACCTCGCACGGGAGGTCGTGCATGCGCTGGCACCCGAGACCCGCCGTCTCCTCCTGCGGGGGTCGGCCCTCTCACAGCTGTCGGGAGACCTGTGTGACGCGGTGCTGGGGACCGACGACGGTCGGCGGTATCTGAGGGATCTCGAGCGTTCGAACCTCCTCGTCACCGAACTGCGTGAGCGCCGTGGGTGGTACGTCTTCCACTCGCTGCTGCGCGATCACCTGGTGGCGGAACTGGAGATCGACGAGCCGGGCGCGGCATCCGACATCCAGCGCCAGGCGCTCGCGTGGTCACGGGAGCACGGCTACGTCGAGGACGCTGCGTCCTACGCTCAGATGGTCGGCGACTGGACGGCACTCGCCGACCTCGTGGAGGAGGACCGGTTCGCGCTCATACGTACGGGACGTGCGGCGACGGTGGCGCGATGGACCGCCGCCCTGCCGCCCTCGTTGCTCGCCCAGCGGCCGGGGGTGCTGGTCGGTGCCCTCAGCTCGGGGCACTCCGTCGGCCGTCCGGCGTCGGCCATCGCACGGATGCTGACCCTCGCGCGACGTGAGATGGATGCGCGCCCGGGAGACTGGCAACCGGTTCACCGGTGTCTCGTCTACGCCGGTCTCAGTCTGTACGGCGAACCCGACGTCGCCGCGCTGCTCGGCGCCGTCGAGACGGCTATGGAGATCGCCCGTTCCGACGTGGACGACCTGCTCGTCCTCTCGCTCGGGATCCTCGCCACGGCACGGCTTCTCGCCGGCGACGACTCCGGTGCGGCCCTCGCGGCACGTGAAGCACTCGCGCACCCCGATGCGGTCGAGCGCCCTTTTGGCTACCAGGGGGCCATGGCGACACGCGCGCTGACGGATGTGGCCGCGGGCCGGCCGATCGCCGCTCGGGTCCATGCCGATGCGGCGCTTGCGAGCGCACGCGATCCCGCGCTGGTTACGAGCCCGTCCTCGGCGTTCGGTCACCTGGCCGATGCCGTGACGTGCGCGCTGGAGGGGCGCATGGCGCCCGCCGAGCGCGCCGCCGAACGCGCGGTGCGCAACGCGATCGCCGGTGGCCTGTGGGAGGCCTGGATGCGAGCGGAGCTCGCCGCGATCCAGGTCCGCCGTGGCCGGCTGGCCGCGGCCGAGCGGTCGCTCGCCCAGGTCCGTGAGCTGCTCTCCGTGTCCGGTGACGGCGGCAGGGTGCCGGTGCTGATGGATGCCGTCGAGGCCTCTCTCGAGGCCGCCCGCCTCTCCGCCACCGCCCCGCTTCCCGAGATACCGTCGTCGGCGGAACGAGCCGTCCTGCAGCGCCTCGAGGGGCGGACGGTGCGGCAGATCGCCGACGAGCTGTACCTGTCGCCGAACACTGTCAAGACGCATATCCAGTCCCTGTATCGCAAGCTCGGCGTGACGACGCGAGGCGATGCTGTCGCTCGCGCCTCCGCGCTCGGGTTGTTCGAGCACGATGACGGCGGGCCGCTGGACGTCCGTGACGAGGGCCCGCACGGCTGAGGATGCGTCACCGGTGATCGCTCGTCGTTCTTCCCGTGAGGTTCGTCGCGTGGCGAGCCGCGTCGGAGGCTGCGGGCCGTCACCACACCTCCTCATCCTGGGATCGTCTCCCCTGCGCATTCGCTCACCCGGGTGAATACTCCGCGACCGGACCCGACGAGACGGAGAAGGGGGCAGGGGGACTTATCATCACCGGTGACGTATGTCTGCTGCGGGATGTATTCCGGCTGTTGTATCCGGGTGATCCCCGGTCCAAAATGAGTGAGCACCGGGCGATCCGCCGGCTCGTTTCCACGAAAGGACACACTGATGGGTTTCTGGGAGTTTCTCTGGTGGGCGCTGTGGGTGTACCTCTTCATCGCTTATCTCTACGCCCTCGTCATGATCGTCACGGATCTCTTCCGTGATCGTGAACTCGGTGGGTGGGCGAAGGCCGCCTGGCTCTTCTTCCTGATCGTCTTGCCACTTGTCACCGCGTTGGTCTATCTCGGCGTGCGCGGACGGGGTATGGCGGAACGCAACGCGGCCGCCGCGGAGCGTGCGAAGAAGGAGACCGACTCCTACATTCAGCAGGTCGCCGGGCACAGTCCCAGCCAGGAGATCGCCCATGCGGCTGAGCTCCACGCGGCCGGAACGATCACCTCGGAGGAGTTCGAGAAGCTCAAGACGAAGGCGCTGAACTGATGGCCGCCGACGACATCGTCACGGCGCCCGCCTTCCGGTACGGCCCCGTCGAGCTGTTCCTCGTGGGATACGAGGGCGCAGGACCTGACGCCGCGTCATTCGCCGAGCTCGCCCGCCTCATCGAGACGGGCCACGTCCGCCTGCTCGACCTCATCGTGATCGCGAAGGCCGAGAACGGTGACATCAGCATCACCGAGGTGTCCGACGGCAGTGAGTTCGACCTCGGGGTCGAGATCCTGGTCGCCGGTCTTATCGGTGAGGAGGACATCGCCGAGCTGGCGGTGCTGATCCCGCCGGGGACATCGGCGACCCTGGCCGCCCTCGAGCTGACCCTGTTGCGGTCTCTCGCGGAGAAGGTCGCAGCCGGAGGAGGCGTCGTCCTCGCGGACGACCGGATCCCGGCCGCAATTGTCAACGCAATCGCTGACGTCCTCGATGAGGCGGCGGCGGAGATCATCAGCGGGGAGGAGTAGACATGCCCATCGGACGACGTGGGGGACGGCCCGGTCTCATCGGGACGGCGGCGCGGACCGCGGTCAT
>CAYOSM010000166.1:0-3550 GCA_964406645.1 uncultured Bifidobacteriaceae bacterium | reverse complement strand
ACGTCGCGTCCTCGTGCTTCACGCGTAGGGTGTCCGGGTGGCCGCGGCGCATCCCGATCCCTTCTCGCTGACGCTCGACGAACTCCGTCGGCGGACCAGCCAGAAGTGGCGGTACTACCCGGCTGAGGCCATCCCCGCCTGGATCGCCGAGATGGACGTCGTACCGGCTGAGGCGGTCATCGACGCCGTCACACATGCCATGACCACGGGCGACACGGGCTACTCCATGAGCGGGGGGTATCTCGCCGCCATGGCCGACTTCGCGCGAGATCGCTGGGACTGGGAGTTCGACCCGTCCGAGGGCACCGGGGTGGCCGACGTCATGAGCGGCATCGGCGCCCTGATCCGGTCGCTCACCGAGCCGGGCGAGCGCATCGCCATCAGCCCGCCGGTCTACCCGCCGTTCTTCGAGGTGATCGCCACCAACGACCGCCAGGTGGTGGAGGCCCCGCTCACCGAGGATGGGCGCCTCGACCCCTCGACGATCGAGCGGGCGTTCCGCTCGGGCGCGCGCGTCTACCTCCTGTGCAACCCGCACAACCCGACGGGGGTCGTGCACCGCCGTGACGAACTGGCCGAACTGGCCGAACTGGCCGCGGACCACGGGGTGCGCGTCCTCTCCGACGAGATCCACGCGCCGCTCGTCTACTCGCGCGCCACCTTCGTCCCGTACCTCACGGTGCCGGGCACGCAGTCCGCGTTCAGCATCCTCTCGGCCTCCAAGGGCTGGAACCTGGCGGGTCTCAAGGCCGCGATGGTCATCCCCGGCGCCGAGGGGGTGGACGTCGTGCGCTCGTGGCCCCATCTCGTGACCGACGGAGCCACCCACATCGGCGTCATCGCCCAGACCGCCGCCCTTCGCGACGGACGCGACTGGCTGGACGCCGTCGTCGCCGCCATCACCCGCCGCGCCGATGAACTCGCGGACCTCGTCCGGGACCGGCTGCCCGGTGTCGGCTACCGGATCCCCGAGGCCACCTTCCTGGCATGGCTCGACCTCGGCGGGCGCGGCATGGGCGACGACCCAGCCGCGGTCATCCTGAGACGGGGGAGGGTGGCGCTCACCTCCGGCACGTGGTTCGGCGACGCGGGCCGGGGCTTCGTCCGCCTCAACATGGGGACGTCCGCCGAGATCCTCGGCGCGATCGTCGACGGCATCGCCGCGGCGACGGCGGGGGAGACGACTCCGCCATCACCGGCGGCCGACCTGCGGTAAGTACCCGGAGCCTCGCCGGGTGGTCGGGGGATGCAGATGCTCGGCCGGTGGCCGTCCGGGTTCACTGTCCGAGACGGTCCGCCGACGCTTCGATGGATTTCCTCGCCGCGCTACGGTACGCACGAGGACCGGACGTGCCTGATCACTGCCGGGCCCTCGTGCACGGCACCCCGCGACCGGGTGCCCACCGACGATCGAGAGGGACCGCCATGTGCCGCAACATCCGCCCGCTCTTCAACTTCGACCCGCCCGCCACCCAACGCGAGATCGATGACGCCGCACTCCAGTTCGTGAGGAAGATCAGCGGATCGTCACGGCCGTCGAAGGTGAACGAGGCCGCGTTCGACGAGGCCGTGCAGGACGTCGCCGCCGTCGTCACCCGTCTGCTGACGGAGCTGGAGACCTCCGCTCCGCCCAAGAACCGTGAGGTCGAGGCCGAGAAGCGCCGCGCCCGCTCGGCCAGGCGCTTCGCCGCCTGACCCCGGCCGCGACCGTCTCTGAGACGGGGGCCGCGACGACCTCTGGCCCGTCCTGCAGACCGGCTCGCACCCTTCGGTTCCTACTGACAAAGGCTGTCAAACGTCCCGATCGGCACTCCCGATGGGACGGTGCCACCACGGCGTCCGGCACACCGATATACTCCCGCCCCGGTGTGGGCCGTGCCGCGTGGTTCGGCGCGCCCTGCCAAAGCGCTCGACTGGAGTACTCGCCATCACGGAGGACCCTGACCGGTTGGAGATAACCGCCACAGCGGCAACAGACGACGTTCCGGGAAACGCCGCCTCGGACCAACCGGCATTCCGTTCACCTCGAGCCATCGAGTTCACGTTTGCGATCCTCGGTTTTCTGGTTCTCGCGCTCGCGCTGCCAGTGGTCCTTGTCGCGGGCGGGACGTTCAACGGCTGGCTCCTCGGGGCCGGACTGTTCCTCTTCAGCTGGCTGGCCCAGATCGGGATCACGCGGCTGGCTGAGGGGCTCGACCCCACCATGGCCGTGGGGCTCATCGGTTTCTCGTCGATCGCGCGCGCCGTCATCGTGGTTCTCCTGTTGTTCCTGTTCACCGGCATGGTGGACCGTGTCATGGGATTGATCGCTGCAGGCGTCTTCGCGGCGGCGTTCACGTTCGATCTCGCCGGACGCGCTGTTCTGCACGCTGTCCGCCAGAAGGAGAAGAAGGTTGGTCGCAACGCATGAGTGAGGCCGTCGCCGTCGATACGCCTCCTGCAGACTCGTCCGGGGGAGGCGGGGGAAAGCTCCGCTACTACGTCTGGGCCTTTCTCGCGCTCATCATCACGTGGACCCTGGTGGTTGCCATCTGGGGACACCGCTCCGTGGCGGAGGACGCCGCGGGTGAGAAGACGTTCAAGCCGCAGAACGAGTTCGCCCTGCCGGCCTGGGTCGACATCCACATCGGCCCGCTCGACATGTCGATCAACAAGGCCGTCGTGTACATGATGCTGTCGAGCCTCATCTGCATCCTGGTCGGCTTTTTCGTGGTCCGCGGGGGACTGCGCCTGCGTCCCACAGGCGCGCAGAACGTCATCGAGCTGCTCTACGACTTCATGGAGAAGCAGATCGCGCGCGCGACACTCAACGGGCGGATGTTCACGCGGTACTTCCCGTTCGTGGCGACGATGTTCCTGTTCGTGCTGGTCAACAACCTGATCAGCTTCATCCCGCTTCCCGGTGGTGAGCACAAGAGCCTCTGGGGGGTCCCGGACCTCGCGCTCTACGCCGCGACGGGGAACATCAACGTCACCGTGGCGCTCGCATTCGTCACGTTCGCCGTCTTCAACTACGAAGGTATCGCCCACCACGGGTTCGGCGGCTACCTCAAGACCTACGTGCCCTCCGGTGAGATCCACCCGATCATGAAGGCGTTCGTCTTCCTGATGGAGATGGTCTCCACCGTCCTGCGTCTCGTCAGCCTCTCCGTCCGGCTCTTCGCCAACATGCTGGCGGGACACCTCCTCATCATCATGGCAAGCGGCTTCGCGCTGCTCCTCGGCAACTACTTCGGTGCCGTCGCCATTCCGTTCGGCCTGTTCTTCTACCTGTTCGAGATGCTTCTCGTGGCCGGTTTGCAGGCATTCATCTTCGCGATGCTCAGCGGTATCTACATCGGCTTTGCCACCGCAGACGCGCACTGACGAGAAACACCACGACCACCATTACGAAGGGATACACAAGTGGCACTTGAAGGCAACATCGTTGACGCGGCGAAGGCCATCTCGCTCGGTCTCGCTACCGGTTTCGGCGCGATCGGCCCGGGCGTCGGTGTGGGTTACCTGATGGGTAAGACCATCGAGTCGGTCGCCCGTCAGCCCGAGCTCC
>CAYOSM010000165.1:0-3567 GCA_964406645.1 uncultured Bifidobacteriaceae bacterium | reverse complement strand
GCTGTTACGCTCGCCCGCATGGCCGACCGCCTCCAGCCGTACATCGACGAGATCTCCGACCTCCGTCCGTCGGGCGCCCGCATCTGGGACGCCCACACACACCTCGGCGACGACGAGGACGGCATGTCGCTGCGGTCCGACCGTCTTCTCGCGATGTTCGACCGGGTCGACGTGGCGGGCGGATGCGTCTTCCCCCTCCACGATCCGGAGCGCGCCCCCTCCTACCGGATCCCGAACGACCGGGTGCTCGCATGGGCCGCCGAACACCCCGACCGGCTGATCCCGTTCTGCCGGCTCGATCCCGGTGACGATCCGATCCCGGAGCTCGAACGCTGCCTGGAGCGTGGCGCCCGGGGTGTGAAACTCCATCCCCGCGCACAGCACTTCGACTTCACCCACGGCGCGCTGGAGGACATCTTCCGGCGTGCCGACGAGGCCGGCGTACCGGTGCTCATCCACGCCGGGCGTGGCATGGCGCCCATCGCAGAGCACCTCTGCGAGCTCGCCCTGAAGCACCCCGCGCCGCTCATCCTGGCGCATGCGGGCATCGCGGATCAGGCGGTGTTCGCCACCGGCCTGCGCGATCACCCCTGCGCGCTCTTCGACACGTCGGTGCTCTCACCCGTCGACCTGGCCGAGCTCCTCGCCCGGGTCCCTCCGGAGCGCATCGTCTTCGCGTCCGACCCGCCCTACGGCCGGCCGATCTTCGCCCTCTACATGCTGCTTCGCGTGGCGCGATCCAGCGGCGCCGATGACGACGTGCTCACCGCGATGCTGTCCGGCACCATCGAGGCCGTACTCGCCGGCGAGGCACCCGCACCGGTCACGGCGCCCATCCGGCCGCGCGCGGTCGCGGTGCCCGGAGCCCTGGCGCGTCTCTACCCCCTGCTGTACCACGCGCTGTCATCCGCGATCCATGGATCCCGAGCGGGCGTGAACGAAGCACTGGAGCTGGCGGCGGCCGTCTGCCGCGACCCCGACCCCGGCGACGCGGGCCCGGCGCTGGAGCGGATCGCCGCCGGTCTCAGCACCGTCCGCGCGAGCATCGACCGGGACGAGCGCTTTCCCGCCGACCTGCTCCATCTGCTTCTGGTCGACGTGGCGTCGGCCGCACCGCATTCGTCGTAGGCCTCCTCGACGAGACAGCCGGCTCACGTCAGGAGCGAGGCACCAGGCCTGACGCATCCCGGGGTCGCCCGGGCGAAATCCGCCGTGCACGTTAAGTGCCTGACACCAGACTTGACGTCAACCGCTCGTCAGCGCTCCAGGACAGCCAGCGCCTGGGTCAGGTCGGCGATCAGGTCGTCCGTGTCCTCCAGCCCGATCGACAGGCGGATCATCGCGTCGGTGATGCCGCGCCGCTCCCGCTCCTCCACGCTGAGGCCGTGGTGGGTGGTGGTCACCGGCTGGGTCACCAGGGACTCGGCTCCGCCCAGGCTGGCGGCGAGGACGAAGAGCGTGAGCGCCTCGGCCACGCGCGACGTGGCCGCCATGTCCGCGTCGAGCTCGATGGTGAGCATGCCGCCGAAGCCGTCCATCTGACGCGCGGCGACCGCGTGGCCGGGGAACGACGCGAGCCCCGGGTAGAGGACGCGCCGGACACGCGGATGCGCCTCCATCGCCTCCGCGACGGCCTGTGCGGAGGCGTTCTGCGCCGCGATCCGGACACTCAGCGTGCGGAGGCTCCGTGAGAGGAGCGCAGCCGTCTCGGGGGCGATGGTGCTGCCCAGGTTCTTCCGCCAGTTCCACACCGGCGTGACGCGCTCGGCGGAGCCGAGGACGAATCCGGCGGTCAGGTCCGAATGACCGCCGAGGTACTTGGTCGCCGAGTAGACGACGAGGTCCGCGCCGAGCTCGAGCGGACGCTGGTTCACCGGTGACGCGAAGGTGTTGTCGATGGCCACGAGGGCACCGTGGCGATGGGCCAGTTCGGCGATCGCAGGGATGTCGAAGACCTCGAGGGTCGGGTTGGTGGGGGTCTCGAAGAAGACCAGTCCGGCACCGGCCTCCAGGGCGGCCTCGATCCGGTCCAGCTCCTGCCCCAGGAGGAACGTCGTCTCGATGCCGAGGAGCGGAAGCTGGTCGGCGAGGAGTTCGAGGGTGCCGCCGTACGCGTCACCGAGGCAGACCACGCCCGAGCGGCCGTGCTCGATGAAGAGCGCCGACTCTGCGGCCATTCCCGAGCAGAACGCCAGCGCGGCCTCCGCGCCCTCGATGGAGGCCATGGTCTCCTCCAGCGCGAGGATCGTCGGGTTGAGCCCGTAGCGCGTGTACAGGGCACCGGGCGTGCGTCCGTCGACCACGTCCAGGAGCGCCTCGGTGCTCTCGAAACCGAACGTCGTCGTGGTGTAGGTCGGCAGATGCGGAGACCCGTGCGGGTCCTTCCACGTGCCCCCGTGAATCGCGCGCGTCGCCTGCCCCTGACCTGTGCTCATCGCTCTCCTTCGGAGTCCCCTCGTGCGTTCGTCCGGCTCCGACCGCCGGCGCGCCGAGTGTGCCCGTGCGGCACGGATGGAAACGCTACGGTGCTCGCCCATGGTCTGCCCGTGATGGTTCCGATCCATCCGTGCGGGCCGTTGGGGGTGACGTCGGGTCGCACGGCGCGTCACCGATCGGCACGGCCGATGACGACACCTGCGTCCGGCGTTCGCGTCGGCGGAACGCCCGACCCGGCAGGCCGATCGCGGACGATCGCCTCCCGCCCATCGCTACGATGCCCCGCATGCGCATCGCCTGGATCGGACTGGGAACAATGGGCCACTCGATGGCCCTCCACCTGCTTGAGGCGGGTCACGGACTCGTCGTCCACAACCGCACCTCGTCCCGGACCGACGCCCTCGTGGGGCTCGGTGCCACCCGCGCGGCCACTCCGGCCGAGGCGGCCGCCGGGGCGGATCTCGTCTTCACCTGTGTGGCGGACTCACCGGACGTCGAGCAGGTCGTCCTCGGTCGTGACGGCGCCGCGGAGCGGATGCGTCCCGGCTCGGTCCTCGTGGACTGCTCGACGATCGCGCCCGCCGTGACGCGACGCATCGCGGCCGAACTCGCCGAACGCGAGGTCGGCGCCGTCGACGCCCCGGTCTCCGGAGGATCGGAGGGCGCGAAGAACGGCACGCTCAGTGCCTTCGTCGGCGGCACCGTCGCGGACGTCACCACGGCCGGCCCTGCCCTCGAGGCCTTCTGTGCATCCATCACGCACCTCGGTGGCCCCGGTGCCGGGCAGGCGGCCAAGGCCGTTAACCAGGTTCTCGTCGCCGGGACATACGCCGCGCTGGCGGAGGCGCTCGTCCTCGGTGAGCGGGAGGGCCTCCCGATGGACGACCTCGTCCGGGCTCTCTCGGGCGGCGCCGCCCAGTCATGGGTGCTGGAGAACCGCAGCCAGAACGTCGTCCGCGACGAGTACCCGCTGGGCTTCCGCGTGGCGCTCCACCTCAAGGACCTGCGCATCGCACTGGCCGAGGCGGCCGAGCTGGACATGGCCCTCCCCGTCACCGACCTGATCGCCTCGCTGGAGGAGCGCCTGGTCGACGCCGGCTTCGGCGACGAGGACCTCTCCAATCTGGCCCG
>CAYOSM010000164.1:0-3688 GCA_964406645.1 uncultured Bifidobacteriaceae bacterium | reverse complement strand
CCCTTCCATCCGGTCGTCGCCGACTGGTTCACGCGCGCCTTCGCCGAGGCGACCGATGCGCAACGTCTCGGATGGCCCGCCATCGCGTCCGGTGCGCACACGCTGATCGTCGCCCCCACGGGGAGCGGCAAGACCCTGGCCTCGTTCCTGTGGGGCATCAACAGCCTCGTCGAGCGCCGGCTCTCCGGTGACGAGACCGGGCGCCTGATCTACATCTCACCCCTGAAGGCGCTCAACTACGACGTCGAGCGCAACCTGCGCGGCCCGCTGGCGGGCATCAGCGACGCCGCCAAGCGTCAGGGGTTCGCCCTCCCCGAGCTGTCGGTGGCGGTGCGCACCGGCGACACCTCGCAGCGGGATCGCCAGCGGATCAACCGGACCCCGCCCGACATCCTCATCACCACCCCCGAGAGCCTCTTCCTGATGCTGACGTCGCAGGCGTCGAGCGTCCTCGCCGGTGCCACCAGCATCATCGTCGACGAGATCCACGCGGTGGCGGCCACCAAGCGCGGATCGCACCTCTCCCTCAGTCTCGAACGTCTTGAGCAGGTCGCCACGGGGCCGGTGCAGCGTGTCGGCCTGTCGGCCACCCAGCGTCCGCTCTCCGAGATCGCACGCTTCCTGGGCGGCCAGAACGACGACGGCACACCGCGCCCGGTGACGATCATCGACACCGAGGGCCGCCGGGAGCTCGACCTCGAGGTCATCGTGCCCGTCGACGACATGGCGGACCTCGCGAACCCGGGGCAGCCGACGCTTCCCGATCCCGTCGTCGTCCCCGGCGACGGCCCCACCCACCATTCGATCTGGCCCGCCGTCTACCCCGCGGTCCTGGACCTGATCCGGGCGCACCGGTCCAGCCTCATCTTCGTCAACAGCAGGCGCCTCGCCGAGCGGCTCGCGCTCCGGCTCAACGAGCTGGCCGGCGAGGAGGTCGCCCGTTCGCACCACGGCAGCCTCGCCGCCGAACAGCGCACCATCCTCGAGGAGGACCTCAAGGCCGGGCGGCTCCCCGCGCTGGTGGCGACCTCGAGCCTGGAGCTCGGCATCGACATGGGCGCCATCGACCTCGTCGTCCAGATCGAGAGCCCCCGCAGCGTCGCGCGCGGGATCCAGCGCGTCGGCCGGTCGGGCCACTTCGTCGGCGGGTCCAGCCGCGGCCGCATCTTCCCCAAGTTCCGGGGTGACCTGCTCGAGTGCGCCGCCGTCGTCTCGCGCATGCACGAGGCCGCCATCGAGGAGACCCACGTCCCCCGGCTTCCGCTGGACGTACTGGCGCAGCAGATCGTCGCCGCGGTCGTCGACGGCGAATGGACCGTCGACGTGCTCTTCGGCCTCATCCGGCGCAGCTACCCGTTCGCGGAGATCTCACGCGAGCAGTTCGAGGGCGTGCTCGACATGCTGGCCGGCCGCTACCCCAGCGACGAGTTCGCCGAACTCGCCCCGCGCATCGTCTGGGATCGCGTGGCGGGCACCCTCCGGGCACGGCGCGGAGCCCGCCAGCTCGCCGTCCAGAACGCCGGCACGATCCCCGATCGCGGCCTCTTCGGCGTCTTCCTGGCCGACGGCAGCACCCGGGTCGGCGAGCTCGACGAGGAGATGGTCTACGAGGCACGCCACGGACAGACGATCCTCCTGGGCGCGTCGGCCTGGCGGATCGAGGACATCACGCGGGACCGCGTGCTCGTGTCCCCGGCGCCGGGCGCCCCGGCATCCATCCCGTTCTGGCGCGGCGAGGGGATGGGCCGCCCCGTCGAACTCGGTGTCCAGGTGGGGCGCCTGGCGCGGGAGCTCATCGCGATGCCGGCCCCGCTGGCGCACGAGCGTCTGCGGAACGAGGCGTCGTTCGACGAGAGCGCCGCCACCAATCTCCTCGCCTATCTCTCCGATCAGGTCGATGCGACGGGAACCGTCCCGAGCGACACCACCATCGTGGTCGAGCGTTTCCGCGACGAGATCGGGGACTGGCGTCTCTGCGTCCTCACCCCGTTCGGCGCCCGCGTGCACGCCCCGTGGGCGATGGCGCTCCAGGTCCGGTTGCGGGAGGAGCACGGCCTCACCGCCCAGGCCATCTGGAGCGACGACGGCATCGCGGTCCACCTCCCCGATGCGGACGAGGCGCCGCGCGCCGACCTGGCACTCGTGGACGCCGCCGAGATCGAGGACCTCGTCGTCGGCGAGCTCGGGACCACCGCCCTGTTCGGTTCGCGATTCCGTGAGAACGCCGCGCGCGCGCTCCTCATCCCCCGCCGCCGTCCCGGTCGGCGCACCCCCCTCTGGCAGCAGCGTCTCAAGGCGCAGAGCCTCCTGCAGGTGGCGCAGCGCTACGGCACCTTTCCGATCATCCTCGAGACCTACCGCGAGTGCCTCAACGACTGGTTCGACCTCCCGGCGCTGACATCCATCCTGCAGCGGGTGGCCTCACGCGAGATCGCGGTCGTGGAGGTGGAGACGCCCTCCGCGTCACCGTTCGCCGGTGCACTCCTCTTCGAGTACGTCGCGACGTACATGTACGAGGACGACACGCCCGCCGCCGAACGCCGTGCCCAGGCGCTCACCCTCGACCGCGATCTCCTCCGCGAGCTCCTCGGCCAGGACGAGCTCCGCGATCTCATCGACGCCGATGCGCTGGCCGGCCTCGAGGACGATCTCCAGGCCCGATCCGAGCGGGCCCGTGCCTACTCACCGGACCGCCTCCACGACGTCCTCCGGCGCATCGGTGATCTGACGTCCGCGGAGATCGCCGACCGCATCACCGAGCCGGACCGGGTGGACGCCTGGCTCACCGAGCTGCAGGACGAGCGTCGCGTCGCGCCCATCCGGCTCGCCGGGGAGGAGCGGTGGATCGCCGCCGAGGACATGGGCCGCTACCGCGACGGGCTTGGGGTCATGCCGCCGGCCGGACTGCCCGACGCCTTCCTGGAGCCGACCGTCGACGCACGGGACGGCCTCATCGCGCGCTACGCCAGAACGCACGGCCCGTTCCACACGACGGACGTCGCGCGTCGCTTCGACATATCGGACCAGGACGCCACCGATGCACTCCAGCGCTCCCTCGCCGACGGCGACCTCGTGCTCGGAGCGATCCGCCCCGGCGGCCATGGCGACGAATGGTGCGATCCGGAGGTCCTGCGACGACTCCGCCGGGCCAGTCTGGCGGCCGCCCGGCGTGAGGTCGAGCCCGTCGATCCGGAGGCCCTCGGACGCTTCCTCCCCATGTGGCACGGCATCGGGCGACGCGGTGCCCGGTCGGGCGCCGACGCGCTCCGCGAGGTCCTGACCCCCCTCCAGGGCCTCGCCCTGCCCGCGGCGCAGTGGGAGGGCGAGGTCTTCCCCCTCCGGATGGGCGGATACTCGCCGACGTGGCTGGACGAGCTGGCCGGATCGGGTGACGTCGTCTGGGTGGGTGCCGGGGCCATGGGACGCGACGGCGGACGGGTGGCGCTCTATCTCCGGGAGGACGCCCCGTACCTCGGTGCGCCTCCGTCGGACCCGGCCCCCGAGGACGACGTTCACCGTGCGGTGCGCACCGCACTTCAGGAGGGTGCCGCGTTCTGGGACGAGATCCTGGCCGTCGTGGAGGTACCGCCGGCGGATGTGTTCTCCGCCCTGTGGTCACTCGTCTGGGCGGGCGAGGTGACCAACGACCTGTGGATGCCCCTGCGGGCCCCGAAGCGGCTCCCCGCAC
>CAYOSM010000163.1:0-3689 GCA_964406645.1 uncultured Bifidobacteriaceae bacterium | reverse complement strand
CTCAGGACAGCAACGCGAAGTCGCTTCTTCGTAACGCCGCCATCGCCATGGAGTCACAGTTCTCCCAGGAGCAGGACTTCAGCGCGCTCCGGCCGAGCGCCGGCGCCGCTCCGACCGATGCGAGCGTGCAGGCTGCGATGAACACCATCGAGCCGAACATCGTGTGGCAGGTGGGCGCTGGCATCGCCAAGGAGAACCAGGTCCAGGTGGCCGTCAACGTGGCCAACAACGGCTACGTCCTCAACACGGTCAGCCAGTCCAGCACCCCGTTCTCATACTCCCGTGACTACCAGGCCCGCACGGCCAAGTGCAAGAACGCGGTGGCCACGGTCCCCGCAACCGGCAGCAACGTCGTCGCCTGCACCGGTGGCACCTGGTAGGCATCGACCTCCAAAGCGCGGTACCCGGAGCCCGCATGATGCGGGCTCCGGTCATTTCCGCGGTATGCGGCCGGCGGTCAGTCCCCGACCGAGTCGCGTCCGCGGCGCACGATGAGGGGGTCGGCGTCGAAGACGACGTCGGGGTCGCGTCCCGCGTAGTCGAACTGATTGAGGAAGAAGCGCATCGCATTGATGCGAGCTCGCTTCTTGTCGTTGCTCTTGACCGTGGTCCACGGCGCGATGTCGGTGTCCGTACCCGCGAACATCGCCTCCTTGGCCGCCGTGTAGTCGTCCCACTTGTCGAGCGACTCCAGGTCCATCGGCGAGAGCTTCCACCGGCGCACCGGATCGATCTGCCGGATGGCGAACCGGGTGCGCTGCTCGCTCTGCGTCACCGAGAACCAGAGCTTGGTGAGTGAGATCCCGCTGTCGACGAGCATCTCCTCGAAGCGCGGCACCTGGCGCATGTGACGCTGGTACTCGTCGTCGGTGCAGAAGCCCATGACCCGCTCGACGCCGAGACGGTTGTACCAGGACCGGTCGAAGAGGACGATCTCGCCGGCCGTCGGCAGATGGCGGACGTACCGCTGGAAGTACCACTGGTGGATCTCCGTGTCGGTCGGCTTCGTGAGCGCCACGACACGTGCGGCCCGCGGGTTCAGATGCTCCATGAACCGCTTGATCGTGCCTCCCTTGCCCGCGGCGTCACGACCCTCGAACACCACGACGCAGCGCTGCTTCGTGTCGATGAGCCAGTACTGGAACTTCAGCAGCTCGATCTGGAGGAGGTACTTCTCCACCTCGTACTCGTCGCGGTCCATGCGATCCGAGTAGGGGAAGCCCTCACGCCACGTCTCGACGGCGCTTCCGCCGGGATCGATCAGGTCGGGGTCGGAGCCGTGGTCGTCACGGACCGTGTAGCCCTCGCGTCGGAGCTGATCGATGTATTCGCGGAGTCGTTGCTGCATCTGGGTCCCGGTCGGTTATGGGTGGACGGTGGTCATCGCCGGAGAACACGTTCGGCATCCGCCGGGGAGGGGGCGTCTCCCCGCCGGACAATCGCAGATGCCGGCTCTCGGGAACGGTCGACACGGCCGAGCCCGGTGATCAGCGCCTGGTGGTAGATCTCGTCCGGATCGAGGTGGCGGAGCTCGTCGGCCAGGCAATCGGCGTCCGACCGGCGCCGCATCATCACGCGGCGCGACGGGTGGAGCGCGTGGATCACCGCGGCCCGTTCGGCACCCTTGGGGCGGTAGACGTCGATCGCCCCCGATGATTTCGTCAGCCGGACGCTGACGACGCCGCTGCCCCTGGGGGTGCGAGCACGCACGATCGGCAGGTCGAGCCGCGCGGCCAGCCAGGCGGCCAGGAGATCGGTCGACGGGGAGTCGGCGGCGCCGCACACGATCCCGCCGATGACGGGGTCGAACGGCGCCTGATCGAGACTCGCCGCGAGGATCGTGCGCCACCGGGTGACCCTGCTCCAGGCGAGGTCGCTGTCGCCGGGGCGGTAGTTCTCGGCGCGCCGGACGAGGGCGGCCTGCGGGCGTGGCACCGCGGCGCAGTCGGTGATGCACCTCTGGCAGAGCTGCCCAAGCGGGTCGGACCCGGTGTTCTCAGGGGCCGTGTGCGGCCACCAGCCGATGATGGGCGAGTCGGCGAGCAGGAAGGGGATCGCGACCGATGCCGGCTGTCCGGCGACCGGTCCCCGCAGCCGCAGCACGATCACCTCGGCCGCACCGGCATCGCCCCCGACGCGTATCTGGGCGTCGATGGTGCTGCGACCGCGCCGGCCCTCGTCGACGATGGCGACGATGCGCGACGGGTGCAGATGTGAGGCCTGGATGGCCGACTGAAGGGCCGCCTCGCACCGGCCGCCGTCGACGACGATGACGAGCGTCAGCACACGTCCGAGGGCGAGGGCACCGGCATCGTCGCGGAGGCGGATCAGTCGGCCGGCCACGGCGGCGGTCGACGTCGCGGGCATGTCCACGATCACGGGAGCCTCCATCGTCGTCCGTCACGGGCCATCATCGCGTCGGCTCCCGACGGCCCCCAGCGGCCCGGTTCATAGGGCTCGGGTACTCCGCGTCGGGCCCAGTGACGGGTGATGGGGTCCAGGATGCGCCAGGAGAGGTCGACCTCCTCCTGATCGGGGAAGAGGGGAGGCGCCCCGATGAGGACGTCCAGGATCAGGCGCTCGTACGCCTCGGGCGACTGCTCGGTGAACGAGGTCCCGTATCCGAAGTCCATGGCGACGTCGCGCACCTCCATCGCCGCGCCCGGAACCTTCGAGCCGAACCGGACGGTGACTCCCTCGTCCGGCTGGATCCGGATGACGAGGGCGTTCTGGCCGAGCTCCTCGGTCTGCGTGTCGGTGAAGGGCAGGAACGGTGCCCGCTTGAAGACGACGGCGACCTCCGTGACCCGCTTGCCGAGGCGCTTGCCCGTCCGGATGTAGAAGGGGACGCCCGCCCAGCGCCGCGTCGCGATCTCGAGGCGCATCGCCGCGAACGTCTCGGTGGTGGAGTCCGCCGGTACCCCGTCCTCCTGCAGGTAACCGACGACCCGTTCGCCGCCCTGCCAGCCGGCGGTGTACTGGCCGCGCGAGGTGCCCTTCGTGAGATCCGCCGGGATGCGGACGGCGGTGAGCGCCTTGACCTTCTCGGCGCGGAGGTCATGCGCGTCGAAGGAGAGGGGCTCCTCCATCGCGGTCAGCGCGAGGAGCTGCAGGAGGTGGTTCTGGATGACGTCGCGCGCCGCACCGATGCCGTCGTAGTACCCGGCCCGCCCGCCGATGCCGATGTCCTCGGCCATGGTGATCTGGACGTGGTCGACGTGACCGGCGTTCCAGACGGGCTCGAACATCTCGTTGGCGAATCGCAGCGCCAGGATGTTCTGGACGGTCTCCTTGCCGAGGTAGTGGTCGATCCGGAACACGCTGTCGGCCGGGAAGACCTTCGAGACGATGTCGTTCAGCTCCCGGGCGCTCTCGCCGTCGTGTCCGAAGGGCTTCTCGATGACGATGCGCGTCCACGCCCCGGTCTGCGGTCGCGCCAGGCCGCTCCTCTCGAGCTGCGTGCAGACCAGTTCGAAGAGGCCCGGTGGGATGGAGAGGTAGAAGGCGGTGTTGCCCCCTGTTCCGTTCAGGCGATCCAGGTCGTGGAGCGTCTCGGCCAGCATGTCGAACGCGTCGTCGTCGTCGAAGTTCCCGGGCACGAAGCGGAAGCTGTCGGACAGGGTCGACCACACGGACTCGCGGAACGGGGTGCGCGCATGCGTCTCGACGGCATCGCGGACGATGGCCCT
>CAYOSM010000162.1:2500-3733 GCA_964406645.1 uncultured Bifidobacteriaceae bacterium | reverse complement strand
TCGTCAGCTCGTGTCGTGAGATGTTGGGTTAAGTCCCGCAACGAGCGCAACCCCTTTCCTATGTTGCCAGCGGATAATGCCGGGGACTCATGGGATACTGCCGGTGACAAACCGGAGGAAGGTGGGGACGACGTCAAGTCATCATGCCCCTTATGTCCAGGGCTACACACGTGCTACAATGGCCGGTACAAAGGGCTGCGAAACCGTGAGGTCGAGCGAATCCCAAAAAGCCGGTCCCAGTTCGGATTGGAGGCTGAAACTCGCCTCCATGAAGCCGGAGTTGCTAGTAATCGCGAATCAGCAACGTCGCGGTGAATACGTTCCCGGGCCTTGTACACACCGCCCGTCACACCACGAAAGTCGGCAACACCCGAAGCCGGTGGGCTAACCCGCAAGGGAGGCAGCCGTCGAAGGTGGGGTCAGCGATTGGGGTGAAGTCGTAACAAGGTAGCCGTAGCGGAAGCTGCGGCTGGATCACCTCCTTTCTAGGGATAGCGATCGCACAGCGATCGCCTGGGCTCCGGAATCCCATCACGGGATCCGTTGAGCTCCCTCCACACGCCGTGGAGCGAGCCGAAGCCCTAGACAGAACGTCGACGCCTGAACCATCATCCGTTTCTCTGAGTGACAACACTGAATGCAGTGGGGTTTCGTGAGCTCAGGGTTAACCAACGGGTGAGGCATGCTGTTTAGTCTTGAGGGTGGGGCCCGCACATGCGGGCTACCGCGCTGTCGGTGCGCTCATTCGGCCGACGACGTACCTTGAAAACTGCAGAGTGGCAAAGGTGTGCTCTTTGTCAAGATACAAAGGGCACGTGGTGGATGCCTTGGCGTCAGAAGCCGATGAAGGACGTGGACGGCTGCGATAAGCCGCGGTGAGGTGCTGAACAACCTATGACCCGCGGATTTCCGAATGGGGGAACCCACACGTGGTAATGCGCGTGTATCCCCACCTGAACACATAGGGTGGGCGAAGGTAAGCCGGTGAAGTGACACATCTCAGTAACCGGAGGAACGGAAAGAAACCTCGACTCCCTTAGTAGTGGCGAGCGAAACGGGATCAGCCCAAACCATTTGAGTGCCATGCCTGCGGGCTTAGCTCAAGTGGGGTTGTAGGAGTGACATGGTCGCGCCGCAGTGCGATCGGGAAGTTACAAAAGCAGTTTCTAGTCGAACAGTCTGGAAAGGCTGGCAATACAGGGTGACAGCCCCGTAGGCGAAAGACACTGCACT
>CAYOSM010000161.1:0-3769 GCA_964406645.1 uncultured Bifidobacteriaceae bacterium | reverse complement strand
GACGCGCACCTGCCGACCCCCGGCGAGAAGCAGATCTTCTCGCGCACCGTATGACCCGGACCGAATGACGAAGACAAAGCTCGGAATCATCCTGCTCAACATGGGCGGCCCCACCTCCATCGAGAGCGTGCGGCCCTTCCTGCAGAACCTCTTCAACGATCCGAACATCATCTCGTTCGGGCCGATGAACGTGTTCCGCCGCCAGCTCGCCTGGTACATCGCGCGCAAGCGGTCCGGCCCGGTCGGGGAGAACTACGCGATGATCGGGGGAAAGAGCCCGCTGGCGGAGATCTCCGCGGAGCAGGCGGTGGCGCTGGAAAAACGTCTCGGCGACATGCTCGGCGATGGCACCGATGTCATCGTGCGCGTCGGCTTCTCGTACTGGCACCCGTTCATCACGGAGGCCGCCGACGCGATCGAGGCGGCGGGGTGCGAACGCGTGGTCCTTCTCCCCCTCTATCCTCAGTATTCGCGCACGACGACGGGCTCCTGCTTCCACACCTGGGGGAAGCTGTCCGCTGAGCGCGGCACGCGTCTCCCCCCCGCCGAGCGGGTCGACGCCTATCCGACGCACCCCGGGTTCATCCGGGCCGTCAGTGAACGCATCGACGAGGCCATCGAGCGCATCCCCGCCGCGCACCGCGACGAGGTCACCCTGCTCTTCAGCGCGCACGGCACCCCGCTCATGGATGTGAAGGCCGGCGACCCGTATTCGGGCCAGATCCGCGAGAGCGTCGACGCGGTCATGGCGTTCCGCGGCCATGACCGTCCCCACCACATGAGTTTCCAGAGCAAGGTCGGCCCGCGTGAGTGGCTGAAGCCCGACACGATCGAGAAGACCAAGGAGCTGGCCGCGGCCGGGGTCCGGCACCTCGTGGTGGTACCGATCGCGTTCACCGCCGACCACATCGAGACCCTGCATGAGCTCGGGATCGATCTGCGTGAGGACGCCGCCCACGCCGGCATCGAGACCTTCGAGGTGACCGAGGGTCTCAACACCTCTCCCGCCTACATCGAGGCTCTTGCGGACCTCGTTGTGGATCGCGTCCGCGGTGGTGTGGCGTCGCCGACGCCATGAGCATGCCCGAGGTCGACGTCTGCGTGATCGGGGCCGGGATATCCGGGCTCACCGTGGCACACCGCCTGAGCGCGAGCGGGATCGCGGTCCGAGTCCTGGAGCGGGCATCCGGACCGGGAGGCGTCATCGCGTCCCGGCGTGACGGTGAGCGGCTCGTCGAGGGCGGCCCGAACAGCGCGATGGGATCGGCGGGAGCGCTCACCGCACTGATCTCGGAGCTCGGACTCGACGGCGAACGGGTGACCGCGAACCCCGCCGCGTCGCGCCGGTTCATCCTCCGCGACGGCGTCCTCGTCCCCATTCCGACCTCACCGCCCGCCGCGATCCGCTCGCCGCTCCTGTCCGCTCGCGGCAAACTGCGCCTTCTGCGCGAGCCGTTCATCCGCCGTGCCCCGGAGGGCGCCAACGAGTCCGTCGGGGCGTTCGTACGCCGGCGACTTGGTGACGAGGCGGAGGCCTACGGCGTCAACCCGTTCGTCGCCGGCGTGTTCGCGGGTGATCCGGACCTGCTCGAGATGCGCAGCGCGTTTCCCCGGCTCCAGGCAATGGAGACGCGCGCCGGAAGCCTGGTGCGGGCCCAGATCACGGGTCTCCGCCAGCGGAAGCGCAGCGGGACGCCGCGTCCGCCCCGCGCGGGGATGTTCTCGTTCCGCGACGGCATGCAGACGCTCACCGACGCCCTCGCGCGATCCGTCGATGTGACGGCCGACGCGACCGTGACCTCTGTTACACGCGCGCCGGACGGCTACCGCGTCTCATTCATCGGCCCGGAGGGAGAGCTCGCGCTCGACACCCGTGCTGTCGTGGTCGCCACCGACGCCGACTCGGCCCGCCGCATCGTCCGCGGTCTCGCCCCCGAGATCGACGTACCGCTCCGTGAGATCCCCTACGCCCCGGTCGCGATCGTCACCTCGGAATACCGTCGGGACGACGTGCGCCACCCGCTCGACGGCTTCGGATTCCTGATCCCTGCCCGCGAGGACCGCCGCATCCTGGGGACGATCTTCTCCAGCACCCTCTTCCCCCACCGCGCCTCCGGCGGCCACGCACTCCTCACCACGTTCGTCGGTGGCATGCGCCGGCCGCCGGACGCTGCGCTGCCGGACGATGAGTTGAGGGGCCTCGTGGCCGCGGAGCTCCGCGATCTCCTCGGCGCCGGCGCGCCCGTCGACGTCACCGTGACGCGCCGCCCCCGCGCCATCCCCCAGTACACGATGGGCCATGAGGCCCGCATCGAGCGGATCACGGCCGTCGAGGCCCGATACCCGGGCCTGCACCTGTGCGCCAACTACCGCGGCGGCATCTCAGTCGGCGACTGCGTGGCCAGCGCGGAGGCGACGGCCGCGGCCGTGCTCACACGACTCGGCTGAGGGCCGGAAGGCACCTCCACGACGATCACGGGCCGGCATCCGGCTCCACGTGCGGGACTGCGCGATCAGTGCAGAAGGAGCTTCGCGCCGATCAGGAGCACGGCGACGGCGACGATGAAAGCGACCGCGACGAGGATGCGGACACCGCCCATCCCCCGGCGTCGCAGGCCGATCGCGGCCACACCCGCGAAACCGATCATCACCGCGACGAGACCGCAGAGCACCGCAATCGCCCGGCCTGCGCCGAGGACCGACACGACGAGGGTGACGGCGAGCGGCCCGAAGGCGGCACTGACCATCGGCGCAGCGACGCGCGCATGATGACCGAGGGATCGCACGTCGGCGTCTGAGCGCGGGGCGACCCACGACGCGAGGAGATGAGTCAGGAAGTACACGATGTTTGTCACGACGACGAGAATGACGAGTTCCCAGAGCTTGTCGACGCGTGCCCCGGCAACCAGGGTGGCACCGGTGACCATGAGGCCGTACAACCAGAGGGAGATCCTCTCCCCGTACTCCACGCTGATCTCATCCGCCGGGCGACTCACGCCGGGAATCTGGCAGACGCCGCCCCGTGAGAGAGGTCGGCCTCCCGGCTACTCCAGGGCTTCGGCATGCACGCCGAAACCCAGGTCTCTCACGCACCGCACCGCGGTGTCGCGCGCCTGAGTCCCCGACACGACCAGCGAGAGCTCTCCCTCCTGCTCACCGACGCCGGACCGCAGCTGGAGATCCTCGATGTTGACGTGCGCGTGCCCGAGCGCGGTGGCCACCAGGGAGATCGCTCCCGGCCGGTTGGACAGCGCGATGACGACCCGATAGGGCTCCGCCAGGACCTCGTGCACCTCGCCCAGACGTGCGCGCTCATCGGCGGCCCGCTGGAAGAACGCCTGGATCGCCTCGTGGTCGCCGGCCCGCACCAATGCGGACACGTCCGCGAGGCGCCGGACCTGGTCGTCGATGGCCTCGGCCACCGCCTCCCCGTTTGCCGTGAGGATGTCCGCCCAGAGCGGCGGATTGGCGCCGGCCACGCGGGTGAGGTCCGCGAAGGACGGCCCGGCGCTTCGAAGCGCTTCTCGTCCGCCCGGGGTGGTTGACGCCGCCTGCTCGATGAGCGCCGACGCGATCACGTGCGGCAGATGAGAGACGAGCGCGAGAATGCGATCGTGGGCGTCCGCGTCGATGGCCGAGGGCCGCGCCCCGATGCGGGCGATCAGCTGGTGCAGTCGCTCATAGAGGTCCGGCCGCGTCTCCTCGGACGGCGTCAGGAAGTACGTGGCGCCCTCGAACATCCCGTCGCGGGCGTGCTCCACCCCGCCGC
>CAYOSM010000160.1:0-3814 GCA_964406645.1 uncultured Bifidobacteriaceae bacterium | reverse complement strand
AGTAGCGGCGGTAGGACTCGAACCTACGACACGCGGATTATGATTCCGCTGCTCTAACCAACTGAGCTACGCCGCCCGGTTTCCCCGCTGGGGAAGCCCAGTAACGGACTCGAACCGTTGACCCCTTCCTTACCATGGAAGTGCTCTACCAACTGAGCTAACTGGGCGAAACACCGGCCGAGGCCGGTAGTGGGGGGAGGAGGGTTCGAACCTCCGTAGGCGGAGCCGACGATTTTACAGACCGTTCCCTTTGACCACTCGGGCATCCCCCCGGGCCGATGCAGGGTACTCGAATGGCGCGCGAGGCTCAAGCGCTGAGGCACGATCGTGCGCGGTCCCGACGACAGGGCGGACGGTATGACCTCGTGGGCCGGTGCATCCGTCCCCGTGGGCTATCGTCAGCGCATGCAGCACGCTTCCGGGTTACGTCCGTCGCGGCCGTATCACGGACGTGAGGGGCTGGCGGTCACCGATGTCTCCTGAGTCCGCGTTGCTCGGGGGGCGGTACCGCGTCGAGGGCCTCATCGGACGAGGCGGGATGGCCACCGTCTGGCGCGCCACCGACACCGTCCTGGGGCGCGAGGTCGCCGTCAAGCGCCTGCATGCCCGCCTTCACGGGGACGACGAGCTGGAGGAGCGCTTCCGTCGTGAGGGGCGCGCCGTGGCGGGTCTGTCGCATCCCAATCTGGTGCGCCTCCTGGATCAGGGGGGCATGGACGACGAGCCCTTTCTCGTCTTCGAACTGGTGGAGGGGCAGGACCTCAAGACGATCCTGCGCCAGCACGGCCGCATGGCTCCGGAGCGGGCCGCCGTCGTCGTCGCCCAGATCGCCCGGGCACTCGCGGCGGCCCATCGGTCGGGGGTCGTCCATCGCGACATCAAGTCCCACAACGTGCTCGTGGACACCGAGGGCACCGCGAAGCTGACCGACTTCGGCATCGCGCGGTTCCTGGAGGCCGAGAACAACCTCACCCGCACCGGCATCGTCATCGGGTCCAGCGACTACCTGGCCCCGGAACAGGCGGAGGGACGGGAGGTCGACGCGCGCAGCGACATCTACTCGCTGGGTGTCGTGCTCTTCGAGGCCCTCACCGGCCGGCTGCCGTTCACCGGCGAGAACGCCGTCGCCGTCGCCACCAAGCACGTCTATGAGGACGCGCCGGATCCGCGGCGGTTCACGCCGGATCTGCCTCCGTACCTGGCGGATGCGTGCGTCCGCGCGATGCAGAAGGACCCCCGGCGCCGGTTCGCGAGCGCCGACGCCTTCGCCCAGGCCCTCATGGGCGAGGACGTCGACGACGCCACCGCCCACGGCGATGACGGCGATCCCACCACCTCCAAGATGCGCGCCGTCCGTCGCCGGGACGCCCGGCGCCAGGGGGTCCGGAAGCGGCGTGGCGGAGGTGTCCTCGCGTGGCTTCTCGGTCTCGCCATCGTCGGCGGGCTCGTCGGCGCCGCGGTCGTCCTCATCCCGGACCTCCGCAGCCACACGCCACTGGGGTCGTCACAGACGACGGGCGATCCCGTCAGGATCGAGTTCATCCCGGCGGAGGTCGATCCGGGGGGTGACGGTACTGAGAGTCCCGACGAGCTCGGGAACCTGAACGACCGCAACCCCGAGACGAGGTGGCGCACCGAGCAGTACAAGGAGGCCACCATGGGCAAGGACGGCGTCGGCCTCAAGCTGACGTTCCCGTCGACGACGGTCGTCCACACCATCACGATCGACACGACCACGGCGGGCGGCACCCTGCGCGTGCTCGACGGTGCCGAGACGCCGTCCTCGACCGCGCCCGCCCTCTGGGAGGGTGCCATGACGACGCCGCAGACGGTCATCACCCTGACGGACGGCAAGCGGCTGAACGAGGTCACCCTGTGGTGGACGACCCTTCCGAAGGGCGATGAGCCGGCCGACAACCCCTACTGGGTGCGGGTGGGGGAGGTCACGGTCATGGGGGTGGCGAACTCCTGAGGGTGGACCCCTGGGAATCGTCACTGGTCGATCTGGCCGAGCGCATCGACCGGCAGGGTGCGCGAAGGAGCGAACTCGCACCGCGCACCAAGGAGGAATACCTCGGCGACTGCCGGCGCGTCGCGCGCTGGATGGCCGAGCACGGCGTGGCGGGGCCGGGTGCCATCACCGCGTCCGCCCTCGAAGCGTGTTTCCGCGACCTCGCCTGGTCTCCGTCCACCCGTCGTCGCGCGGGCGTCGCCCTCTCGGTCTGGCTCACACCGTACTTCCCGCCGAACCGGTCCCCGACCGATCTCGTCGACGCCCCGAAGGTCGTCCCGGCACCGGTTCCGCGCCTGACGCAGGACGATGCCGCCCGTGTCGTCGAGGCCGATCAGGAACGTGAGTCGGCCACGCCGCTGCAGGAGGCGCTCGCGCTACGGGACCGGGCGATCCTCGAGGTCCTCTACGGGAGCGGCCTCCGCCGCCAGGAGATCTGCGACCTCGTCCTCGCCGGTCTCGACTTCGAGCACGAGACGCTCCGGGTCGTCGGCAAGGGCGGCAAGCCGCGCACGGTCCCGCTCACCGAGCTCGCCGTCGACTCCCTGCGGACCTGGCTGGCGGACGGCCGCCCCCGCCTCGTGGGCCGCGGACCGATCGCCGCCGAGCGCGAGCCGGTTTTCGTGACGCGCTCGGGCGGACCGCTCGACGGCAGCACCGTGTACCGGATCGTGGCGAAGCGCCTTCGTGCGGCCGGCCGCGCAGGGGGCCCGCACCTCCTGCGTCACGCCGCCGCGACGCACCTGCTGGAGGGGCCCGACGGCACGGGCGGAGCCCACCTGCGCGTGGTGCAGGAGGTCCTGGGGCACGAGAGCCTTGCGACCACGCAGCGCTACACGGGGGTCAGCACGAAGGCCATGCAGGGCGTCCTTCGTCGGGGACACCCACGCGGATGAGCGCCGTCTCCGAGGTCGGATACTGGACGCTCGCTGAGGCCTTCCTGGCCTCACGGTCCAGCGTCAACACCCGCGCGTCGTATCGACGCGATCTCGTCGTCCTGGCCGGTGCGCTCGGCATCGAGGGCCCGTCGGATCGCTCCGTGGTGTTCGGCGTGGAGGACGACGCCGAGGCGCGGCGCGCCGCCGAGGCCCTCACGGCGCTCGGCGGCGAGTGGTGGCAGACCTGGCGCGACGGGCTCGAGGGGAGCGTCGCCAGCCGGCGCCGTCGCGTGGCCGGCGTGCGGGCGTTCTGCCGGTGGTGGTCGGGGATCTTCGCTCTCGAGAATCCCGTCGCGGACCTCAGCCCGCCCGGTGGCGTGGCCGAGGCGAAGCGCCGCCTGGGGCGTGAGGTCGTGGCACTCGACCAGTCGCAGGTCCGGGCGATGTGCGAGGCGGCGGCGGCCACCCCCGGCCCCGAGGGCTCCGGTACCCACGCCCTCATCGAGATCCTCTACGGCTGCGGTCTTCGTGCGAGTGAGGCATCGTCGCTCAACGTCTCCGACCTCCATCTCGACGACCCGGACGATCCGTTCATCCTGGTCCACGGGAAGGGCGCCCGGCAGCGCGCGGTCGCCGTGCCCGTGGTGGCGCGAACGGCGCTCCTCGCGTATCTGCGCGTCGGGCGGCCGGAGCTCCGTGCCCGCGACACCCATCCGCGGGCGGAGCAGGCGCGTCACCGTGACGCGGACGCCGTCTTCCTGACCCGTCGCGGGCGCCGCCTGGGTCGCGCGGGGGTCTGGCGGGAGGTGCAGGCGGTGGCGGAGCGGGCGGGGCTCATCGAGAAGGGGCAGCGGGTCTTCCCCCATGCCCTCCGGCACTCGTGCGGGACGCACCTCATCCAGGCGGGTGTGGACATCCGCTACGT
>CAYOSM010000159.1:0-3828 GCA_964406645.1 uncultured Bifidobacteriaceae bacterium | reverse complement strand
TCAGTACGAACGTGCGACGTAGATGCGCTCCACCGCCGGGCGGCCGGTGAAGACGCAGGTCCCCGTCACGGGCGCGTCATCCAGAGGCGTGTTGCGGATGGTGAGCTTCAGATCCTTGAGGCGGGCGACGACGTCGTCGAGCTCGGCTCCCGTGGGCCGTGCCCAGAGGAGTTCCACCCATCCCGGGTAGCGGGCGTTCTCGTCGTAGAAGGCGGCCAGCCCCTCCAGGTCGGTGATGTCGCGGTGAATGTTCGCGTCGCGGCGCGCCAGCGCCTCGTCGTGCAGTGAACGCTGGACGTCCTCCAGCTCGGCGGCCGCCGCCGCCACGAAGTCGTCCCGCGTCATCACGGTGAAGTTCGTCTTGCCGTCCTCGCGCCACAGACGGTCACGGCGGATCACCGACACGTTGCCGCCGGACACGTCGCGCGCGCCGATCTCGAGGATGATCGGCATGCCCTTCTTAACCCAGGTCCAGCGCTTCTGCGTGGCCTTGCCCTCACGCTTGTCGAGCAGCACGCGGACCGGCTCACCGAGTGCGGTGAGACCGGCGAGTGTCGCCCGCAGCTCCTCGCAGTAGTCGAGGATGGCCGCGTCGCCGTCGTCGTCGCGGAGCATGGGGATGATCGCGATCTGATGGGGCGCGATGGCCGGGGGGACGCGCAGCCCGTCGTCGTCGCCGTGGGTCATGATCACGCCGCCGATCAGGCGGGTGGAGACCCCCCAGCTCGTCGTGTGGCAGAGGGTCTCCTCGCCCTCCCTGCTCTGGTAGGTGATGCCCGCGGACTCGGCGAATCCGGTGCCCAGGTAGTGGGACGTGCCGGCCTGGAGCGCCTTGCCGTCCTGCATCATGGCCTCGATGCTGTAGGTGGCCACGGCGCCGGGGAAGCGCTCGTTCTCGGGCTTCTCGCCGGCGATGACCGGCATCGCGAGCACGTTGTCGGAGAACTCCCGGTACATCTCGAGGGCGCGGAGGGTCTCGGTCATCGCGTCGTCGCGATCGGCGTGCGCGGTGTGGCCCTCCTGCCAGAGGAACTCGCTCGTGCGGAGGAACATGCGGGTACGCATCTCCCAGCGCACCACGTTGGCCCACTGGTTGGTGAGGAGGGGGAGATCGCGCCAGCTCTGGATCCAGCGGGCCATGGCGGCCCCGATGACCGTCTCGGAGGTGGGCCGCACGATGAGCGGCTCCTCCAGCTCGGCCTCGGGGTCGGGGACGAGTGAACCCTTTCCGTCGTCGATGAGGCGGTGATGGGTGACGACGGCCATCTCCTTGGCGAACCCGTCGACGTGCTCCGCCTCCTTGGCGAAGTACGAGAGGGGGATGAAGAGGGGGAAGTAGCAGTTGTCGACCCCGGCGGCCTTGATGCGGTCGTCCATCGTGCGCTGGATGCGCTCCCAGATGCCGTAGCCCCACGGCTTGATGACCATGCAGCCGCGGACCCCGGACTCCTCGGCCATCTCCGCCTCGGCGATCACCTCCTGGTACCACTGGGCGAAGTCGTCGTCGCGGCTGATGGAGAGTGCGTGGCGGATAGGGGGCACGGGCTCGGGCGTCCTGGTTCGTGGGGCGGGCATGGTCCGCGGCGGACCATCTCGGGCGCACATCTTCGCCGATGCGCGCCGACGACGTCGGAGGAGGGCGACGGGGGAGCCGTCGCGGGTCGGGTGGGAGTCCGCATGACGCCGAGTGCGCCGCGACCGTAGCGTGTATCCGTGCCCTCGACACCTGACCCGCAGCCGGTGGTGGTGATCGGCGACCTGATCGTCGACGAGCTCGTGGAGGAGACCGCCGCCGGGCGACGGTCGGTCGCCTATCCAGGAGGGGCCGGCTGCAACGTCGCGATCGACCTGGTCACCCTCGGGACACCGGCGATCCTGCTGGCCGAGGTGGGTGACGACCCGGCGGGGCACGAGCTGCGGAGGATCATCCGGGATCGTGGCGTGGATCTGCGACCACTCGGCGAGCCGCGCCCGACCGGACGGGCGACGTCGTCACGGGTCGCCGGCGAGCCGACGTACACGTTCACCGGGTCCGTCCGGGACCGTCGGTTCACCGTCAGTCCCGAGATCGCCGCCGGGCTGGGACGCGGTCGGCTCCTGGCCGTCACCACCTTCCCGTTCGGCGATGCCGGGCAGGTCGGCGGTCTGCTGGCGCTGATCGCCGACGGCGGTCACCGTCTGATGGTGGACCCGAACCCGCGGCCACAGCTGCTGGGCGATCCGGCCGCGTTCCGGGCCGGTTTCCTCCGCATGGCCGCGGAGGCCAGGATCGTCAAGCTGAGTGAGCAGGACCACTCCGTCCTGGATCTCGGGCCCATCGACCGGTGGTGCGACGAGCTGTTCGCGTCCGGCGTCGAGGCGGTGATCCTGACCCGAGGTGCGGCCGGCGTCCGGGTGGGGCTCCCCGACGGCGCTTGGATCGAGATGCCCGGTCCGCCCGGTCCACCGGTGGTGGACGCAATGGGCGCGGGGGACGCCGTCTTCGCGGTGATCGCGGCCGCGGAGGCCGATGCGACCTCGCCACGAGACACGGAATGGCGGGATACGGCGACTCGGGCTGTCGATTTCGCCTCCGGGATCGTGGCCGCCCCGGGAGGGCATGCCGGCGCCCGGCCGCTCAGCCAGGACATGGCCACGCCGGGCCCTCCGAACGAGCATCCACCCACATGACGCGGGTCACCCTGAACCAGCTTCGGCGCTACGCGGTGGCCCGCACGCTGTTCCGACCGACCACCCTCACCACGGCGATCGAGCGGCTGGGGTTCGTCCAGGCCGACCCCATCCGGGCTCCGGCCCGTGCGCAGGACCTCATCCTCCGCCACCGCGTGTCGGGCTATCGGGCCGGGCAGCTCGAGCGCTCCTACCCCGGACTGCCGCTGGAGGAGGACGCCTTCGTCAACTACGGCTACCTGCCGCGGGACGTGGCCCGGCTCATGCATCCGCGCACGCCGCGGCGCGCCTGGACGCCGCAGCAGGAGCGGGACGCCGCCGAGGTCCTCGAGTTCGTCCGCGACCGTGGGGTCGTCCATCCGCGCGAGGTCGATGAGCACTTCCGGCACGGGCGCATCACCAACTGGTTCGGCGGCACGTCCAACGCCAGCACGCACCTGCTCGACGGCATGCACCACCGCGGCATCTTGCGCGTGCATTCCCGCGTCTCGGGCACCCGCACCTACGCCGTCGCCGGGACACCCGAGCACGCCATCGATCCCGTCGACGGGCTCACCCGGCTGCTGGACGTCGCGGTCGGGCTCTATGCGCCGGTACCGCGCGGGACGCTGGGACAGCTGGCGTCGCTCCTGAGGTACGGCGCCCTTCAGTGGATGCCGGCCCGGAAGGCGGTGCTCGCGGCGGCCCGGGACCGGTACGCCTGGGCGGTCATCGATGGGGAGGAGTACTGCTGGCCGGTGGCGGAGGATCCGTCCGCGCCCCGATGGGCGCCGCGCAATCGGGTGCGTCTGCTGGCGCCGTTCGACCCCATCGTCTGGGACCGGCGTCGGTTCGCACACCTCTGGGGCTGGGAGTATCGCTTCGAGGCGTACACGCCGGCGGCGAAGCGCGTCCGCGGCTACTACGCCCTGCCGCTGCTGTGGCGTGATCGCGTCGTCGGCTGGGCCAACGTCTCGGTGCAGGACGGTGCTCTTTCGGCCGACCTGGGATATGCGGCCGGAGCGCCTCCCGGTCACCCGGCGTTCGCGTCCGCTCTTGACGAGGAGCTGGACCGCATGTCCGCCTTCCTCGGTGACCGGTCGTGAGGTGGACGGCGACGGCAGAGCCCCACCCAGGATCATGTGCGTCCCCTTGATATGACGTGACTCACATCAGATC
>CAYOSM010000158.1:0-3892 GCA_964406645.1 uncultured Bifidobacteriaceae bacterium | reverse complement strand
TCCGGCACTCGTGCGGGACGCACCTCATCCAGGCGGGTGTGGACATCCGCTACGTACAGGCGCACCTGGGGCACGCCAGCCCGGTGACGACCGAGATCTACACGCACGTGACGGCGGCACATCTGCGCGAGGACTTCGACCGGGCGCATCCGCGTAGCCGCCGGTCCCGGGCCTCCTGACGCCCTTCGTCACCCGTGACGGGCGGGCATGAACCGGGCGAATGGCCAGGCGGCAATCAGGCATACAATAAAGTTCTAGCAAGGCAAAACACAAAACAGAGTTCAGGCAATCTGTAAGATGCCGTCATGGTCCCCTACCTCCCCCGCATCGTCGACGGCGAGCTCGAGAGCCGGCTCTCCGCCATCGGGGCGGTCGTCATCGAGGGACCGAAGGCCTCCGGCAAGACTGCGACCGCAACCCGGCGGGCGAAGACGATCTTCCGGCTGGACGAGGATTCATCCGTGCGTGGCCTGATCCACAACGCCCCCGACGTGCTCTTCGACAACCCCACCCCGATCCTCTTCGACGAATGGCAGGTCGAGCCCGCCCTCTGGAACCGCGTGCGTCGACAGGTCGATGATCGATCCGACAAGGGCCTCTACATCCTGACGGGCTCTTCCACGCCCAACGACGACGCAACCCGTCATTCTGGTGCAGGCCGCTTCGGAGTCATCACAATGAGGCCGATGAGCCTCACCGAGTCGGGGCACTCCACCGGTGAGGTCTCCCTGCGCGCGTTGCTTGAGGGTGAGGCACCGAGGGGCAACGCGGAGCACCTCGACTTCCGTGAGGTCGTCCGGCGCATTGTGATCGGTGGCTGGCCGGACCTCATCGGTGCCGACGAGGGCGCGGCCCGTCAGTGGGTCGCCGACTATCTAACGCAGATCGCGGAGGTGGATGTGCAGGGGCTCGGCGGTCGGCGCGACCCCCGCAACATTCGGCGACTTCTCGCCGCCTTGGGGCGGTCCGTCGGTCAGGCGACCAAGTCCACCGAACTCGCGAGGGACGTCGGCGGGGACGACGGGCCGATCGCATCACAGACCCTTGCCTCCTACATCAACGCCCTCGGCCGTCTCCACCTCGTCGAGGATTCCGAGGCGTGGCGTCCCCACATGCGGTCGCGGGTCCGGCTGCGTCAAGCAGCGGTTCGCTATCTCGTCGACCCCTCGCTCGGCCTGTCTGCGCTGAACGCCGGCAGCGCCGACCTGCTCACCGACCTCAGTGCGCTCGGCCTGCACTTCGAGGCCCTCGTCATCCGCGATCTCCGGATCTACGCCCAGCCTCTGCGGGGCACCATCGAATCGTGGCGTGATGCCAACGGACATGAGGTCGATGCGATCGTGAATGTCGATGGTGCCAAATGGGGTGCCTTCGAGGTCAAACTCGGTCACGAATCCATCGACGAGGCGGCGGCGTCCCTGCATCGATTCGCCACCAAGGTCGACACCGGCCGACAGGGTGCCCCGGCATTCCTCGGCGTGATCGTCAGCACTGGCAGGTCCGCATATCGTCGACAGGACGGTATTGACGTCATCCCGATCGGCTGTCTCGGCCCCTAGGGAGACGGCGCCGGGTGGTGCCGTCCGCGTCCGTCTCGGCTCATCACCCGGCGTGACCATCGCGTGGTCGCCAGACGTCTACGGTCTCAGCCTCTGCCCTGTCCGTCCGCAGTGGCCTCACCCGCGAGGCTCGGCACGCACCTCTCCGGTGGCCAGATCGATCACCTCGATGGAGGTGATCGCCCCGTCCTCGATCGCGATCCGCCCGACGGAGGGGCGCACGGCGTCGGCGGGCAATTGCCGCCGGTAGCGGAGCACCACGCGGTCGGCAAGGCCCCGTATACCCGGCCGCGGCGCGGGATCGGTCTGGAGGCTCCCCCAGGGGCACACCGCGCCGGGTGAGAAGACGACCGTGTCGCCGACCTGGCCCAGATCCCGTTCGTGCCAGTGGCCGTAGATCACGAGGTCGACGGGCCCGACGCGGCGCAGGAGACCTCGGTGCAGTCCGGCGCGCCACCGCAGCCGACGGCGGGCGGCCACGTGGGCGAGGGTCACGGCGATGTCGACCGGATACCAGCGGCGTCCGTGGATGAGGCCGATGCGGACACCGTCGACGGTGAGCGTCTGCGTCCGCGGCAGGCGAGTCGCACCCAGCCGGTCGTGGTCCCCGCGCACGGCGACGACCGGTGCGATCCGGCCGAGTTCGTCGAGCACTCCGGGGGCGCAGATGTCGCCGGCGTGGAGGATGAGGTCGCATCCCTCGAAGGCCGACTGCACACCGTCGGGAAGGGCGGGAAGGAACTCACCGACGTGGCTGTCGGCGATGACACCGATCACGGTCATGCGCCCATTCTGACGGCGCCGGCTCCTGTCCGGTGCTCACCAGCGGTCGACGATCGCGTTCACGGAGCCGACGATGGCCGGGCTGGCGTCACCGCACGCGTAGCCGTCATATCCGCGGGTCGTCCCGTCCGAGGCGACGATGGTCATCGTCGTCCGGGTGCCGCCCGAGCACCCATCGTCGTTCCAGGACTCGCGGCCCGGTGACCAGTCGTGGTCGTGGAGGGCCGTCTCCAGCGTCCGGAGGCGGGCGTGGTCGGTGACGACGTGGATGGACGTGTCAAAGCCGGGGACGGCCTTCTGACGGGAGTACTCGACGCGGGTGATGGCACCGTGGTGGTCCACCTCGCCGGTGTCGGCGGAGGCGGTGAGCCGGACGGCCAGGAGGAAGACGGCCGAGAGAACGGCGACGGCGAGAGCGGTGGCGAGGGAGCGGCGGGAGACGTGCACGTGAGGTGTCCTTGACGCGGGGTACACCCGGTCTACGTCGCCACCGCCGCGGGCGTCACACGCGTCCTCCGGCGCCGGAGCGTGTGCGCGCGGATCCGGCGGCATCGATCGGTCCGCGGGACCCGTCATCCATCGTGGGTGACGTGCCCGTTTCCGATCGGTGGCTCGTCTCGCGCACCTGGGGCAGGCGAGGCGACGGAGATCACACCACCCGCGCTCTCAGCGCTGGCCGTCGATCTCCAGCGCGAGGTCGATGAGCCGCTCCACGAGGGGTTGATACGCGATGCCCGTCGCCTCGAAGAGCTTGGCGTACACGCTGGTGGGCGTGAAACCGGGGATCGTGTTGATCTCGAGGACCCGGGCGTCACCGGAGTCCTCGACGAAGAAGTCGATGCGGGCCATTCCGACACAGTCGATCGCGCGGAACGCGCGGCGGGCGATGTCCTGCAGGTGCGCGGCCAAATCGTCGGGGATCGCGGCCGGGACCGTGAGGGACATGCGGTCCGGCAGATACTTGGTGTCGTAGTCGTACCACTCGCTGTCGTAGGAGATCTCGCCGACCGGCGACAGTTCCACGTGCTCGTTGCCGAGGACGCCGACCTCGACCTCGCGACCGACCATGCCGCGCTCCACGAGGACCTTGCGGTCGTGCTCCAGGGCCTCCTCGATGGCGGCGGCGAGCTCGGCGGGATCGGTGACGCGTGAGATGCCGACGCTGGACCCGAGCCGTGCGGGCTTGACGAACACCGGGTAGGGGAGCGCATCGTCCACGCGGCGGCGGACGGCGTCCGGATCGGACGTCCACTCCGACCGCCACACCTCCACCGACTCGACCACGGGGATGTCGAGCGTCCGCGCGACGGTCTTGAACATCGCCTTGTCCATGGCGATGGCCGATGCGCCGACCCCGGCCCCGACGTATGGCACGCCCGCGATCTCGCACAGTCCCTGGACCGTGCCGTCCTCGCCGTACGGGCCGTGCAGCACGGGGAACACGACGTCCACGACGCGTGTGGGACCACCCGAGAGCGAGGCGATCACGCCCCGTCCGTCGGACCCCGGGACGAGGGCGACGGGCTCGCCGTCCAGCGTCCAGCCGCCCT
>CAYOSM010000157.1:0-3984 GCA_964406645.1 uncultured Bifidobacteriaceae bacterium | reverse complement strand
TAATCTTTTAGATTAAAACAGAGAAGGGTATACGGTGGATGCCTTGGTACTATGAGCCGATGAAGGACGCGGTAGCCGGCGATACGCTTCGGGGAGGTGGCAACAACCTTTGATCCGGAGATTTCCGAATGGGGAAACCTATGCGTGTAAAGCACGTATGCCTATATATCGTGGGATATGTAGTGTGGGAACCATGCGAAGTGAAACATCTCAGTAGCATGAGGAAAATAAAGAAAGACTTAGCTCTGCTAAGTTGTCGATTCCGTTAGTAGTGGCGAGCGAACGCGGATGCATATAGAAATTTATTCATTGATCAGATGCTTCTGGTTGGTGAATAAATTATCTATTAGCCCAAACCATTATTGTGTTGTTTTTCAAATCCCGTTTACGGGAGGAGATTAACTTAAAGCTTACTGGCGTTGCAATAATGGCGTAATAAGAATGGACATTTGCGGTACAGTAATACCGCATAGGATATTAAGTATGCTATGTAGCAGAACACGCCTGGAAAGGCGGACCAAAGAGGGTGATAGTCCCGTATAGTGAAACATCATACAGTTCCTGATCTTTTTCTTGAGTAAGACCAGACACGAGAAATCTGGCCTGAATTTGTGTAGACTAATACATAAGGCTAAATACTCATAGTGACCGATAGTGAACCAGTACCGTGAGGGAAAGGTGAAAAGCACCCCGGAAGGGGAATGAAATAGTCTCTGAAACCGTATACTTACAAGGAGTGGAAGACCTAGCGGCTTGCCGCAGGTTAACCGCGTGCCTATTGAAGAATGATCCAACGAGTTAGTTGTATGTGGCTTAACTAAGTGTTAACAAACGCGAAGTTGTAGTGAAAGCGAGGATTAATAGTCCGCATAAAGTTATATTTAGGATCCGGTAGCAATACTGGGTGCTAAATATAATCTTTAAGGTCGCATGCGCTAGACCCGAAACCCGAGTGAGCTACCCATGGCCAGGGTGAACGTTGTGTAAAAGCAACGGGAGGCCCGAACCCACTGATGTTGCAAAATCAGGGGATGAGCTGTGGGTCGAAGAGAAATTCTAATCGAACCGGGTGATAGCTGGTTCTCCTCGAAATAACTTTAGGGTTAGCGTCACGTGTTCCTGAGAGAGGTAGAGCACTGAATCGGACTCTGGTGGGAAACCGTCAGATTCGAACCAAACTCCGAATTCTCATCAGTAAATAGCGTGGCAGTTAGACTATGGGCTCTAAGGTCCATTGGTCGAATGGAGAAGAATCCACACCGCCGTCTAAGGCCCCCAAATCCTAGCTATAGTGCAAAGGATGTGGGATTGCTTATACAACCAGGAGGTTGGCTTAGAAGCAGCCATCCTTTAAAGAAAGCGTAACAGCTCACTGGTCAAGCGATCCTGCGCCGACAATATATAGGGGCTAAGCTAGGTGCCGAAGACGCGGGTTGCTTGATAATTTATTATCATGCAGCGGTAGAGGAGTGTTGTGTACAGGCTGAAGCGGGACCCGTAAGGGCCCGTGGACAGTGCACAAGCAAGAATGTTGGAATAAGTAATATGTATAGGGGTGAGAATCCCCTTCGCCGAATATCCAAGGTTTCCAGGGCAACGATCGTCGTCCCTGGGTTAGTCGGGCCTAAGAGCCGGCCTCAAGAGGTCGGTCCGATGGAAAACAGGGTTGATATTCCCTGACCAATTATGCGTTATCCAAGGCGGGACGCATCATGATAGCCTAAGCGTGCTGTGAGTATGTACGTCGCTGTATCCGTAGGGAGAGATTCCAGGCAAATCCGGAATTTCAAAATGGGCTAAAGACCTCCGGGTCTCTAGTTTGTTGTAATCTCGAAGATATGGAGAAAGTTCGCAAGAGCAATTTGGGTGAATCAAGGTGCCAAGAAAAGCGTCGTGGTTACGCGTGTAACTGTCCGTACCGCAAACCGACACAGGTGGATGAGGAGAGAATCCTAAGGCGTCCGGAACAATGTTCGTTAAGGAACTCGGCAATACAGCAGGTGTACCTTCGGTATATACCTTGCCTGTTTGCATGCTGGGTCAATGGAAATTAAATGTAAAAGTTTGGGTTATTAGTGTGAAAGCATCTACGCCCTGAGTGGTGAGCTGCTGAGTGGTGAGCTGGCTAATCATGTTAATGTCTTGATTAAGTTCAATCTAACTGGTTCCCAGCTGTCTTTCGGCCTGTCCGAACGCTTTCTTTATAACCCAATTCAAATATAATATGCAGTGGAATGCATTCACAATCCCAAGAAGGCGTTGCTCAAATGTGCTCGCAAGCTAATACGTTAGTCATCGACACAAGCGAGATCCCCAATGCCGTATATCTTTCAGGATGACAAGCATTCCACTGCGCCAAATTAGGCAGCCCCGTCATCTTAATGGGATTTGGTGACAATTCAGGCTGCCTCTGGTGAGCTGCTCTGCATCCGCAGCGCGCAAAGATCGATCGTACCAAATTAGGCAAAAGGCGGTACAATTTTAGCGCGCAGCATTGCAGCTCACACAGTTCTATGAGTATAGAGTTGATTGCTTTCGAGTGATTGCTCTTCTCAATTTCCATTCCCTGTCGTGGATTATCCTCCTCGACAAAAGAGAGTTGCAACGCAAGTTTCGTTTAGTGTCTTCTTCAAAGATGAAACGGAACCTTAATTGCAACTCTCACCCTCTTCTTTCTTTAGTAAGTGAGCGTCTGGCTGTGCCAGCGCGAACGAAGAGCAGGACGGCTTTCCGTATCTGCGACCAACTAATAGCAAAGGAGCCATTGACCCAGCATGTTAAACAGGCCGCAGCGAAAGACTTCTCCCGACTGTTTATCAAAAACTTAGGTCCGTGCTAAAGCGCAAGCTGATGTATACGGGCTGATGCCTGGCCAGTGTCAGAAGGTCAAAGCTCTTGGGGCAACCTCGGAGCCCAAGCCCTGATGAACGCCGGCGGTAACTATAACCGTCCTATGGTAGCGAAATTCCTTGTCGTGTAAGTTACGACCCGCACGAATGGCATAACGAGTAGAAGACTGTCTTAACGAACACTCCGATGAACTTACAATGGCGGTAAAGATGCCGTCTACCCGCAGCAAGACGGGAAGACCCTATGAAGCTTTACTATAGCGTGTTATTGGGACAGTGTTTACATTGTTTAGGATAGGTGGGAGCCTTTGAAGCATCAGCGCTAGCTGATGTGGAGGCAACGGTGAAATACCACCCTGTGTGAATGTTGTTTCTAACTTGATTTTAACCTGATCAAGGACAGTGACTCGTGGGTAGTTTAACTGGGGCGGTTGCCTCCTAAATGGTAACGGAGGCGTTTATTAAGGTAGGCTAGGCGCGGATGGAAATCGCGCTGGTAGTGCAAACGCATAAGCCTGCTTGACTGCAAGAGTGGCGACTCGCGCAGGTGGGAAACCAGAAGTTAGTGATCCGATGCGTTCGAGTGGAAGACGCAAAGCCCAACGGATAAAAGTTACTCTAGGGATAACAGGCTGATCTTCTCCAAGAGTCCACATCGACGAGAAGGTTTGGCACCTCGATGTCGGCTCATCACGTCCTGGGGGTGAAGAAGCTCCCAAGGGTTTGGCTGTTCGCCAATTAAAGTGGTACGCGAGCTGGGTTCAAAACGTCGTGAGACAGTTTGGTCCTTATCTGCTGTGGGTGTACGAAAATTGCGTGGGCGCGCCTCTAGTACGAGAGGACCGAGGTGCATGGACCTCTGGTGTACCCGTTGTCGTTTCAACGGCACGGCGGGGTAGCTAGGTCCAGTTTAGATAAGCGCTGAAAGCATATAAGCGCGAAGCTGTCCACAAGACTAGTTTTCGTTGAGACTTCGGTCTCGAAAGGATCGCAGGAGACTACTGCGTATTTTAATCAATATTTTTTATGAAGGGCTTGCCTGGATTAAAAAATGGAGATTTTATAGGTTGCAGGTGTAAGTGCAGTAATGCATTCAGCCGAGCAATACTAATCATCCGAAAGTTCTAATCTAATT
>CAYOSM010000156.1:0-4050 GCA_964406645.1 uncultured Bifidobacteriaceae bacterium | reverse complement strand
GGGCGGGAGCGAGGATCAGGGACTCGACGGCCGGCGGGTTCGTGGCGTAGACGACGTCGACGAGGAGCTGGTCGATGCTCGCCTCGATCCCCGTGACCCGGACCTTCAGGGCGGCGCAGTCAGCGACCGTCCAGTCCCGACCCCACAATCCGTCGCCGACGACATAGTCGGCCGCAGCCAAGCCCAGAGTGGCGTTCTTGATCGGTGTCGTCGTCGCGAAGTTGTCGGTGGTGAGGCACACGTTGAGGTTGCCCGGCACACCCGACCACAGCAATGACGCCGACGCGCCGAGGACCCGGACCCTCACCGACTGGATGACTGACCCGCCGGGGACCGTCACCCCGCACGTGTAGTCCGTGATCATCTTGATGCTGTCCTCCGGGCACGTCGCATACGACCCGTTCAGGCTGTAGGCGTTCGCCGGGTTCGCCCACCCCGTGTATCCAGATGGCGTCGTGTTTGCCGTCGGTGCACCCGACGCGGTCGCCGTCCCCGACGATGTGTAGGTGAATCTGGGTTCGATGTAGCACCGGCCCTCCGGGAGGCGCAGCGTGCCGAGGCGGACGAGCTTCACGACCGTCGCCCCGGCTGGAGTGACCGGCCGTCCCGCCACACCCGTCTCGATCGCCCACTGCGGGTCGCCGATCCCGGACTCGTGCCTGAGCCGGACCATCGCGGTTGCCGCGGTGATCGACGAATGGAACACGGCGCGCGCCCACACCTCGACGAGATCTCCTCCGGCGCCACCGTCGACGAGGAACGACGGGTCGGTGTAGCAGTCCCCGGACACCCCGGACACACCAGCGTTGGGGACGCTCACCGCCTGCAGGACGCCGAACGGTGACGGCGCGGCGTTCGGCCGCTGCACCGTGGTGAGCGGCCCGTCGTACAGCTGGAGGTCGTCGACGTCGAAGGTGCCGGCGGAGGCGCCGGTCTTCGCGACATTGATGACGATGCTTCCGGACGTGGGGATGAACGAGACGGAGAGCTTCGTCCACGCAGTGGTGGTCGCGGATCCGGATGCGGTCTGCCCGCCGGCCGACAGCTGCACCGGGACGGTGCCGGATGTCGACCGGACGAAGCATTCGACGGTGCGCTGCCTGCGGGGCCACAGGAGCCCGTCCGGCAGCAGCAGCGTCCTCGTCGCTCCCGACGGGTTCGATGTCGTCCCGGCGACCCTCAGGACGTCGGTGCCGGACCGCCCGCCCGTCGTCTGCTTCGACAATGTTGCCCCACCGACCACAGCCCACTTCGACGTCGGGTAGGCGCCGAACACCTCCCCGTCATCCACCCGGTTCACGGTCCCGGCGGCGGGAGCTTTCCGCCAGCCGAGGAGGCCGAACTCGAAGGACTGGCGTGAGGTGAGCTGCAGCTCACCGAGGGCGGGGACATCACCGGGGATCGCGCACAACGGGACGACGGAGGGGAGCACGCCGCCGTAGTCGACGGCGTACGGCCGGACGCTGCACGACACGACGCGGGCGCTGTCAGTCTGGTTGTTCGCGTTGAACACCACCCCCGGCCGGGCAGGGACCCCGTAGCCGGGGACCGGGCCGGTGGTCGCCGTCCCCGCAAACGCGGTCGCCGCCGCAGCGTCCACCACCACGACACCCGGGGAGAAGTAGTCGACCCTCGCTCCGTCGGAGTGGACGGTGAGCCGGATAGTGAACTGCTGGCCCGAGGTGGGTGCCGTCACCGTCGTCGTCCCGGTCAACGTCGCGGACCCAGCGACGATCGCGGACACCGTCAACGTCGTCCCGACCAGGCGGGCGCGCACATGGTTATTCGCGTCGACCCACCGGCCGACACACCCGTACACCTGGCTGGCGTTGCCGCCCGCGATGAACGTCGCCGTGACCTGGTGATCCGGGCTCCGGTACGTGTCCGGGAAGATGAAGAGGTCAGCGGCCGACCCGGTGCGCCGGAGGCCGTCGGTCTGCTGGCTCACACCCGACGGGGACGCCGGGCTGTACGACCACGTGACGGGATTGCCGGCGGCGAACGCGACGTCGCAATCCATCGACTCGCCCTCCCAATACGGCGCGCACGTGAAGGCGGCGGTGACATCCCGGCGATGCACGGTCTCCGACCGAGCGGTCCACGCACCCGTCGACACACCCCTGGTCGCCGTGACCCGGAGCGTCGCCTTCACCGCACTGGTGTGGACGCGGCGAATGATCCGGCCGCCGCCCTGCCTGCGGACCTCGTCGACCACCCGCGCATACGCCGCGATCCGGGACGCGAGGTCATCCATGCTCGACCCGTAGAACCGGACGATGAGGGTGACGTCCCGGTCCGACACCTGGGTCTGCAGCCCGGCCCGGCCGAGGGTGCCGCGCGGGCCGCTGAATGCTGTCTCCCACTGCGGGTTCCCCCAGTCCGTCCCCGTCTGCACCACCGGGTCAAGGGGGGACGTGCCGGCGGCCTCGTCGATGAGCGTGACGCCCGTCCCGTCGAGGGCCTCCACCCGCAGGTACATGCTCATACGGTGACCACCTGTCCTGTCGCCATCGTCGAGGGGGACTGGTTCGCGGCACGGGCGACCGCCTCAACGATCGCCTGCAACGTGTTCGGATCCCCGGGGTGCAGGGTCTGGACGTTCACGTTCAGGGTCCCGCCGGCGGCCTGCCACGCCGTGAGGCCACCCTGAGCGAGGTCACCAGGGCCGAGGGCCGCCCGGATGAACTGGTCGGATGCGAGCTGACCGGCCTGAGCGGTCGCCGCCGCCGCCTGAGCCTGGGAGAGCTGCGCGGACGTGTCCGCATCCACACTCGTGTCCGACAGGCTCGTCGAGCTCGACGTGTCGGTGCCCTCCAGGGCGTCCTCCTGCGCGGCGATATCCAGGTCGAGTGCCCGGGCCCGGAGGTCCGTCAGCCACTCCCTCACCCCGGACTGCGCTTCCAGGAGTTCTTGTTCCTTCTTCACGAGGGCCAAGACCACGCCGTATGCCTTCTGCACCGCGGGGCCCCGGGCACGGCCCTTCACCGCCCGGGCCTTGCCGAGCGCCTTGCGGGCCGTCTTCAGGCGGGCGCGGACCTTCGTGATCGCCCCGGACACCTTCCGCATCTCGGCGAGCGCCGTGGTGATCTCCCGCTTCACCCACGCGATCTCCAGGGACCGTTGCCGGTCATCCATCGCCTCGCGGATCTGCTCCGGGGTCTGGCCGGCGGCGAGCGCCGCCCGCCCCGCGGCGGTGACCCGCTCACTGATCCCCGCGGCCGCCGCCCCCGATGGACTCGACGACATGTCCTCCCGTTCGCTGTACGAGGTGCCCTTCAGTGCCGCGGCGACCGCTTTGGTGACCGCGGCCTTCTGCTTTGTCGCGGCCGCAGTCGCGGCCGTCGACGCGCTCTTCCCGGCGTCACCGGCGTCCGTCGACGTGGCCGAGCTCGACAGGTACTCAAGGCCGGGCGGGATCTTGTACACGGCACCCGGAGACGGCTTCCCGTCGACCGGACGACCCCACCCGTGGGCGTTGAAATACTGGCCGTTCACGCGAACGAACATGTGACCCGGACCACCGCTCTTGAAGCTCGTGAATCCCCACGCCACCGGATCGGACGGCTTCGCGTCCTTCAGGCCCATCCCCCAGTACGTGTATGTCGTGCCACCGACACCGCCCCTGTATCCCGGGACCTTCGACGCGACGACACCCGCGAGACCGGAGCAGTCCCACGAATTCGGCCCCGTGCGCGGAAGGGGCCGGCCGTTCGACCCCCGAGGGTCCTTCGAGCTGGCGCCACCCTGCGAGTACGGATCGCCGAGCGCGCCGCGACCGACCGCGAGGGCGGGCCCGAGGTCAACGACACCGCCCTTCGCGAACCGTCCTCCACCGATTTTTCCGCCGGTGGCGGCGAGAACCTGCATGATCCGGCGCGCACCGACGAGGGCCTGCTGCCGCTTGTTCAGCACCACCTCCCCCGGGGTGAGTCGCGCCGGAACAACGTCACCGGCACCCTCCGGGCCGGGGACTACGCCACCGTCAGCCATGTACGCGCTGTTCTCACCGCCGGTGCTCGACAGTTTGCCGCTGCCACCGACCCGCGGGAT
>CAYOSM010000155.1:0-4070 GCA_964406645.1 uncultured Bifidobacteriaceae bacterium | reverse complement strand
GCGATGCTGGGCGCCCTTGCCGAGTAGGCTGCGCCTCACCAGGGTTCGACCGAGACAGACACAAGGAGACTTCAGTGGCGAAGAGCGGGCAGCTGTGGGGCGGCGAGACCAAGAAGGCCGTTGCGAACTTCGAGATCTCCGGGGAGCCGATTCCCGTCGAGATCGTCCAGTGGCTCGGTCGCATCAAGGGTGCGGCGGCCACCGTCAACGCGGAGCTCGGGAAGCTTCCCAAGGGGGCGGCGACGAAGATCACCCGTGCGGCGAACGCCGTCGCGGCCGGCAAGCACGACGACCAGTTCCCGGTCGACGTCTTCCAGACCGGATCGGGCACCTCGTCCAACATGAACGCCAACGAGGTCATCGCGAACCTCGCCGGTGAGGGCATCCACCCCAACGACCACGTGAACATGGGGCAGAGCTCCAACGACGTGTTCCCGTCGGCCGTGCACCTGGCCGCGCTCGAGGCCGCCGCCAAGCGGCTCCTCCCGGCGCTCGACCTCCTCGCCGCCTCGTTCGACGCGAAGGCCAAGGAGTTCAAGGACCTCGTCAAGACCGGTCGCACCCACCTCATGGACGCCGTGCCCGTCACCCTCGGCGCCGAGTTCGCCGGGTTCGCCGCGCAGGTCCGTCAGGGCCACGCCCGTGTGACGGATGCGCTCCCGCGCCTCGGCCAGATCCCCCTCGGCGGAACCGCCACGGGCACCGGCCTCAACACGCACCCGCAGTTCGCCGCCAAGGTCCGCCGCATCCTCTCCAAGGAGACCGGCCTCAAGATCTCGGCTCCCGCCGACCCGTTCGAGGCCCAGGGCAACCGCGACGGTCTCGTCGAGCTCTCCGGCGCCCTCAAGGTCGTCGCCGTGTCGCTCATCAAGATCGCGAACGACCTCCGGTGGATGGGCTCCGGCCCGCGCGCCGGCCTCGCCGAGATCTTCCTTCCCGAGCTCCAGAAGGGCTCGTCGATCATGCCCGGCAAGGTCAACCCGGTCATCCCCGAGGTCGTCTGCCAGGTCGGCTGCCAGGTCATCGGCAACGACGCCGCCATCACCACGGGCGGCCTCGCCGGCAACTTCGAGCTCAACGTCATGATCCCGATGATGGGCCGCAACCTCCTGCAGTCCATCAACCTGCTCTCGACCTCGTGCACCGCCTTCGCCACGAAGTGCGTCGACGGCATCGAGCCGAACATCGCACGCCTGGACGAGTACGCCCAGTCGAACGTTCAGGTGACCACGGCCCTCAACGAGATCATCGGCTACGAGAAGGGCACGGCCATCGTGAAGGAGGCCACGGCCTCCGGTCGTTCCATCCGCGACGTCGCGCTCGATCAGGGCGTCGACGCCGCCGTCCTCAACAAGGCGCTCGACCTCCGCAAGATCGCGCGGGGCAACAAGAGCCGCTAGCGACACCGGCGGTCACTCCGGTCCGGCCGGAGTGACCGCCGTTCTGGCCGAAGACACGTCGGGCCCGGTTCTCACCGGGCCCGACGGCATTTCGGAGTCTGTCGGAGGCGGCGCTAGGACCCGTAGACCGCGCCGAGATCGCCGTCCCATTCGACGACGGAGCCGTCCGGCACGGAGTGCACATCGTTGACGTAGCTCCGGGCGGCGTCCTGAACGATCTGGAACACGTTCGCCTTCGGCTTCACGAACGGCGGGGCGAAGGGCAGCTGGCCGATGAGGTCCGTGGACACGAGCACCTGTCCGTCGGTCTCGACGCCGGCGGCGATGCCGATGGTGGGCACGTCGACGGCGGCGGTGATCTCGGTTGCCAGATCGGCGGGGACGGCCTCGATGACGATGGAGTAGCAGCCGGCCTCGGCCAGGGCACGCGCCTCACCCAGGATCCGCGCGGCCTCCGGAGGGGTCGTGCCCTCCTTGCGGAAGACCTCGGCGGTCTGCGGGAGCAGGCCGACGTGACCCATGACGGGGATGCCCGCGGCGATGATCGCCCGGACCGCGTCGAGCTTGGGGCCCTCCAGCTTCACGCTGTGGGCACCGGCCTGGACCAGCGCACGGGCGGTGGCGACGGCCGCCTCGGGGGTGAGGTCGCTCCCGGCGGGCATGTCGCCCACGACGTGGGTGTTCACGGCCCCGGTGCGCACCGCGCGGATGTGGTGGCACATCATCTCGACGGTGGCCTCGCGCGTGTTGGGGAAGCCCAGCTCGACCATGGCGAGCGAGTCGCCGACCAGGATCATGTCGAGGCCCACCTGGTCCAGTGCGAAGGCGGTGGGGTAGTCGTACGCCGTCAGCATCGCCAGACGGCGGACACCCTTGGTGGAACGGATCTCGGATGCGGTGATCATGAGACGTCCTCCTCCCATGAGGCGGGAACGGTTGCCGGGATCTCGGTGCTGGTGTGACGCGGGCGGTTCTTCTCGTCGACGAGGACCACCTGGGGTGCGAAGTCGTCGAGGTCGCTCTCGGCGTACTCCGCGTACGTCATGACGATGATGAGGTCGCCGGGCTGCGCGAGCCGCGCGGCGGCCCCGTTCAGACACATGTCGCCCTTGCCGGCCTCTCCGACGATCGCGTAGGTCTCGAAGCGGGCACCGGTGTTGATGTTGACGATGAAGACCTGCTCGTACGGCGTGATGTCCGCAAGCGCGAGAAGGTCGGTGTCGATGGTGATGCTCCCCTCGTAGTTGAGGTTCGCGTCCGTCACCGTTGCGCGGTGGATCTTGCTCTTCAGCATCCGGCGGGTGCGGGGGGTGATCACAGGGCTTCGCTCCTTCTCAGACCGAGAGGGTGGTGTTGTCGATGAGTCGTGCGGGGCCGACCTTCGCCGCGAGGCAGAGTAGCGCCGGCCCGTCCAACGGGTCGTCGATGATGGAGAACGAGTCCGGGTGCACGATGGTCGCGTACTCGGGCTCACAGAGCGGTTCGTCCTCCAGCGTCGCGAGTGCGACGGCCTCGAGGACGTGGGGGTGACGCTCACCCCCGGCGTGGAGAACCTCCGCCATGTCGAGCGCCCGGCGCAGCACGGTGGCGGCGCGACGCTCGTCGGCGTTCAGATAGGCGTTGCGGCTGGACATCGCCAGACCGTCGTCCTCCCGGACGATGGGACCGACGACGAGCTCGACGTCGAAGTCGAGATCCTCGATCAGGCGGCGGACGACCGCCACCTGCTGGGCGTCCTTCTGACCGAAGACCACCCGGTCCGGGGACACGATGTTGAGGAGTTTGGCCACCACGGTGGCGACACCGGAGAAGTGGTCGGGGCGCGAGGCGCCCTCGAGCGTGGCGGTGGGGCCGCTGACCGTGATCGTCGTCCCGAAACCGTCGGGGTAGATCTCGTCGACCGGGGGTGCGAACACGATGCCCGCCCCGGCCTCCGCGGCCATCCGGAGGTCCCGCTCCTCGTCGCGCGGATACTTCGAGAGGTCCTCGGTCGGCGCGAACTGCGTGGGGTTGACGAAGAGGCTGACGACGACGTCGTGGTCGTCCCCCTGTCCGGCGAGCCGCATGAGGGAGAGGTGCCCTTCGTGGAATGCGCCCATCGTCGGCACGAAGCCGATACGCCGACCGCTCCGTCGCCTCTCGGCAAGGAAGTCCCGCAGATCCCCGCGGGTGCGGATCACGGTGGGAAGCGTGATCCCTTCGTGCGTCGTCGCCATGACGGGGATTACCTCGTAAATCCCTTATGGGCGCACAGACACACGACCACGCTGGGTCGCTTGATGTTCATCACACTCGCTCCAGTTCCGATGCGGATACCAGGCCTACTGCGAATCTCTCGGCGAGTGTACTCCATGGCGTGAGTATGTGCAGGCCACGTTTGGATTAAGGAGCGGTGACGGGATTCTCGTTCCGGTGGCGCCCGAACCGCGACGGGGTATCCGCATCGCTCGCCAGATGATTGATTCCACGATCTCGCGGTGTGGTGCACGCCCCCGGCGGCGCGGATACGCCACCGGGCGACTCGAACAGGCAACCAGCATGCCCTTCGGCGCCCGGCGACGTCCCGCATCCGCCGTGACCGCACCCCACATCCACGATTCCGTGGAATCAATCATCTAGTCTCGGACGCAATGGATTCGCGTGCCGGTGCCATCGCCGAATACCACGCCG
>CAYOSM010000154.1:0-4095 GCA_964406645.1 uncultured Bifidobacteriaceae bacterium | reverse complement strand
GGCCCGCAATCGCGGTCTCACGGCGCCCCGATGACGACGGTCGGCCGACGCGGAACGACGACCCCGTCACACTCGGCGTCGTCCGGCCACCCGCGCTGATCGCGCAGGCCGGACGGGTGCCGGATCCCGGCGGCTCGCCTCGGCTGTCGAAGGGCGCTCACGGCCTGCCCGGCCGGTGCCCCGTCCCGCATTCGATGTCGTCAGCCGCTCAGCGGCCGCGCGTGCGGGTGCTCCACTTGATGCCCGACGGCGTCGGTGTGGGAGCCGACCACTTGATGCCCGACGGTTCGGCGGGCCTCGCCGGCGTGGAGGTGCGGAGCGGAGACCTCTTCGCGGGTGTCTCCTCCGGGGCCGGGGCCGACCGGAGCGGCGATATCCGTTCCGGAGCCACCGTCTTCGCGGGGGCAGGAGCCATCCGTGTGGCGGGAGCGGGATTCGCCCGCTTGGCCGTCGGAGCAGAGCCCGGGTTCGCCCTCTTGGCGGCGGGAGCCGGGGCGGCCTTGCGGAGGGCCTTGGTCTGGGCGGCGGACGCCGGTACCGCGGCGGCGAGAAGCGCACACGTCCCGACGAGGAGTGCCCGCTTCCACGGCGAGGTGAGAGGAGTCCTCATGATCTCCATTTCGGCAGACGGCCGCATGATCTTGAGCGCTCCCCGAATCCGCCCAGGACGATCGCGCGGATGCGGCGTCACCCCCGGGGCGGATCCGCGACCACGACGACCTTGATCGCCTCACCGCTGTCGGCGAGGCGGTAGGCCTCCTGCGCCTCCGAGAGCGGGACGCGGTGGGTCACGACGAGATCCACGTCGAGCGCACCGGCCGCGATGAGCCCGAGCGCCTCCCGCGTGTCGTGGGGCCCGGCCGAGTACGTCGACTGCAGGGACACCTCGCGGAAGAACGCCTCCCCGAGATCGAGGGGCACCGTGTGCCCCGGTTCGGGGACCGCGAAGAGCTGGACGACACCCGCGGGCCCCGCCATGGCGAGGGACGCGGCGATCGCCGGTGCGGCGTGGGTGCAGACGAACACCTGGTCGGCACCGCGTCCGCCGAGCGCCCGGCGTACGGCGGATGCGTCCAGGCCGTCCGCGACGACGGCCCCCGCGCGCTCGGCGCATCGCGCCCGCTCGGCGTCGGGTTCGACCGCCACGATCCGCCCGGCGCCGAGCGCCCGGGCGGCCATGATCTCGAGGAGTCCCATGGATCCGGCACCCACCACCGCCACGGCCGATCCCGACCGCACCCCGGCCATGTGCTGGCCGCGCAGGATGCACGCGAGGGGTTCGATGAGCGTGGCCTCGTCGTCCGAGACGGTCTCGGGGACGGGAAGGACGTCGAGGGCGACGTTCTCCGCGGGGACGCGGATGTACTCGGCGAGTCCGCCCGGATCGATCCGCGTCGCCCGGAACCGCTCGCACAGGGTGTCGCGCCCCTGACGGCAGCGGTCGCAGACGAGACACGGCACGTGGTGATGGACGAAGACCCGGTCGCCGATGCCGACGGCGTCGACCGCCTCCCCCACGGCGTCGACGACACCCACGGGCTCATGGCCGAGGACGACGGGTGCCCGCGGGTCCTGGTACCAGCGCATGAGATCGCTCCCGCACAGGCCGCAGGCCAGGAGGCGCACGACGATCTCACCGGGACCCGGCGTCGGCACATCCATGGATTCGATGGTGATGCGGCCGTCGCCGTGGTAGACGGCGGCGCGCATCACGGGCGCACCACCGGTCACGACGAGGCGCGCTCCAGAGCCGCGATCAGGTGGCGGTTGACGGCGTCCGGCGCCTCCTGCTGCACCCAGTGGCTGACGCCGGGAAGGCGCTCCACGGTAAGAGGACCGGTCACCTTGGTCACCGAGCGCTCGAGGAGCACGTCACCCATGTAGGAGTCCCCCTCACCCCAGATGATCGTGGTGGGGACCGTGACGGGCGGCATGTCCGGGGGCGGCTTCAGCCAGTTCTCCGCCGGGATGTTGGCCCGGTAGTAGTTGAGCGCCGCCGTCATGCGGCCGGGGCGTCCGAGGGCGCCGCAGAAGACCGCCTTGTCCTCGTCGGTGAACGTTCCGGGAGCGGCCGAGTCGAACACGAAGCTCCGCAGGTTCGCGAAGTCGTCCTTGAGGAGCCATTCCTCGGCCACCTCCGGAAACTGGAAGAGGAGCATGTACCAGCTCTTCTGCTGCTGCTCCGGAAGCTGGCGCGCCTCGGCCGATGCGATCGGGTGCGGGCTGTTGAGGATCGTCAGGGAGCGCACGCGGTCGGGGACGTTGGCGGCGAGCGCCCAGGCGATGCTCCCGCCCCAGTCGTGGCCGACGATGTGCGCCGACTCGTATCCGAGGGCGACGATCAGGCCGACGATGTCGCCGACGAGTTTCGGGAAGGCGTACTCGGAGACGCCCACGGGCGCATCCGACTCGCCGTACCCCCGGAGGTCCGGCGCGATGGCGCGGTAGCCCGCCTCGGCCAGCGCCGGAAGCTGGAATCGGTACGAGTGGCTGTTCTCGGGGAATCCGTGGAGGAGGATGACCGGATCGCCCTCGCCCTCCGTCACGATCGACAGGGTGATCTCGCCGACGTCCACGCTTTCTCGGGTGCTCATGGGCCACATCCTAGTGGTGCCCGCACCGCCGTCCACACGTGTACCCCGTGGCGGCGGGTCGAGGCGGCACCGCAGTGTCGGCGCCGGGGTTCGTCGAGGACGATCGGCGTCACGATCCGCGCCTGCCCGGCCGATCGGCGATCAGGAGCGAAGGATCTTCTCCATCGCCTTGCCCCGGGCGAGTTCGTCGATGAGCTTGTCGAGGTAGCGGATCTCCCTCATGACGGGATCCTCGACCTCCTCCACGCGCACGCCGCAGACGACCCCCGTGATGAGGGTGCGCTACGGGTTGGGACGGGGTGCCCGGGCGAAGAAGGTCTCCACGTCGATCCGCTCGTCGAGTGCGCCGGCCAACGCCGCGGCGTCGTAGCCGGTGAGCCAGTCGATGATCGCGTCGACCTCCGCCCGGCTGCGGCCCTTCCTCTCGGCCTTCGCGACGTAGTGCGGATAGACGTCGGCGAAGGGCGTGGTGAAGATCCTGTGCTTGGCCATGACTCTCCCGGTGTCGCCGAGGGGCACGAACCGTAGCGACGTCCGGAGGCCCCGCGCGGCGCCGACGGGCGTCGCCTGACGGCCCCGAAGGCCGATTCCGGTGTTCGTCGTGCCCGAAAGGTATAAATGAGGGGTCAGCGTATGTATTCGGGAAGAATTCCGAGTGCCCGTCACATCCCTCCCCGATAAAGGTGATGCCACGCATGGGAGCTCTGAGCGAACCGTTCGATCTCATGGGAGGCCTGGATCCACAGGCGGCCTCCGACCTCGTCGCCGGCCTTCAGTCGTGGGACGTCGAGCCCGGTGAGGAGATCGACCTCCGCGACGACGACGCGGCGATCCTCGTCAGCCAGGGCCGGTTGTCGTTCCTGGTCGAGGCCGACGCCGACGCACAGGAGCGGACCGTCACATTCATCGACAGCGGTGAGCTCCTGGTGTCACCCCCCACGGGGTGGGGCGACGAGATCTCGCGAATCAGCTGCCGGGCGGTGACGGACTCGATCGTGGTGCCGGTCGACCGACGCCGGTTCACCGCGTGGATGGCCAACCCGACGCTCGCGGCGAGCATCGTGCGGCATCTGGCCGCCCAGGTGGCGGAGCGCTCGCTGACGGCCGCGACGGCCCTTGAGCCCGGGGTCGAGCGCCGTGTCCTGCTCAAGCTGCATCAGCTCGCGGCGCGCTACGGCCGCCCCTCGCCGCACGGGACCCGCCTCGACATGAAGCTCACCCACCAGCAGATCGCGGGGATGGTGGGCGCGGTGCGCGAGTCGGTCACGATCGCGCTCGGCCGGCTGCACTCGCAGGGCGACATCATCGTGAAGGACCGGACGATCTGGATCCCGGACGGCACGACGGCGGCGGCCGACACCGGCCGGTGATGCGGCGGGGCCGCCTGGTGCCCACCACTCGGATGTCATGACGGACGCGCCGGTCGGGCGACGACGTCCGGAAGGGTGGCTCGGCGGGGCGGGTCCGCCCCGCCGAGCTCCGCGAAGATCGCGACCGACTA
>CAYOSM010000153.1:2364-4123 GCA_964406645.1 uncultured Bifidobacteriaceae bacterium | reverse complement strand
CCGGCCTCCCGGGCCAGGTCGGCGATGAACACCGGCATGCGGGCCCGCTCCTCGTCGCTGAGCGCGGAGGCCTCGTCGAGGCTCGAGACGTGCGTCAGCGGGATGACGAGGAGATGAACGGGGGCCTTGGGATTGATGTCGCGGAAGGCGAGGAAGCCGTCGCCGCGCTTCACGATCTCCGCCGGGATCTCCCCGGCCGCGATCTTGCAGAAGAGGCAGTCGTCGCTCATCGAATCGGTACTCCTTTGAGGTGCTCCCCGACCATACCCGCCACGCCCACGGGGACCATGTCGCCGGGCCTCGCGTCGAAGTCGTCCCCGTCGAGGACGAAGCGGCAGTAGTCGCTGCCGTAGCCCGTGAGGGTCCCGTCTTCGAGTCGGCGCTCCACCAGGACGGCGTCCGTCTCGCCGGCCCGTGACGCGCGGCGTCCGAAGCCGAGCCGGTCGGAGAGGTCGCGGAGCGCCTGACTGCGTCGTGCCTTCTCGGCGGGGTCGACCCGGTCGCCGAGATCGGCGGCGACGGTGCCGGGCCTCGGCGAGAACGGGAATACGTGGATCTTCCCGAAGGCCATCTCCTCGCACAGGGAGTGGGTCGCGTCGAAGGCGGCGCCGTCCTCCGTCGGGAAGCCGATGATCACGTCGGTCGTGATATTGACCGTCGGGAGCGCCTCGCGCGCCCAGCCGATGGCGCGGATGTACTCGTCCCGCGTGTAGCTGCGCCCCATGGACCGGAGGACACCCGGATCGCCCGACTGGAGGGGGATGTGCAGGTGGTGGGCCACGGTGTCGGTCTCGGCGAGAGCGGCCACGAAGCGTTCGGTGACGTCACCGGGTTCGATCGACGACACGCGCAGGCGCCGCAGGCCGTCGAGGGCCCCGATGTGGCGCACCAGGTCGGCGAGGTCCGTCCCGTCGTCCCCGCGCCACGTGCCGATGTTGATCCCCGTCAGGACGAGTTCGGGGTGTCCCTCGGCGATGCGCCGGCGGGCGTCGCGCAGGATCACGTCGAGGTCACGGCTCTCCGCGACGCCGCGGGTGCGCGGGATGATGCAGAAGGTGCAGTGCTGGTCGCAGCCGTTCTGAACCTTGAGGAAGGCGCGGGTGCGCCCCTGCGGGCGATCGTCGTCGTGACACGCGAACGCGGTGGTGGCACCGCCGAGCGTCTCCACGATCTCCACGGCGGCCCGGTCCGCCGACCGGCCGACCACCGTGACGGCCTCGCCGAACTGTCCGGCGTTGAGGTTGGCGGCGCATCCGGTCACAAAGGTGCGGCCGACGCGCGCGGCCCGGTTCACCTGCTGACGGCTCTTGCGCTCGCTCTCGAGCGTGAGGGCACAGGTGTTGACGACGTGGACGTCCGCGGCCTCCCGCGTCGTCTCGACGTGTCCGGCGTCCGTGAGCGCATCGCGGATCAGCATGGCGTCGGCCTGGCTCACCTTGCAGCCGAGGAACCGAACCGAGAACGTGGCCATCAGCCACTCCGCCCGTCACGTCGCGTCATCACGGGCACACGGTACAGGCGTCGGTCCCGTCCCCACCCCGACGACGGGCGGACGATCGTGTCCTCAGCCGGAGGCGCCGTCATCCCCCGTGAGGCCCCACGACAGCGCGTCCGCGGCGATCGCCGCGGACATGAGGGCGGCGGTCTCGGCGCGGAGGATCCCCTCCCCGAGCCGGGCGATCCCGCAGCCGGCGGCGACCGCGCTCGCGATCTCCCGTTCGGAGAACCCGGCGTCGGGTCCGACCACGAGGCGGAGCGG
>CAYOSM010000153.1:0-2264 GCA_964406645.1 uncultured Bifidobacteriaceae bacterium | reverse complement strand
ACGATCACGATACGGCGCACACCGATCTCGGTGGCCTTCTCGACGACGAGGTCGAGGCGCCCCCATTCGGCGAGGCCGACGGCGAGTTCGATGTCGGGCCGGCGAAGGGCGCGGCGCGGCGCGGGTCCGACCGTCACCCGCACGGACGGCGAGGTCTCCGTGACCGTCGCGTCCCAGACCCGGCCGTTCTCGTCGAGGATCTCCAGGGGGTCCCCCACTCCGCGCCGGACGACGCGGACCAGGTGGTGGGCGTCCTCGTCCGAGAGGGTGATCACATCGTCCGGTGCCACCCCGTGGACGATGTAGCGGAACCGGTGCTTCATGTCCGGTCGAGGCGCACGGCGGCCCATCCGTCGACGACGCTCGTGCGGGTGATCCGCATCCCCCGGTCCAGCCAGGGCCCGGTCGCCGACTCGATGTCGCGTTCCGTGAAGCCCGAGAGGATCGCGACGCGCGGCGTGATGGCGAGCCGGCCGGCGACGCCGCGCACGTGGTGGCGCGTGATGTTGGCGAGGACGATGTCCGCGTGCGGGAGCGACGCCTCGGTGGCGTCCACGGTGGTGGTCACGACGCTGACGTCGTTGACCTCCGCGTTGCGGTCGGTGGCCTCCACGGCGAGGGGGTCGTAGTCGACGGCATGGACCGGATCGTGGCCGAGTTTGCGGGCCGCGATGGCGAGGAGGCCGGACCCGCAGCCGACGTCGAGCACCGAGCCGGGTGACACGTCGACGAGAAGCTCAAGGCACCCCTTGGTGGTGGCGTGCTGGCCGGTTCCGAACGCCATGCCGGGATCGATCACGATCTCGGGGACGTCGTCGCGGGCCGGCTCCCACGGCGGTCGCACGCGGAGCCTGCCGCGGATGTCGACGGGTACGTGGATCCGGCGCATCGCATCGCGCCAGTCGTCGCTCTCGGCGGCGGCGGTGACGTCCATCGGCACCGACGATGCGGCGAACCGTTCGGTCAGGGTGGCGACGGCGTCGCCCTGCAGACGGGTGGGGACCCAGACGGCGAGTGACCACACGTCGTCCCGCCGCGCCTCGGACCAGCCCTCGGACATGACGTCTCCGAGCACACCCCGGGCGGACTCGATCACGTCCGCGGGGACCGTGAGGGTCAGGCGGGTGAGGTCAGCGGAATCGGTTTCGGAGGCGACCGAAAAGTCCGTCACCGGAGCCCCCCGACTCGACGTGCTCCTCGAGTCCGGCGAGGAACTCCTTGCCCTCGGGGCTCGTGACGGCCGGGATGTCGACGTCGACCACGACGCGATGGTTGCCCCGGCGGCGTCCCCGGATCTGCGGGAAGCCCTTGCCCTTCACGACCGACTCGGAGAGCGGCTGGACGCCGGCGGCGAGCGTGATCTCCTCGTCGCCGTCCACGGTCGGCACGGTGAGGGTGGTTCCGATCATCGCCTCGACGACGGAGATGCTCACGTGGGAGACCACGTCGAGCTCGTCCCGCTGGAAGCGCTCGTCGGCGGCCACGGCGACCTCGATGTAGAGGTCGCCCGACGGCGCGCCGGGGTCGCCGGCGTGGCCCTTCCCGGGCATGCGGATGCGCTGTCCGTCGGCGATCCCCGCGGGGATCTCGACCTCGATCTCGACCGACTGCATGCGCCGGGCCAGCCCGCGGCAGTCCGGGCAGGGCTTCTCGGGAACCCGACCGGCACCGTTGCAGGTGGGACACACGCTGCGCCGCGCGATCTGGCCGAGCGGGGTGCGCATGACCTGCTGCACCTGTCCCTGGCCTCCGCACATCTCGCAGGTGGAGACCGTGGATCCCGGCGCGGCACCGGTGGCCTCGCAGGTGTCGCAGAGGGTCACCAGGTTCGCCGTGATGGTGCGCTCCACACCGTGGGCGGACTCGACGAAGCTGATCTCGACGCCGACGAGGTGATCGTCGCCGGGCTGCCGGGACGGGCCCCCGCCACCGAAGATGTCTCCGTTGAAGAGGCTGCTGAAGAGGTCCTGGAAGGAGCCGAACCCCGCCATGGGGTCGCCGCCGCCCATGCCGTTGAGCCCGTCGCGCCCGAACCGGTCGTACGCCTGGCGCCGCTGGGGATCGGACAGGACCTCGTAGGCCTCGGCGATCGCCTTGAAGCGCTCCTCGGCCCCGGCGTCACCCGGGTTCACATCCGGGTGGTTCTCGCGCGCGAGCCGGCGGAAGGCCCGCTTGATGGCCGCGTCGTCGGCGTCACGCGCGACGCCCAGGATGTCGTAGAAGTCTCGGCTCGCGGTAGACACGACCACCGAGGATAGCAACGA
>CAYOSM010000152.1:0-4229 GCA_964406645.1 uncultured Bifidobacteriaceae bacterium | reverse complement strand
GCGGGGCTAAAGGTCGTCCTCGAGGACGCCGATGGCTTTCTCAATGCATGGACGCCCCACGAAGATGGCCGGACGCCGTCTCCCCATCCGTCGCTCACTCGCCGTCGCCATCGCGCTGAGCGCGGCATGTGCCGTCCCCGCCGTCGCCCAGGAATGGGTCGCGGTCCCCACCCCGGGGGCCTCGCAGGGGGACTCGGAGACCTGGCAGATCAATCCGGACTCCTCCGCCTCGTCGGCGGGCACCTGGCGGGTCTCGCCGGGCGCTGACGCGTCCACCGTCACCGCGCAGGCGACGCCGGCCACGACATCCGGTCCGGCCGATCCGTCCAACATCCTGAGCAACTTCGCGGCCGTCGCCCAGGCGAACACCGCGCAGACCGCACCACCGGCACCCCCGACCGCCGTGGACGTCGCCGACACCGCCACGCCCGAGGTCCGGCTCGACGCCGATCACCCGGCGCTCGTCGCGCTCCGCGCCGCGGAGGACGAGCTCAATGCCGTCTCGGGAGAACTCGCCGAGGTCCGCGCGAAGATCGAGCAGGCCGGAGCCGGCGCCGCGGAGGATCTCCAGGCCCGGGCGACCGCCCTCGAGGCGAAGCAGCAGAAGCTCCAGGCGAAGGTCGACGCCCTGCAGAAGAAGGTCGACGCGGCCCTCGCCGCCAAGCGCAAGAAGGCCGAGGAGGAGGCCGCCCGAGCGGCGGCAGCCTCGACCGGCTTCCCGACCGTCAGCGGCACGGTGCCGACGATCGACGCGAACCTCTCCGGCAGGCTCGACTCGTACCTCGCGTCGAAGGGCAGCCCGCTGGCCGGACTCGGCAACGCCTTCGTCTACTACGGCAGCCAGACCGGCGTCGATCCCCGTTTCCTGGTCGCGATCTCCGGCGCGGAGACGAGCTTCGGGACGTACGGACCCTCGCAGACGATCCACAACCCGTTCGGAATGGGCCCCGGCATCGTCTACCCCACGTGGCAGGACGCCATCGCCGGCGCCGCCCGCAACCTCGGCGGGAGCCTCTACAAGGGATCGAACCTCCTCACGATCGCCCAGATCCAGAAGCGCTGGGCACCGAACGGCGCCGCGAACGACCCGACCAACCTGAACAGCCACTGGTACACGAACGTCAGCCGGTACTACACCGAGCTCGGCGGAGACCCCAACGGCAGCGTCTTCATCGGGACCGCCGCGCAGGCCACGGCCATCCCGGTGGCCCCGGGCGTCGCACCGGGCATCCAGGGCACCGTCGCCGCGCCGACGGCCTACGGCGTCGCCGTGCCGGTCCAGGGTGGCGGACGGGGAAGCGGCCCGGCGGCCGTCAAGCTGGCCCAGACCTTCCTGGGCGTCCCGTACGTCTGGGGCGGGACGTCACCGTCCGGCTTCGACTGCTCCGGCCTCGTCCAGTACGTGTACGCGAAGCAGGGTGTCAAGCTGCCACGCGTCGCGGAGGATCAGGCCAAGGTCGGCACCCCGATCGCCCCCGAGCAACTGCAGCCAGGAGACGCCGTCTTCTTCGCCGACCGCACCGGCTACATCCACCACGAGGGCATGTACGTCGGAGGCGGCTACTTCATCCACGCGCCCCGCACCGGCGACGTCGTGAAGATCAGCTCCCTGTACGAGCCCTACTATGCGACCCAGTACGCAGGGGCCCGCCGCTACTAGCTCCGGGGATCGTCTCCCCGGATTTCTCCCCCGGTTCGCTCTTTCTCCCCGGCCACGGCTTCACGCCGAGGACGTCGACCGGGCGCCGCCCCAGCGAGAGGCCGCGCCTCCGATCCGGAGGCTCGGCGCGCACATGTCCCGATGACGAGAACCCGCGCTGACGGATCGTCGGAACCCGATCAGGGTCCCGACTCCCTTGGATCAGGCGGTGCGGATGGCATCCCCGCAGACCCGGCAGAACCGGTCGCCCACCGCGCCCACCGCGCCACAGGACCCACACGAAGGAACCGCCGCGGGTGCCTGCTCCGTCCCGCAGGCGCTGCAGAACTTCACACCGTCACCCACGAGCGCACCGCATGACCGGCACGGCACCCCGCCCACTTCGAGGGGGCGCGTCACACCGTCGTCGGTGGCCATCGCCCGGGTCAGGGCCTGGTCCGCCGCCGTCGGATACGGGGAAGCGATCCGCGCGGGCGGTGGCGGCGAGCTGAGAAGCGGCTCGCGCGCCGGCGACTCCGGCCAGGCGCTCGCCGCGGCGCGGGGAGACGCCGTGGCCGAGGCATCGTTCGCCGGCACGGCGACGGGAGCACGACTCGCCACCACGGAGGCGGGGACCGCCACGGCCACCAGGGTGAGCACCGTCGCGATCACGCACGCGATCGCACCGCCGAGCGCCAGGTAGAAGGCGACCGAGAGGCTGAGGTCGAGGACCGGGCCCACGTCACCCTTCGAGAGGAACCCGATGACGGCGATCGCGATGAGGGCCGTGGCACCGATGAGAGGGACCATCGCGACCGCGATGATCGGCCGGCCGTGGCCCCGGCGCGACGTGGCGACGAGGAGCGGCACCATCGCGACGAGGGCGAGGCCGACACCGATGATGAGGAGGACCCACGAGACCCGGACGAGACCGCTGAACACGTCGTTGTTCCGGAGCCCGTAGGGCGTGGCACTCCCGCCGCCGGACGCCGTGTAGATCGTGGTCCAGACGGCCGCCAGGGACAGGCCCGCACCCACCGCGGCCAGGATGGCCGCGACAAGGGGCAGTGGATCGGATCGACGCGCAGCGTCCTGGGCGCTCACTGCGCCCCTCCGGCGGCGGTCCCGCAGGCCCCGCAGAACCGGGCGTCCTCCTCGAGCTCCGCCCCGCAGCTCGAGCACGCGCGGGGGCCGGACGGCGGGGCGGGGTCCTCCAGCCGGGTGCCGCAACCGCTGCAGAACGCCGCATCCGCGGCGGCCTCACGGCCGCAGGAGGAGCAGACGCGGACGGAGACCACCGGTTCGGGGACCCGCGTGCCACACGACGAGCAGAACGCGTCGCCCTCCTCCAGCGCCGCGCCGCAGCTCGTGCACGCCTGGGCGCCCGGCCCGGGGCGCGAGAACGGCCGGGAGGACCCGCTCGCGGACGCGCTCCGTGCCGACCCAGGGCCATCCGACGCACCCGGAGCGGCGGAGACGGGGGTGAGCGAGATCGGCGTCTCCCCGTAGTAGGTCCGCGCGTCGGCGGCGAGCCAGAGAACGAGGGGGAGGATCAGGAGGCACGAGAGGAGGAACACGATCGCGAAGTACCGCGGACCGAGGATCAGCGAGGTGATGAAGACCGCGACGGCGAGTCCCGTGAGGGCCAGTCGCAGTTCGGGTCGCCGGGTGGCGAGCAGCACGGCGATCGCTCCGACGCCGAGGGCGGTCACCACGAGGATGATCGCGTTGGCCGTCTCCCTGCCGCTCTCGCCGACGACGGCGATGAGGAGGAAGGCGCCCTGGATCAGGAGCAGCCCGGCGAGCCCGTAGAGCGCGAGCCGCACCGCCTCGACCGCGGAGAACGTCACCCTGGCGCCCGACGCGAACGCCCGGTGTGCACCGGGCAGGAAGGTGAGCGCGGCACCGACGAGCACCGCGATGAGGCCGAGGGTCAACGACAACGCCGTCCCCTGGTCTTCGAGCGGTTTGACGACATAGAAGCGGAACCGGGACGCGATCATCGCGATCGCCCAGCCGAGCGCGATGACGACCGCCAGGATCCGGCCGCGCGGGTCGGCGTTCAGGATCAGCCACGCCGTTCCGAGGAGTGACGCGCTGATGACGACGAACGTGATGACGCTGAAGAGGAAGTAGAGGCCCGGACGGTTCCCGTCGCTGAAGTCGAACAGGTCGAAGACGTCACCGAGCTTCAGCAGGGCGTCGATCAGGACGTAGATCGCCGCCCCCGCGAAGAGGACCGCCGCCACGACGAGTTCCGCGGGACGTCCGCCGATCTGACCGATGTCCAGGGGCGAGCCCGGGGGCCGTTCGCCCTGTGCTGGCGGCTGTTGGGGGGCTCCGGAGGTCACGGGTTTCTCCTCGGGTTCGTTGGCCGTCCGTCGTGGGTGGCCACATGGCGGGCCGGGCGGACGCACGCCCGCTGACGCCGGGTGAACGGCGTCCGCCGGTGACGATGCGGCGTCCCGGTGGTCTTTCGTGTTCGGACCCTACCGACGCCGCGCGACGGGGCCACACACGGGTGTCGGGGTTTGTCAAACCTTCATGCGCCGCGTCCCCGCCGGTCAGTGGTCGTGCCGGCCCGCACTGC
>CAYOSM010000151.1:0-4293 GCA_964406645.1 uncultured Bifidobacteriaceae bacterium | reverse complement strand
CGGCTTGGGCGGAGGACGCCCGGAAGCGCGCCGAGGGCGCATTGACCGAGCTTCCCGCCCTCACGGGGCAGGAAGAGGAGTGGCGGTTCACCCCGCCGACCGATTTCGGCCTCGAAGGGCCGCTCCCGGAGGGGGGTGCCGGTGACGGCACCGCTCCCACCGCACCCGACGGCCGCCTGGCCTGGGTCCGGTTCGTGGACGGCGTGGCCGACGTCTCCGACACCACGGTCGCCGAGAACGGCGTCATCGTGGGTGAGCTCGGCGCGGCACTCGGCGAGCACGAGGACCTCGTCCGCGAGCGCCTCTACTCCCTCGTCGGATTCGACGACAAGCCGAGCGCGCTCAACGCCGCGCGCTGGGAGTCCGGACTCTTCGTCTACGTCCCGGACGGGGTCGAGGTCGAGCTTCCCGTGGAGGGACTCGCCTGGGCCACCGGGAAGGTCGGCCAGGTCTTCGACCGCACGCTCGTCGTGGCCGGCCGCGGATCACGGGTCACGGTCATCGACCGCTACGGATCGCCCGACATCGCCGGTCGCGTCAGCGCATCCAGCGTGGTCGAGGTGTTCGCCGGCGAGGACGCCGAGGTCGAGCACGTCTCGGTCATCGACTGGGGCGCCGGCATCCACCACCACACGGTCATCCGCGCCGAGGCCGGTCGCAACGCCAAGGTCCGCTCGGTCGTGGTCACGCTCGGCGGCGACGTCGTCCGGGTCGAGCCGACGATGCTCGTCCGCGGTCCGGGTGCCGACGCCCGCGCGCTCGGTCTCTACTTCGCGGACGGTCACCAGCACTTCGAGCACCGGGTCATCGCACGCCACGAGGCGCCGCAGGCCTACTCCAACCTCCTGTACAAGGGCGCCATCAAGGACACGGCCCACACCGTCTTCTTCGGCAACCTCGTCGTCCCGCCCGGAGCCCCGGGCACGGACGCGTACCAGACCAACCGCAACCTCGTCCTCAACGAGGGGGCCCGCGCCGACACGATCCCGTTCCTCGAGATCGAGACGGCCGAGGTCAAGTGCTCCCACGCCGGCGCGGTCAGCCGCGTCGACGACGAGCACCTCTTCTACCTGGAGTCCCGCGGCGTTCCGCGCGATCACGCGAAGCAGCTGATCGTGGAGGGCTTCTGCCAGGAGGTCCTCGACGAAGTCGGCCTGGAGGAGCTCCGCGACGAGCTGTCGGCGGCCATCGCCAAGAAGGTCCGCCGGTGACATCCGCCTCAGCGGACATGGTCGACGTCGCCGCCATGGCGGACGTGCCGGAGGACGGGACCCATCAGGTGGAGGTCAACGAGATCCCCATCTGCCTCGTCCGGACCGGCGACGCCGTCTTCGCGGTGCACAACATCTGCACCCATGCGCGTGAGCGCCTGGACGGCGGCTGGATCGAAGACGGCACGATCGAGTGCCCGCGACACGGAGCGAGGTTCTCGCTCCAGACCGGCGAGGCGCTGACCCCCCCGGCGAACACGCCGCTTCCCACATTCCATGTCGAGATCAGGGGCGACCGGATCCTCGTGGACCCGACCCCCTCTCACCCCCATCCCCTTCTAGAGCGAAACGAGTACGGAGCTGCACGTGGCTGAGCCAATTCTGAAGATCGAAGGCCTCAAGGTCGCCGTTGACGGCAAGGAGATCCTGCGCGGAGTGGACCTGGAGGTCCCGCAGGGTGAGGTCCATGCGCTCATGGGCCCGAACGGCTCCGGAAAGAGCACCCTCGCCTACGCGCTCGCCGGGCACCCGCGCTACGACATCACCGATGGACGGGTGATCTACAACGGCGAGGTCATCGCGAGCGCCGACGAGGACGAGACCCTCGGGGCCGACGAGCGCGCCCGCCTGGGCATGTTCCTCGCGATGCAGTACCCGCTCGAGGTCCCCGGCGTCTCGGTCATGAACTTCCTCCGCTCGTCCCTCTCCGCCGTCCGCGGCGAGGAGGTCCCGCCGCGTGAGTTCGTCAAGGCGTTCAACGAGGCCAGCCAGCTCCTCGAGTTCGACAAGAGCTTCGCGGACCGCTACCTCAACGAGGGATTCTCCGGCGGAGAGAAGAAGCGCCACGAGATCCTCCAGATGGCGCTCCTCAAGCCGAAGCTCGCCGTCCTCGACGAGACCGACTCCGGCCTCGACATCGACGCCCTCAAGGTCGTCTCGAACGGCGTCAACACCCTCCGCGGCGACGATCTCGGCGTCCTGATCATCACGCACTACACCCGGATCCTGAACTACATCAAGCCCGACGTGGTGCACGTGATGTTCGAGGGCCGCATCGCCAAGACCGGTGGCCCGGAGCTCGCCGAGCACCTGGAAGAGGTCGGCTACGTGGAGTTCGGCTCCTCGGAGCCGGCGACCACCTCCTCCGCGTCGTAACGGCCGGGCCGGAGAACCTGCGCGCGGTGTCATCACTGGCCGAGCACCGCGCGGACTTCCCCATCCTGTCCCGGGAGGTCAACGGGAAGCCGCTGATCTATCTGGATTCGGCGGCCACGTCGCAGAAGCCGGACGTGGTGATCGACACCATCTCGGACTACTACCGCACGTCGAACGCCAACGTGCGGCGTGGCGTCTACACCCTCGCGGCCGAGTCCGATCGCCGCTTCGAGGAGGGGCGCGCATCCGTCGCCCGCCTCGTGAACGCGGACGTGGACGGCCTGGTGGTCACGAAGAACGTGAGCGAGGCCATCAACCTGGTCGCCTACGCCTGGGGGCTCCGCAACCTGTCCGAGGGCGACGAGATCGTGATCTCGGTGATGGAGCACCACTCCAACATCGTGCCGTGGCAGATCATCGCCGGGTTCACGGGAGCGGTGGTCCGCTTCTGCCCCATCACCCCCGACCACCTGCTCGACATGGACGCGCTGCGGTCCCTCATCGGCCCGCGCACGAAGATCGTGTCGATCACGCACGTCAGCAACACGCTCGGGACGATCAACCCCGTCGCGGAGATCTCGCGGCTCGCCCATGAGGTCGGCGCCCTGGCGGTCGTCGACGGGGCGCAGAGCGTTCCGCACATGCCCGTCGACTTCGCCGAGATCGGATGCGACGTCCTCGCGTTCACCGGGCACAAGATGCTCGGGCCCACGGGCATCGGCATCCTCGTCGCGAAGCCGGAGCTCCTGGCCTCGTGGGAGCCGTTCATGGGCGGCGGCGAGATGATCGGGGACGTCACGCTCGACGGCTCCACGTGGGCCGAGGCCCCGCGCCGCTTCGAGGCGGGGACCCCGCCGATCGCCGAGGTCGTCGGTCTCGGTGCCGCCGCGGAGTACCTGCTCGGCATCGGGATGCAGCGGGTCCGCGATCACGAGTCGGCGCTCACCCGGTACGCGCTCGCGGCGCTCGACGAGATCGAGGGCCTCCACGTCTACGGTCCCTCTGATCCGGAGCTCCGCGGCTGCCCCATCAGCTTCGCGATGGACGGGGTCCACCCGCACGACATCGCGCAGTACCTGGACTCGCAGGGTGTGTGCGTCCGCGCCGGACACCACTGCACCAAGCCGCTGATGTCGACCCTCGGCGTCACGGCCACCTCACGCGCGAGCACGCACGTCTATTCCGACGAGGGGGACATCGACGCGCTCGTCGAGGGTCTCCACGGGTGCCGACGATTCTTCGGGGTCCAGTGACCCGCACGCACCGCACACAGGAGGGTCTCCGTGGGAGGGCTTGAGAACCTCTACCAGGAGATCATCCTCGACCACTACCGCAACCGGCGCCATCGCGGCACGCTGGATCACCCGACGGTGGCCGTCGACCACAACAACCCGGTCTGCGGCGACGCGATCCATCTGGAGATCCTCGTGGACGACGGCCGGCTCGTGAGCGTCGCGCACACGGGTGACGGCTGTTCGATCTCCCAGGCGTCGGCGTCGATGATGGGCGAGGCCGTCACCGGGAAGTCGACCGCGGAGGCCGAGGCCCTCATCGAGCACATGCGCGCGGTCATGCACGGCGACGAGGCCGCCGACGAGGACCGCCTCGGGGACGCGGTCGCCCTGGAAGGGGTCGCCCAGTTCCCGGCGCGGGTCAAGTGTGCTCTGCTTTCATGGATGGCACTGAAGGACGCTCTTACGACCGGCGGAGGAAACACCAATGGCGACTGACGACCAGATCCGAGAGGCGATGCTCGTGGTCGAGGACCCCGAGATCGGCATCAACGTGGTCGATCTGGGCCTTCTTTACGGGATCAACCAGGACGAGGAGGGCAATGTCGTTCTCGACATGACGCTCACCTCGATGGGATGCCCGCTCACCGAGAAGATCATCGAGGACTCCCAGAACGCGGTCATGCCGCTCGACG
>CAYOSM010000150.1:0-4350 GCA_964406645.1 uncultured Bifidobacteriaceae bacterium | reverse complement strand
ACCGGAGTCGTGTCACGACCCCGTCGGGTCTATGCCTTGGGGATCCCGCACACGACCTGGACCAGGATCTGCGAGCCGGGCTTGGTCACGGTCTGCCCCGCAGGGACGCGGAACGTGAAGTTCATCGTCTTCCCGTTGGGGGTGAACTGGGCCCGCGAGACGTACGGCGTCGCCCAGTCGTCGTTGCCGCTCGCGTAGCCGGTGTAGGCGTCCACCTTCATGCCCCATCCGAGAGCGCGCCGGGCACCGGCACAGGTGGCACTCGTGGTCGCGACACCGTTGGCGATGGTGGTCTTCTTCGTCACCTTCGTCACGCTGGTCGCCCTGATGCAGGCCATGTCGACCCAGGCCGCCTCGGTGTACTGCGTGACGCTGCTGGGAACCTGCTCCACCTGGACCAGCCAGCCGCGGGGACCGTTCGGAAGGGAGGAGTAGGCACCGAAGCCGGGCGTGTAGTCCAGGGTCGTCTGCATGCCGGACGGTGCGAAGCCGGCCGGGCACGTGAGCGCTCCGCGCGCCGTGCCGTAGCTGCTGCCGGGAGCACCCGCGATGAACTTCGCGGCCTTGCGGTAGTGCTTCACGGTGACGTTCTTGGCGCAGAGGATCTGGGTGCGGACCTTGGCCGTTCCGGCGGCACCGACGACGAAGGCACTGCCCGCGGCGGGTCCGAACGACTGGCCCATCACCGGGTGGGTGCTGGAGATGATCCCCTGGGCGACCGCATACTCCCTGCTGCCGCACATCGTCGAGAGCCGCTGCTTGTCGGAGATGGTGGCCGAGCCGGTCCCGGCGGTCGGTGCCACCTTGACGGTGAAGGCCTTGGGGACGATGCGGACACCGGGCGGCGGCTTCTTGGCGGCCGGCGAGGCTGCGTCGGCCGCGACGAGCGCGAAGACCGCCCCGAGGAGGAGGGCCACCGCGGTGAGGGTGGCGGAGGACGTCCTGGCGAGTCTGTTCATGCGCGCAAATGTATCCGAGGTATCCTGCGGATCAAATGGCAAGAAGCTCTCGATGTAGGGCATCCTGACGTAGGCCCGTATCGGGTGCGGTCGCTCGGACGTCGCGTGAACAGCGGTCGCGCCACGGTGTCGGAGGCCCGACGCGAACCGTTCGTACGATCACGGTTTTCACGCGGCCGCCGGTTGAGTGCTTAGATAACAGGCCATGACCGACCCCAATCGGATGAAACGGGCGGAGGAACGACTCCAGGTCCTCGAGACGGAGCTCCGTGAACTCCAGTCGCGGCACAACCTCGCCGAGGACGGAAACGAGCGCTCCGACGGGCATCACCATCCCGCCGAGGCCGCCTCGGACTCCGAGATGCGCGAGCACGACCTCCGGCTCCAGAGCCGCGCCCGGGAGCGGATGGGGCAGATCGAACGCGCCCTGAAGTCCATCGCCGACGGCACCTACGGCGTCTGCGTCGAGTGCGGCACGCCGATCCCCGACGGCCGCCTCCAGATCAAGCCGGACGCCGAGCGCTGCGTGCCGTGTCAGACGCGGGCCGACCGGTACCGCTGACCGAGGCGGGATTCCGGTTCTGTCCCCGCTGCGCCGCGGAACTGCCCGGCCGGCGCCCGGTCCGCTGCGCGTCGTGCGGCGCCGAGTACTGGCGAAACGCCAAGCCGTGTGCGGGCGCGCTGGTGACGGACGACGACGGGGCGCTCCTTCTCGTGCAGCGTGCGGTCGAGCCCTGGCTGGGTCACTGGGACATCCCCGGAGGGTTCTGCGAGGTGGACGAACTGCCCGCGGACGCCGCGGTGCGCGAGGTGCGTGAGGAGACCGGGCTCGAGGTCGTCGTCACCGGCCTCGCCGGCATGTGGATGGACCGCTACGGGGCCGGCGACGAGGCCGACACCACCCTGAACTGTTACTTCACGGCCCGAGCGGTGGGCGCGGTCACGATCGTCGTCGATCCACGGGAATCGATCGATGCGCGCTGGTTTCCGCCCGACGGACTCCCCGATCGGATCGCATTCCCGGATCACGCACGGGAGGTACTGGACACCTGGCGTTCGCTCTCCGCGCCAGGCGACTGAGAAGAGCGCGCCGAGGTATCCGCCCGGTCCGCGGGCAGGCGGGGATGGGCGATGAGCCAGGTCAGGGCCACCGCGGTCGTGTAGAGCAGGGCGATGATGGAGACGTGGACCAGGATCACCTCCCACGGCAGCTGGTTGCGGTACTGGTACTCGCCGACCCCGATCTGGATCAGGAAGAGCGGCGCGAAAAGACCCGCGAGACGCCTCACCGCCGGATCGCCGACGCCGTGGTTCCACAGCCAGGTCATGAACAGCAGGCCCGCCAGCCCGAAGATCAGGACGACCCGGGCATGGAGGCCGACGGCGTCCGTGATGTTCCAGAACCGGATCCTCACCTCCGGGTCACCCGGGTGCGGTCCCGAGGCCGTGGCCATCACCCCGGTGACGACCACCGCGCTGAGGAGCGCGAGCATCACGCCGCTGACGACCTGCCGGTGTCGCTCCACCCGGCGGCGCACGGAGTGGCGGAGGTCGCGTGCGTGCAGCAGGACCAGGGTCGCGGCGCTCAGCCCGATGAACGACAGCAGGAAGTGGGAGGCCACGGCCATGGGGTGGAGGTCGAGTATCACGGTGACACCGCCGAGCGGTGCCTGCGCCACGGCCGCGATCGCGGCGACGAGCGCCCATCGCCGCATGGCGGCCGATCCGCCGACCACCCGCCGGGCGATGAGATACGTGATCACCGCCACCGCGACGACGACCGCCGAGAGGACGCGGTTGCTGTACTCGATCACGGTGTGGCCCTGCATCGGCGGCACGATCCCGCCGTGGCAGCCGGGCCAGTCGGGGCATCCGAGTCCCGAGCCGGTCAACCGCACCAGTGCACCGCTCGGGATGATGACGACAAGGAGGGTCACCGACGCCATCGCCAGCCGGTGGAACGCGACCGGAGACACCGGGCCGGTGAACAGGCGTTTGACGGGTCCGCGCTCGTTGGGCATTCCGCCATCCTATGGCGAGTGCAGGGGCGGGACGGCACCGTTCGGCGGGGCGTTGGTCACGGAACGCTCCGATGTCGCTGTGGCCCTCGACCGTCGTCAGGGACTAACCTCGGCCCGTGCGCCGCGTCCTCCTCGCCCTCATGGTCATGCTCGCCGTCCTGCCCCAGGCGGCGTCCGCGCAGATCGCCGGTGGATCCGTCGTCCAGGAGGGCGATGCCCTGCTGATCGCCATGCCGTCGGCGGTGGAGGGACGCTTCCTCACGGTGTCCGATCCCCGCGTCCACATCGCCCGTGACGAGGAGGACGACCATCTGATCCGGTTGACGCCGGCGCCGGCCCGCGCCGTCGAGGTCCGCGCGCTGTCACGGGACGGGCACGCGACGGTGATGACGGTCGACGCGTCGGGGATCCTGTCGTCCACCGGACGGGACCCCGGTGCGGCCGTCGTCGGACGCGGGCTCCTGCTCGCCGCGCTCTGCCTTCTGCTCGGCATGGCCGTCGTCCGAAGGGTCGTCGTGGAACGCGGCCTGTCGGATCCGATCCGTCCCCCCGGCACGCGGCCCGAGTCCGCGCCGATCCATCGCGGCGACCTCGACCTGCCCGGCGCGGCCTGGACGCTCATCGGGGCGCTCGGGGTCCTCGGTGGCGTGGCCGTCGTCGCCACCACGCTCCGTCGACTGGAGACCGGCGGCACGTCGGCGCTGTCCTTCCTCCTGGACACACGGATGGGGATCGTCCTCGTCGTCCAGATGGTCGCCGTCCTCATCTCCTGTGCCCTGCTGAGACGTCGATCCGCGGGGTCGGCGGCCGTCGCGGCCTGGGTGGCCGGCCTGACCGGGCTGGCGCTGCTCGCCTCGAGCCTCGGTGGGCATGCGACGGCCGGGTCGGATGCCGTGCTCGGATTCGTCTTCGACGGCGTCCACACCCTGGCGTCGGCCGTCTGGCTGGGGGGACTCGTGGCGCTGGCCGTCGCGATCGGACGCGGAACCTCCGGCGACGGGCCGCGACTACCGGCGCTTGCCGCGGTCGTCGTCCGGTTCTCCGCGCTGGCGCTGATATGTGTCGCCGCCATCGTCGTGACCGGCGTCTACCGGGCGCTGGCCGAGCTCCCGTCGGTGTCGTCCCTGACGGACACCGGGTACGGTGTGGCGCTTCTGGTGAAGCTCGCGGTGTTCGCGCTGATGCTGGTCGTGGCCGCGTACAACCGGTTCGTCATCCATCCCCGGCTGGAGCGCGCTGCCCTGGGGCTGGCGGAGGACGACCGCGGCGCGGCGGTCCTCCTGCGGCGAAGCGTCCGGGTGGAGATCACCCTGGCGGTCGTGGTCCTCGCCGTCGTGGCCGTGCTGGTGGCGACCACGCCGCCGTTGTAG
>CAYOSM010000149.1:0-4496 GCA_964406645.1 uncultured Bifidobacteriaceae bacterium | reverse complement strand
CGGAGCGAATCGGCGCCGTACGCGGAGGCGATCTCGATGCCCTCGGGTGTGACCCACGGAGCAGACGATGCGTCCACGGATGCCGGGCGGATCGGCCCGGAGCCGAGCTCGGCCGTGGTCAGATCGGGAATCCGCCGGCTCATCGGGCACCTCCTGCCACGGTGTCGAGCGCATCCGTGAGAAGCGCCACCACATCGATCCCGTCGGCGACCCCGCTGTCGGCGCCGATCTCGGACGCCGCGGTGTCCGAGGCCCGCGACAGGTAGACGCGGACGGCACCGTTGGTGCGGGCCCTGTCCACGACCGACCGGAGAAGGGCCGGGTCCTCGTCGGATGCGGCACAGACGGCCACGAGCGGCGGCCCGTCCGGTGAGAAGGACGCGGAGACAGCGTCGGCGTCGAGGATCGGGTCGCTCGCCACCGCGCGGATCCCGCCGGCCTCGAACAGGCTGCGCGCCCACGTGGCGACGGCGTTGTACCGAGCGATGGTCCCGACGCAGGCGAGCAGGATCGTCGGCTCGGGATCGGCCTCCGCCGCCCGGGTACGCAATTTCTCGAAGGCCGCGCCGTCACGGGACACCGCGAGCGGTGCCTGCCGGTACGGGCTGCGGGGCGAGAGCTGGTCGAGACGTGCCCCCTCGGCCGCGAGGGCGACGAGCTGCGCGAATCCGGCATCCGCGTCCGCCGCGTCGTTCCCCCGCGCGCGGAGACGATCGGTCTCACGTTCGCCGAATGAGGGATCGACGGACGTGTCGCCCGGCGGGACCTCGTCGTCGCCGAGGAGCGGGAAGGCGTTGACGCCGGTCAGGGTCCGGTGACGGTGGGCGATGGCGTCGGTCTGACGTGCCGCGCTCTCCTCGAGGCGTGCCGCGATCCCGCCGGAGGTGAGCGCGGCGGTCATGCCGCCCGCCGCCTCGATCGCCTGCATCTCGATCCACGCCCGCTCGGCGAGCGTGTCGGTCAGCCACTCGACGTACCACGACCCGGCGCCCGGGTCGGTGACGTGGGCGAGATGCGACTCGTCCATGAGGATGTGGTGCGTGTTGCGCGCGATCCGGCGGCCGAGGTCGGACGTGGCGCCCCGGGGCGCGTCGAACGGCGTGACGGTGATGACGTCCGCCCCGGCGACCGCGCCCGCGAAGGCGGCGGTGGTCGTGCGGAGCATGTTGACCCACGGGTCGACGGTCGACAGCATCCGGGCCGACGTCCGTGCGGCGAGACGAGACGTCGCCCGCTCACCGGTGACGCCGCAGAGTTCGAGGACCCGTCCCCAGATGCGGCGCATCGCTCGGAGCTTGGCCATCACGAGGAACTGATCGGCATCCGCCTGGAGCGTGAACTCGAGACGCGAAGCGGCCGCCTCGGGAGCCACGTCGGCGTCGTCGCACGCGCGGAGGTACTCGGCACCCGTCGCGACGGCGATGGCCAGCTCCTGGACCGCTGTGGCACCGGCCGACACGTACGGAGCCGTGTCGATCGACAGGACGGTGACCCCGGGACCGAGCAGCGCGTCGGCCTCGGCGAGGGTCCGCGCGGCACGCGCGACGCCGTCGCCCGGTGCCTCGGAGAGTGCGCCGGATGCCGCAAGGGCGCCCAGCGGGTCGATGCCGAGCGATCCCGCGATGGTGGTCAGGTCGTGGCCCCGGCGGGTCCAGAGAGCGACGAGGAGCGCCGCGGCGGGAATGCCGGACGCTCCGGCGGAGAGCGACACCGGCGCGCCATCGAGGAGCACACCGTCGAGCACCTCGTCCAGATCGTCGAGATCGTGGACGGATGTACCGTCGCGCCCCACCTCGGCGGCGAATCCCGCGTCATCCGGTCCCAGGCCGAGGCGGCCGGCGGCGTCGAGGCGAAGGCCGACGGCCGTGACCCCGTTCTCGAGGTCCGTGAGGATCGCCCGGCGTGCGGACTCACGGGCGGCCTCACCGTGCTCCTGACGGATCTGCCAGGGCGCACCGGCACCCCCGGCGCGGGAGGCGACGCCAGCGGCGTCCGACGGGAGATCGTCGGACGTGAAGAGCCACGGGACCGGGATGCCGTCGTCGATCACGGTCGTGGGGACGCCGTCCTCCGCCGGGCCGCCCACTCGGGCGCGCCAGTCGTCGAGGGTCACCCGGGGGAACTCTCCTGCAGGACGATCAGCTATGACAGCACCTCAGTACGCATCGTGGTCCGTGTACGACCTGGACGATCCCGGACCAGGAACATCCGCACTCGATCCCGAGCAGCGGCTCGATCCGGGGCGGTGTCACGTCCGTCTCGCGACGGCGGTCCAGCGGTGGGCGCATCCCCCACGCGGAGACGGTGTTCATCGCACTCCCATGCGGGTCGTCCACACGGCCGTCATGCCCGATTCCCCGGGCGCGGCGAATTCCGTTGAATTCCGAACATCCGTGGCCAGCGTACCACCTGCACCACCGGGCCTGACAGCCGGAGACCGCCGGTCGCGCGACGAGTGCCAGGGGTCGTCGTCCCGCACCGGGTCGCCGCGCAGGAGCGCTCCCCGCTCAGCGCCGATCGATGGTGAGGCGCGTACCGCTGCCGCCCGTGAACGACGACGCGTCACCGCGGTTCACCACGACGGCCAGGTGACCGTGACTGTCGACAAGGACGGCGATTCCGCCCGGCGGCACGTCGGAGAAGGTCCGTCCGATCACCGCGTGGCGACGTTCCCCGTCCGGACGCGCGACCCACACGCCCTCACCGACCCTGAGACTCGCGGCGGTGAGCGCGTCGCCGCCCAGGGCGAGCTGCACGTTGCCGAACCGATCGACCCCGACGACCTCGCTCATGAGGTGGCCGCCGAACACACGACTCTCGGGACTCGGAAGACGGACCAGCGAGGAGGGATCGATGCGGGGGCCGATGTCGTCGAGCTGCGATCCGGCGCAGAGGTCGATGGCCGCGGGCACGAAGACATCGCGCCCGTCGAAGGTCGCGAACTGACGGTGGAGACGGTAGCCACCGAGATCGACGGCGACGGTGACGCTCTCCGGTGACGCGACCTCCGTGAGAAGTCCGTTGTCGGGCCCCAGATGGATCCGGCCGTCGATGTCTCGCAACGCCACGGCGCGCCGGTCGGTGCCGACACCGGGATCGACCACGGCGATGTGGATTCCGACCGGGCAGAGGGGCACCACCCGACCGAGCATGATCGCCCCCGCCCGGATGTCGCCCGGAGGAACATCGTGGGCGAAATCGATGATCCGGGCGTGGGGAGCCGAGCGGGCGAGGAGCGCGTGCAGGATGCCGACATGCTCGCTACCCGGTCCGTAGTCGGTGAGGAGTGAGACGATCACGTTCTCCCGATTCTACAAAAAACTCAACCTCTGTCGAGTGGGTCGAGAACCGGGTTTTCCCTGCACTAAGGGAATTGCCGATCATGTGCAACACTGTTCCTCGCGTGTGAAGGCTCCCGCCGCACGCAGGAAATGTGACCGAGTTGTCGTAGAGGGCTCAACTGATCATGACTTGCGGCCGATGAATGTCGGGATCCGACTAATTCGGCGGGCATGGACGGTTCCGCCAGGAGGTTCACGGATGAAGCGGTATGCAGCACTCATAGGCGGGACCCTGGCGGTGGCATCGTCGGGTATCGCGCTGGGTGCGAACGCCAAGCCGCTCCCGAGCAACGTCAAGCCGCTCCCGAACCCCAACGGCACCGTCGTCAACTGGAACGCGACGTCGAAGACAACCGTCGTCGCCACCGCCGACAAGCGCGTCTACGTGATCCACGGACTGCGCAAGTCGAGCCCCGGAACCCGCGTCCGCATTCAGGGCATCAAGTGGGGCAAGCCCACCAAGGGCATCAAGTGGGGCAAGGCTCCGAGCGGCATCAAGTGGGGCATCAAGTGGGCCCGCAACGGCACCTTCCGCGCCAGCGTCGTCAGGAAGCGCGGTAAGGCCACCACCATGAGCCTCCGGGCGACCGTGGTCCGCCGCGTCGGCAAGAAGGGGATCATCGTCTCCGTGCCGGGCGCCACGATCGGGCTTCCCGCCGCGAAGCGCGCGGTCTGGATCCCGCGCAAGACCAAGCGCGCGAAGGCCGTCGGCGGAAGCCTCGGCATGACGGTCCTCGTCACGCTTCGCGTCGCGCCGAACGGCACCATCGCGATGACCTCCGCACGTGAGGTCGCGGCCCCCGCCGCGAAGCCGACGATTCCGTTCGCCGGCAAGATCGTCGCGATCAACCCGAAGGCGCACACGATGCGCGTTCAGATCGGCGGCAACGGCCTCACGAGCATGATCACGCTGGCGATCCCGGCCGGCACAAACCTCTCGACCCTCAGGGTCGGCGGCCCGGTCACCGGTACCGCCCGCGGAACGAACATCGACAAGCCGCTGACGGTTACGACGATCTCGTCGAACGCATCGTTCGCCGCGGCCGACAAGCCGATCGCGGTCCCGAAACTGCCGCCGTCCACGGGCTCGAACCCCTCTCCGACCTCCCCCGCCACGGGTGAGACCGGCGGGACCTCGACCGGCGGAACCCAGAA
>CAYOSM010000148.1:0-4516 GCA_964406645.1 uncultured Bifidobacteriaceae bacterium | reverse complement strand
CCGACGCCATCGTCACATCGCTTCAGGATCCACGCTCCCCCTGGAGCGACGCATGAACCGAACCGGGTTTCGAGGAGGCCTGTTGGCTTGAGTCAGACCGCGTCGGTCTGACTGCTTTGGCTGTTCAATCTTCCTCTATTCCAGCTCCCCGCAGGGGCCGCCGGAGGCACCCCCGGTTGGGCCATGTACTCATGGTTCAACCCTCCTGCAGTGCTGCCGAATTGGCAGACTTGCTTGTGGTCGAGGCCTGAGCGTGCTGACGCCAATAGTTTGCCTCGGCTTCTGCCGGCGGGATATAGCCGATGGGCTCAAGCAGGCGATGGTGGTTGAACCATGAGACCCATTCGAGGGTGGCCAGCTCGACCGCCTCGCGCGTCTTCCAAGGCCCGCGCCGGTGGATGATCTCGGCCTTGTACAGCCCGTTGATGGTCTCGGCCAGCGCGTTGTCGTAGCTGTCGCCGGTGCTGCCTACCGATGGCTCGATGCCCGCCTCGGCCAGTCGCTCGCTGTAGCGGATCGAGACGTACTGCGAGCCCCGATCGCTGTGGTGCACCAGCTCGCCATCGCGCTCGGCACGGCGCGCGTACAGCGCCTGCTCCAGCGCGTCGAGCACGAAGTCGGTATGCATGGAGGTGCTGACGCGCCAGCCGACGATGCGCCGCGCGAAGACGTCGACGACGAAGGCCACGTAGACGAAACCCTGCCAGGTCGAAACATAGGTGAAGTCGGCCACCCACAGCTGGTTGGGACGCTGCGCCTTGAACTGCCGGTTCACGCGGTCCAGCGGGCACGCAGCCTTGGCGTCGGGCACGGTGGTGCGCACCTTCTTGCCGCGGCGTGCACCGCTGAGGCCGCGGAGCCGCATCAGCCGTTCGATGGTGCAGCGCGCCACCGCCGTGCCCTCGCGCCTGAGCTGACGCCAGACCTTGTCGGCACCATAGACCCGCAGGTTCTGGTCGTACACGCGCTCACTCCGAAAACAGGCGCTGGTGCTTGGGACACAGCCCCCAGCCCGTCGTCGTGTGGTGCTTCATGCTCGCGCGCAGGCGCCGGTCGAGCAAGATGTTGCCGGTATCAAAAGCAGTGCCGCACACCAGACAAAGCTGCTGCTCCAGCGAAACGTGTGATTTGTCGTCCATGACCAACTCCGGTGATCGGGCGGGATTGCCCGAGACCGGAAACGGCACGCCGCAGCGCAGCGGTCACAGGTTCGAAGACGGCCGAACGGCCGCCAGCGACCACAGGGCGCGCAGACCTTGACAGCGAGAACGGTGTGCAAGGATGAAGGGATCAGCAAGCCAGCCCCACCACACAAGCAGGCACGAAACAGGCAAGCGCAGCGCGCAGGCCGGGGGCCCACCGACGGCCGGAGTGCGTCAGAGATCGGCCTGACGGCCGGCGCCCGCACGCTGGTGGATGCGCTCGACCTCACGCTGCTGCGCGGCCAGCTGTGGGCCGTCGTCGGCCCCAACGGCAGCGGCAAGACCACGCTGCTGCATACGCTGGCCGGCCTGCGCGCGCCCGACGCCGGCCACGTGCACATCGGCGGCCGGCCCTATGCCGGCTGGCCGCCCGGCGAGGCCGCCTGCCTGCGCGGCCTGCTGCCGCAGGCGGTGGCCGACAGCTTCCCGGCCACGGTGCTGGAGCTGGTGCTCATCGGCCGCCACCCGCACCTGGCGCGCTGGGCCTGGGAGGGCGAGGACGACCGGCGCATCGCGCGGGCGGCGCTGGCGGCGGTGGACCTCGCGGGCTTCGAGGCGCGCGACGTGCTCACGCTGTCCGGCGGCGAGCGCCAGCGCGTGGCGGTGGCGGCGCTGCTGGCCCAGGACCCGCTGGCGCTGCTGCTGGACGAACCGCTGGCCCACCTGGATCTGCACCACCAGCTGCTGCTGATGCAGCACCTGCAGGCGCTGGCGCTGCAGCAGGCCCGGCTGGTGCTGCTGTCGGTGCACGACCTCAACCTGGCGGCGCGTTTTGCCACCCACGTGCTGGTGCTCGGGCCGCAGGGGCATCGCGCCGGGACGGTGGACGAGGTCATGACCGAACCCGTGCTCTCGGCCGCCTTCGGCCACGGGCTGCGGCGCGTGAACGTGGAGGGGCGATGGCTGTTCCTGCCGGCTTGAAGGGCATCGTGCGCGCCGCCGCGGCGCTGCTGCTGGGCGGGGGCCTGGTGCTGGCGGTGCACGCCGAGGTCCGTGTGGTCGACGACGCCGGCGACACGCTGGTGCTGCCGGCGCCGGCGCGGCGCATCGTCAGCATCGCGCCGCACCTGACCGAGCTGCTGTTCGCCGCCGGCGCCGGCGATCGTGTGGTCGCGGTGTCCGAATGGAGCGACCACCCCGCGGCCGCCAAGGCCCTGCCGCGGATCGGCGACGCCGTGCGGCTGGACCTGGAACGCATCGTGGCCCTGAGGCCGGACCTCGTCGTCGTCTGGGCCAACGGCAGCGCGCCGCCGCAGCTGGCGCGTCTGCGGGCCGCGGGCCTGCCGGTGTTCGCCAGCGCCGGACGCGACCTGGCGCACATCGCCACCACGCTGCGCAGCTTCGGCCGCCTGGCCGGCACCGAGGCCGCGGCCGAGGCACGCGCCGCCGCCTTCGAGGCCGAGCTGGCGGCGCTGCGCGCCACCTACGCCGGCCGGCGGCCGCTGCGGGTGGCCTACCAGATCTGGTCGGAGCCGCTGATGACGGTCAACGGCCAGCACCCCATCAGCGAGGCGCTGGCCCTCTGCGGCGCGCGCAACGTCTTTGCCGACCTGCCGCAGCCGGTGCCGCAGGTGGACGCCGAGGCGGTGGTGGCGGCGCGGCCGGACGCCATCGTCACCGGCCGCCTGCCCGCCGGCCGGCCCGACGGCCTGGACCGCTGGCGCGGCCTGCGCACGCTGCAGGGCACGGCACTGCTGACGGTGAACCCCGACACGCTGCACCGCGCCACCGACCGCATGGCCGCCGGCGTGCGCGAGCTCTGCGAGGTGCTGGACCGCGTGCGCTGAGTGTTGCGGCGCCCCGGGTGCGCTTCAGGGCTTCGCGGGCCAGCGCCGCAGCGCGCGCTGGAAGAACAGGCTGTTGGGCAGCTGCAGCCGGGTGATGGTGCCGTCGGGGCCGGTTTCCACCAGCGTGGTGTAGACGAGGTTGATGTCGTCCACCTCGCCCTTGAAGCCGGGCTTGTCGCCGCTTTCCAGCAGTTCCACCACGTCGCCGGGGCGGAAGGCGCGGGTGGTGAAGATCAGCAGCGCGCAGAACAGGTTGGACAGCACGCTCCAGGCGGCGAAGAAGGCCACCGCACCCACCGCCGCGAAGCCGGTGAAGGCCGTCCAGAGCACGCTGCCGGACACCCCCATGCGCTCCAGCGACCACAGCAGCGCGCCCAGGTAGACCAGCAGCGCGATCACGCGCCGCGCCGGCACCACCAGCGTGGGTGGCAGCGCGTAGGCCCGCGCCAGCCGGCCCAGCAGCCGGCGCACCACGCGCATCAGCAGCCAGGCCGCCAGCAGGATGGCCGCCACCTGCGTGCCCAGCACCAGGGTCTCGATGCCGTCGCCGGCCCAGCTGGGCAGGCGGGCGAGGATCTGCTCGAGGAATCTGTCCATGGGGGCGCGATGATGCCACGTCCGCCACGCCGGCGCCGGCCGTCGGGCTCGGGCCGGCCGCCGGGTGGCCTGCGCTAGTCGGCCAGCAACTGGCGCAGCACGTAGGGCAGGATGCCGCCGTGGCGCAGGTAGTCGGCCTCCACCGGGGTGTCCACGCGCAGCGTCAGCGGCCGCTCGAGGCGGCTGCCGTCGGCCCGCGTGACCACCAGCGTGGCGTCGGACTGCGGCGCCAGCGCCGGGTCGACGAGGATGTTCACCACCTCCTCGCCGGTCAGGCCCAGCGCCTGCCAGCTGTCGCCGGCCTTGAACTGCAGCGGCAGCACGCCCATGCCCACCAGGTTGCTGCGGTGGATGCGCTCGAAGCTCTTGGCCACCACCGCCTTGATGCCCAGCAGCATCGTGCCCTTGGCCGCCCAGTCGCGGCTGGAGCCGGTGCCGTACTCCTCGCCAGCGAAGACCACGGTGGGCACGCCAGCGGCCTGGTAGCGCATCGCGGCGTCGAAGATCGTCGTCGGCGCATAGGAATTTCAAACGGCCTCTGGCCTGCCTCTGGCCTCTGGAAAGCCCGACTGATGCATGGGTGGCCGGCCGATACCGGCCTGGATGGCTTGGAACTGACGGCTGCGACATCGTCTTGTCGTGATTCGGCCTGGCCCCTGACGGATCGCTCGGGGCTCGCTGGGCCTTGGTATCAGGGTTGACCCTGAGTCCGTGGGCATCGCCCCGGCATGCGGCGCAGCGCCATCCTGGCTGCCGCTGGCAGGGCAGCCTGAGGGCCTGGGGCGAGGTGTTTGTGACGGCCGGCGCGGCTCAGGCAGCTTCAGTCTTGCCCTGCCTCGCGCGCCCGTCCCCGGGGTGGCGGCTGCGGATCCAGCCCCAGATGGCTGAGGATCTTCTCGACGACCGCTCGCTCCAGGATGGCCGCGATGA
>CAYOSM010000147.1:0-4534 GCA_964406645.1 uncultured Bifidobacteriaceae bacterium | reverse complement strand
TCGCGGCCCACAACAACGCGAAGCTCCGCGAGTTCCTCGACGGCTACGGCTTCGAGTACGAGTTCGCGTCATCCACCGAGTACTACACGTCGGGGCGCTTCGACTCCGCGCTCCTGCGGATGCTGGAGTGCTTCGACGAGGTGATGGCCGTCATGCTGCCCTCGCTCCGTGAGGAGCGGGCCGCGACCTACTCGCCGTTCCTCCCGGTCCATCCGGTGACCGACATCGTGATGCAGGTCCCCATCGACGAGGTCCGCGTGGACTCCGGCACCCTCGTCTGGACGGATCCCGACACCGGCGAGCGCTTCGAGACCCCTGTGACGGGTGGCCACTGCAAACTCCAGTGGAAGCCGGACTGGGCCATGCGCTGGTACGCACTGGGCGTGGATTACGAGATGTCCGGCAAGGACCTCACCGACTCGGTGCGCCTGGCGGGGGAGATCGTGCGCATCCTCGGCGGCACGCCGCCGGACGGGTTCATCTACGAGCTCTTCCTGGACGAGCAGGGTCAGAAGATCTCGAAGTCCCGCGGCAACGGCCTGTCCATCGACGAGTGGCTCCGCTACGCCAGCCCCGAGAGCCTTCAGCTCTTCCTCTACGGGAAGCCGCGCGAGGCGAAGCGCCTCCACCTCGGGGTCATCCCGCGTCAGGTCGACGAATACCTCGCCCACCTCGACTCGTACGGCCGCTTGGACACCGCCAAGAGGCTCGCGAGTCCGGTCTGGCACATCCACGGCGGCACCCCGCCGGAGCCCGAACCGCTCGGAGGCGGTGGACGCACTCCCGTCACCTTCGCGCTCCTTCTGAACCTCGTCTCGGTGGCCAACACCGACGACCGCGCGGTCCTGTGGCCGTTCCTCCAGCGGTACGCACCGGGCGTGTCGCCCGAGACCCATCCGCGCCTCGACGCGCTCGTCGGAGGCGCGCTGCGCTACTACGAGGACATCGTCAAACCGGGACGGGTGTTCCGCGCTCCGGACGAGGTCGAGAAGGAGGCGCTCCGCGCCCTCGACACCGTGCTCGCCGGTCTCCCGGACGACGCGACGGGTGACGACATCCAGACGGCGGTCTACGACGTGGGCCGGTCCATCGAGCGCTATCAGGACCCGGACGCGAAGGGCGCCACCCTGGAGCGACCGGGCGTCGCGGGAACGTGGTTCTCGATGCTCTACCAGGTGCTCCTCGGCGCAGAGCGCGGTCCCCGGTTCGGGCCGTTCATCGCCCTCTACGGTCGCGACGAGACACGGGAGCTCATCGCGCGCGCCCTCGACGGGAGCCTGGCGCAGGAGACGTGAGCACTGCTGTCCCGGCCACGTGACCGGGACAGCGGACGAGGTGATCCCGGTGGTGGGGCTCCCGCGAGCGATGTCCCCGCCGCCGGCGGTCCCACGGGCCGGGACGGAGCGTCCCGGACATGCGATGCCGGGCTGGCGGTGTGTACCGGTCGTACCGCGCGGTGATGAGGGACGGTACCGGCACCAGGAGGATCGCCAACCCGCTCACGAGCCCCCTCTCACGCTGGGGTGGGGCATCCGTCAGGGGGTTTCGTCCGCCGACGGCCCGTGGCTGAGCCACAGCGTCTCGCCGACGGTCAGCGCGCGGACACGGTCATCCATCCCGATCTCCTTCATCGCGGCGGTGAACGCCGGAAGCGGCGCGCGAAACCAGTGTGCCCGGGATGACGACCATGCCGGCGCGTACGTCCCCCAGTGGATCGGGATGACGACTCGGGCATCGATCAGCCGGGCGGCCTCCGCGGCACTCTCCGGATTGAGGTGGCCCGGTGGCGTTGTCGGTCCCCAGCCCCCGATGGGCAGGAGGGCGGCGTCCACCGGGCCGATGGACGCCATCTCAGGAAAGAGGTCTGTGTCGCCGGCGAAGTACACCGACATGTGCGGATCCCGGAGGACGTAGCCGACAGGGGTCGCGGTCCTGCGCGTGTGCGGGCCACGGTGCGTGTCGTGCTCGGCATGGACGACGTCGACGGTGACATCGGTGCCGGGGACGTCGATCCGATCGCCGGCCGTCACGCTCCGGACGGTCGCCGCCGTTCTGGGCAGGTACTTCTCCGCGCCTCGCGGGACGACGTATCCCTCGGCCGGGTTCAGCGTGCCCAGCGAGCGGCGGTGCAGATGATCGGCGTGGAGGTGGGAGATGAGGATGAGGTCCACGTCTCCGATGGGCAGCCGGTCGTGGCGCCGGACGAGGTGCGCGACCCTCCGCGTGAGTGCGGGATCCGTGACGATGACGGAATCGCCCATGCGGATGACGGCGGTGGCGTGTCCCACCCACTGGATCCCGATTCCTCCGTGGGACTCCACCTGCGGGATGTCTGCTGAGGCGACGATCGGGGGATTCCATCACACCGACGCGCATATGGTGGCCGCGACGCGAATGAGTACGGTGCGCCCGGCCCGTCGGGGACGCCATCCCGGATGCGTGTCAGGCGGATACGCCGGCCAGTCGGCGCAGCTCGGTGAGGGTCTCGCCGACGAGGGCCATGCTTGGGGCGGCGAGTTCCGGCGAGGCGAGCGGTGTCATGTTGACCACCTGGATGTGCCGGGCCCCGGCCTCGACCATCTCCGACAGGCGTCGGGCGACGGTGTCCGGGGATCCGGCGATCACCGTGTCGCGCACGACCTCCGGCGGCACGCGCTCGGTCAGGTCGAGCGCCTCCTCCCGGCTGAGTCCGGTGGGACTGAAATGGGTGATGCCGTTCGAGCCCGCTCCCAGAGGATGCTCGGCTCCGTGGCGCGCGTACGCCTCCGCGGGTGCCGTGATCGCGATGAACCGGAGCAGTGTCGAGTCCCCGGCCGCCTGACGGGCGGCCTCGTCCGTCTCGGCCACGACGACCCGGGAGTAGAGGGCGGGCGTGATCGATCCCTTCCGATCGGCCTCTGCGGCCGCCTCTTGCACCGCACCCCACATGCGTGCGTAGTCGTCGGGGCGCGTGCACACGGGGAACCACCCGTCGGCGAGCCGGCCGACCACCCGGAGGCCCCGGGGCGCGTGCGCGGCGACCCAGAGGGGCGGGGGAGTCTCCCCGAAGGGCTGCAGTCCGACCGCCGCTCCGCGCAGTGTCACGTACTCGCCGTCGTAGTCCACCTCGTCCGTCGTCGAGAAGAGCAGGCGGATGACCTCGAGCGCCTCACGCAGGCGGCTCAGCGGGGGATGGTTGTCCATGCCGACGGGCCGGAGATTGAGCGCCTCGCCGACGCCGAGACCTAGGATGAAGCGCCCCTGCGTGGCGTGGTCCAGGGTGAGGGCCGTCTGTGCCAGCGCGGCCGGGTGACGGCGGATGGTGTCCGTGACCCCGATGCCGAAGCGGATGTCCGGAACGTGCTGGGCCGTCGCGGCGACGAGGGCGAACGGGTCGCACCAGGTGTGCGGACTGGGCTGTATCGCGGCCGCGGGCACGAGGTCCGGCGTCCAGATGGACTGGGGAAACCAGTGGAGCAGGTGATCGGCCCACCAGACGGCGGCGGCCCCGGCCTCACGCTGCCGGGCCACCCCCTCGAAGACGGCGGAGAGCGGAGGCCGGAGCGGGGCGGAGGCGGCGATCTCGAGGGCGCACATGGGGCGAGCATAGAACGCAGGTGCCGTGGATTGCGGCCGCCATCCCTGGGGAGGCCTCAAGGACACCGTGGCGTGTGCGGGCGGCCTGCGCCCTAGCGCGTCAGCGCGATGACCAGACAGGTCGCCGACGCCGTGTGAAGCACCGTGCGGCCGGCGTTCGCACGCACCCACGCCCCCTCGAAGCGCCGGCGACCCTCTGGATCCCCGGCATCGTGGTCGGCGTCGAGGCGGTTGTTGAGCGGTACGTTGACCAGGACGGTCATCCACGTGGCGATGACGGCGAGCACCGCACCGGCCACCAGCCAGGGACGACCGGTGTCCCGGAAGACTGCGGCGAGCACCGCGCCGACGGGAGCGCCCAGGAAGAGGACAAGGAAGGGCGGGTTCACGATGGCCGTGTTGACGGCGGTCATGGTCGTGGTGAACGTCGCGTCGGTGGTCCGGGCGAGTCCGGGCATCACCGCGATCGCGAACGCCACGTAGAGGCCGGCGAGCAGGGCGCCGAGGACGGTGGCGATCACCGTGATGGCTGTTGCGGCGTCCATGGGACGATCAAACCACACCGTCCCAGGCTCCGTCCTCTGTGCTTCGCCGGATCGGAACGGGACCGTGGTGCCAGGCACCTCGATCCCGTTGGAGCCCCTGTCGCGATGCGCCGGTGAGGTGAATCCCCTGCAATTGGCGAAGACGGCGGTCCCGGCCGGGCGTCCGAACGGGACTGAGGTGCCAGGCACCCGAGTCCCGTTGGAATGCCCGATACGCCCTCGCCGCGTCGGTCGCCACCGGGTTGCGGGGCCCCGATCGAACGCCGCGACTGCGGGTGCCCGGGGTGCGTCGGTCCGGTTGTCATCCTCGGCAGGGAGCGTCGCGATGCCCGCCTCCGGCGTCGCGGCTCGCCAGACCGCCGCGGATTCGCTACTATCCCCGGCCGGTTTCGAATTCGAGGAGCGTATGGGTA
>CAYOSM010000146.1:0-4577 GCA_964406645.1 uncultured Bifidobacteriaceae bacterium | reverse complement strand
CCCGGGAAGGGCTGACGCCACACCATGCGCTCGGGCAGACCGAGCTCCTCACCCACCGCACGGACCTCGTCCTTGAACAGCTGGCGGAGCGGCTCCACGAGGTCGACGGTCATGTCCTCGGGGAGGCCGCCGACGTTGTGGTGACTCTTGATGGTGGCCGCGCCGTCGCGCCCGCCCGACTCGATGACGTCCGAGTAGAGCGTGCCCTGTACCAGGAAGCGCACGTCGCCCAGCTTGTCCGCCTCCTCCTCGAAGATGCGGATGAACTCCTCGCCGATGGCCTTGCGCTTGGCCTCGGGGTCGGTGACGCCCTCGAGCTTCGCGAGGAAGCGATCCTTGGCATGGACCGACACAAGCGGAATGTGGAAGTGACCACCGAACGCCTGGTCGACCTGCTCGGCCTCGTTCTGACGCATGAAGCCGTGATCGACGAACACACAGGTCAGACGGTCGCCGATGGCCTTGTGGACCAGCAAGGCGGCCACGGCGCTGTCGACGCCGCCGGAGAGGGCGCAGAGCACCTTCTCGTCGCCGACCTGCTCGCGGATGCGCTCCACCTGTTCATCGATGACGTGGGCGGCGGTCCATGTGGGCGACGCGTCGCAGACGTCGAAGAGGAACGCCTTGAGGAGGTCGGTCCCGAACGGTGTGTGGACCACCTCGGGGTGGAACTGGACGGCGTAGAGCTTCCGCTCGGGGTTCTCCATCGCCGCGACCGGCGCTCCCGGCGTGGACGCCGTCACGAAGAAGCCGTCCGGCGGACGGTTCACCGCGTCGCGGTGACTCATCCAGCAGGTCTCCCCCGCGATGTCGCGGAAGAGGCCCGCACGCGACTCGATGGTGAGGTCCGTGCGACCGAACTCACCGCCGCCCGTGTGGGCGACCTCGCCGCCGAGCGCGGCGGCCATGGCCTGCATGCCGTAACAGATGCCCAGGATCGGAATCCCCACGTCGAGCAGCTCCGGCCTCAGGCTGGGTGCGCCCTCCTCGTAGACGGAGGCGGGCCCGCCGGAGAAGACGAGGCCCGCGGGCGCGAGACGCTCGATCTCCTCCGTGGAGATGTCCGACGGCACGACGGCGGAGAACACACGGCACTCGCGGATCCGCCGGGCGATGAGCTGGCTGTACTGCGCACCGAAGTCGACGACGAGGACGCCACCGGGCGCCTCCTCGGCGAGGAACGGGTCGAGCGTCCGGGCCTCCTCGGGCACCTCAGCCCATCCCGACGTGCTGGGAGCTCTGCAGCTTCTTGCCCTCGGTCTTGATGGACGGCGCCACCATGACCTCGACCTTCTGGAAGCTCTGCACCGAGTCGTAGCCGCAGGTGGCCATGGCGTTGCGCAGGCCGCCCATGAGGTTGAGCGATCCGTCGTTCTCCATGGCGGGGCCGACGAGGATCTCCTCGAGGGTTCCGATGGTCTGCGTCTTGACGCGCGCGCCACGCGGGAGGTCCGGGTGGAACGTCGCCATGCCCCAGTGGTAGCCGTGCCCGGGGGCCTCGGATGCCTTGGCGAGTGGCGAGCCGATCATGCAGGCGTCCGCGCCGCAGGCGATGGCCTTGGCGAGATCGCCGCCGTATGCCATGCCGCCGTCGGCGATGACGTTGACGTACGTGCCGGTCTCCAGCAGGTGCTGCATGCGGGCGCCGGCCGCGTCGGCGATGGCCGTGGCCTGCGGGACGCCCACGCCGATGACCTGGCGGGTGGTGCAGGCGGCGCCGGGACCGACACCGACGAGCACGCCGACCGCGCCCGTGCGCATGAGGTGGAGCGCCGTGGAGTACGAGGCGCACCCTCCGACGATCACGGGCACCGGGACCTCGGCGATGAAGCGCTTGAGGTCGAGCGGCTCGTCGCGGGTGGAGACGTGCTCCGCCGACACGACGGTGCCCTGGATGATGAGGATGTCGAGCCCGGCGTCGATGACGACGTCGATGTACTCGCGTACCCGCTGCGGTGTGAGGGATCCGGCCACGACCACGCCCTGGTCCTTGATCTCCCGGATGCGCTGGGCCATGAGTTCTGCCTTGACCGGCTCACGGTAGATCTCCTGGAGTCCGCGCGTCGCCTCCGGCACGGGGAAGCCCGCGATCTCCTCCAGCTTGGCGTCGGCGTCCTCGTACCGTGCCTGGATACCCTCGAGGTTGATGACGCCCAGGCCGCCGATCTTGCCGATGATCCCGGCCGTGGTGGGGTTGATGACCCCGTCCATGGCGGAGGCGAGGAGCGGGTAACCGAACGTGCGGTCACCGAGCTGCCACGACATGTCCACGTCTTCGGGGTCGCGTGTGCGACGGCTGGGAACGATGGCGATCTCGTCGAACCCATAGGCGCGGCGACCGCGCTTGCCCATCCCGATCTCGATCTCCAACCCTTACCTCCCCGGCCCTGATGGATGTGCGGTGCGCGAAAACGGACACGAAAAAGCCCAGGCCGACCTTCGCCGACCTGGGCTTTCGAATGCAATAAAGATCACTGAGTCCGTCACGCGCGTCTAGGTGCACGGTACCAGTATCGGGGGACGACTCGCAATCGCCCCGCCACCCGCGGAGGACGACCCGCCGAGGGCGGGTCAGTCGTCGTTCTGAGCGGGGTCGATCTCCTCGAGGATGACCCGGCGGGCGAACGCGTCAACGTCGTCCGAGGAGAACACGCCGGCGCCCAGGTGCAGGGCATTTGCGGCACCGCTGGCGACGGCGGTGCGCAGCGCGGCCTCGGCGTCGTGATCGGGCAGCCACGCCGAGATGAACCCGCCGAGGAACGCGTCACCGGAACCCACGGTGGCGGCGACTTCCGACATCCGTGGAAGCGAAGCCCGCAAAGTGCGGGATCCGCGTCCGTGCGGCACGCGCGCGACGGCACCGTCGGCGTCGTGGATCAGCACCACCTCGGCTCCCATCTGCGCGATCCGCTCCGCGGCGCCCGCGATGTCGGCGTCGTCCTGGAACTCGTAGCCGACGAGCTCCTCCGCCTCACGGCGGTTGGGGCTGGCGATACCGGGTTCACCCTGAAGGCTCGCCCGGAGCGTGCCGCCGAACGCGTCGACCGCGGTCTCGAGGCCCGTCGCCCGGAACTCGCGGAGGATGGTCGCGTAGAGGTCGGGCGGGGTTCCCGGCGGAAGCGATCCGGCGAGCACCAGGCAGTCAGCGCCCTTGGACAGGTACTTCAACTTGCTGAACAGCACATCGACCTCGTCGTCGCTGATCGAGGGTCCGACCTCGTTCACCTCGGTCTGGCTCCCGACCATGGGGTCGATCACGGCCGTCGACACGCGCGACTCCTCGCGGACGCGGACGAAGTCGTTGAGGATGCCCTCCTCGGTCAGCTGCTCCACGATGAGGGTGCCCGTGCGACCACCGGCGAAGCCCGTCGTGATGACGGGGACGCCGAGACGCTTCAGCGCGCGCGCGATGTTGACGCCCTTACCACCGGGGAGCGCGATGGCCTGAGTGGCGCGGTGGCGGTGTCCGCTCGCGAAGTTCGGAACGGTGAGGGTGCGGTCGAGGGCCGCGTTGACGGTGACGGTGAGGATCACAGGATGCGTCCCACTCCGGATCGGATGCGCTCCGTCAGAGACGGCGCATCGACATTCTGGTCGACGATCAGCTTGCGCTTCCCGACGACCCTGTTCCTGACGAGAATCGTGATCTCACCCACAGCCGTTCCCGCCGTCAATGGGGCCTGGAGCTCGATCGGCATGACGATCGAGCGTTTGAGCGGCGTGCCCAGCCGTACCGTGGTGGCGAACGGCGCCTGCACGACGATCGGGATGCTGACCCCGGGCCGGTCGCGCACGGGGATGCGGGTGATGACCTGCTTGGCGCGCAGCGGCGTGACCCGCACGTACTGGGCCTGCCCCCACCGCAGCAGTCGCCGGGCGTCCGACGCCCGCTGCGAGCGCGAGGGGGAACCGATCATCGCCAGGTAGAGCTCGTTCTTGGTGGAGGTGCGGACGGAGTGCGCCACGAGGGAGTAGCCGGCCCCCGACGTGTGGCCCGTCTTGACCCCGTCGGCCTCAGAATCGATGGCGAGCAGGTCGTTCTCGGACCGCAGACGCCGCGTGCCGACACCGTTGGGTCCCGGAATGGTGGTCGTCTGACGGGAGACCACCTGACGGAGGAACGGGAACTGCATCGCCTGCTTCCCCATGGTGACCATGTCGCGCACCGACGAGTAGTGCCCCGAGGCGTCCAGTCCGTGCGGATTCGCGAAGTGGGTGTTCGTCATCCCCATGCTCGCGGCCGTGGCGTTCATGTAGCCGACGAAGCGTGACTCGGAGCCGTTGCCCACGGCCGCGGCGATGGCGATGGACGCGTCGTTGCCGCTGCCCACCATCAGCCCGGTGAGCGCGGTGCGCATGGTGATGCGCTCACCCGGAACCAGCGCGGCGGACGATCCACCGGGCAGGTTGCCGGGAACGGTGATCGTGGTGGTGAGCTTGGACCGCTCCATGGCGACGATGGCCGTCATCAGCTTCGTGGTGCTGGCCATGGGCAGTCGGCGGTCCGGATTCTTGGAGGCGAGCACCTCACCCGTCGTCGGGTTGACGAGGATGTACGCCTGGGCCTGCACCGGGGG
>CAYOSM010000145.1:0-4596 GCA_964406645.1 uncultured Bifidobacteriaceae bacterium | reverse complement strand
TCTCGTCGGTCGCGGGATTGAAGGCCTATCCGGGCGGTGCCGTCTACGGAGGAACGAAGTGGTTCCTCCGTGACTTCATGGAGGTCCTCCGGATGGAATCGGCGATGGAGGGGACGAACATCCGCACAGCCACCCTCTACCCGCCGCCATCACCACCGAGCTGCTCGACACCATCACGGATGCGGCGTCCGCCGACTCCATGGAGGCGATCTACGCCCGGTACGGGATCCCGTCGGAGCGCGTCGCCGAGGTTGTCGCCTTCGCGTTGAACCTGCCGGATGACACGACGGTCAGCGAGTTCACGGTGGGACCGGCGAACCAGCCCTGGTGAACGACCCGTACACACCCGACGAAAGGCGTTCCCGATGGACATGACACCGGCATTCGACGACAGAGTCGCCTTCGTCACCGGAGGTGGCAGCGGGATCGGACGCGCGACGGCCGTGGCCCTCGCGCAGGCCGGCGCGGACGTGGCGATCGCCGATCTCAGCGGGGACGCGCTCCGGGAGACCGCGGAACGAGTGGAGGGACACGGCCGACGGGTGCACACCGTCGTCTGCGACGTGACACAGGGCCGCCAGGTGGCGGACGCCGTGGCATCCGCCGTCCGTGTCCTCGGACGTCTCGACATCGGGGTGAACAGCGCAGGAATCGAGCAGCCTCCGACGCGGATGGCCGACACGACGGAGGAGGACTGGGACCGCCTCATGGCCGTGAACCTGCGCGGGGTGTTCCTCGCCATGAAGCACGAGGTGCTCGCGATGGGTGCGGACGGCGGCTCCATCGTCAACATCTCGTCGGGCGCCGGGGTCATCGGGATCCGAGGACAGGCCGCCTACTGCGCAACGAAGCACGGGATCATCGGGCTCACCAAGGCCGCAGCCCTCGACTACGCGGCGGAAGGGGTGCGCGTCAACGCGATCTGTCCGGGGATCATCGAGACCCCGATGATGGATCGCTTCTCCGGCGGTACGGAAGAGGGGCGAGCGCGCGTGATCGCACAGGAGCCGATCGGGCGCATGGGTACCGCCGATGAGATCGCATCGGCGGTGCTCTGGCTGTGCTCGGACCTCGGAGCCTTCACCGTCGGCCACGCACTCGTGATCGACGGCGGACAGACGGTCGGCCTCTGACGTACGGGCGGCGTCGACACAGTGGCGATCCGGCGCGGCAGAGCGAACCGCGGCGATGGATTGCGATCGGATCCTGCGGACTACTGGACAGGCGTCGCGGGGGGCGAGGACCCTCCCGCGGTGCCCGTCTCATCGTCCGTCCGATCCCACGGTGCATCGCGGCCGAAGGTCTTCGCCAGCCAGATGCCGATGGCGTAGAGCAGAAGCTGCGGTGCCATCAGCAGCATCATGCTGAACGGGTCACCGCCGGGGAGCGCCGCGGCCACCACCGCGATGGCGACCACGGCGATGCGCCACTGGCGGATGAAGGAGCCCGCCTTCACGACGCCGAGCATCGCGAGTCCCATCATGGCGACGGGCAGTTCGAACATGAGACCGCTCGCGAGGACGAACATGCTGACGAAGCTGTAGTAGTCCTGCGCCCGGAGCTGGGTCGCGAAGAGATCGTCGCCGAACGACTGAAGCCACTCGAGTGCGATGGGCAGGACGAGGAAGTACCCGAACGCGGCGCCGACGAAGAAGAGCGCTGAGATCGCCGCCACGACCAGGAGCATCTTGCGCCGCGGCTGCTCGCCGACCGCCGGGATGATGTACGCGTAGAACTGGTACAGCCAGATGGGCAGGGCCACGACGAGAGCGGCGTAGGCGCTCACCTTCACCACGGTGAAGAAGGCCTCGCTCACGGCCAGCGTGACCAGGATCTGGTCGTCCGGGAGCGGACGCTGCAGCCAGTGGAGCAGGTCCTGGTGGAAGGCGAACATCACGCCGAACGCCACGACGAGCGCGGCGATGCTCACGAAGATCCGGCGACGCAGCTCGTCGAGGTGCTCGACGATCGTCAGCTTGTCGTCCGGCCGCACACGCCGGACGAAGGTGAGGCGACCCATCAGCCCGTGGACGTGGCGGAACTCGGCGGGGGATCGCCCCCGCTCACGATGACGCCCTCGAGGAGGTCGGCGTCGGAGGGGGTTCCCGACGGGGTGTCCGCAGTGGCCGCAGGAGCATCCGCGGTCGGGACACCGGAGACGATGACGCCGTCGAGGAGGTCGTCAGCGGCGGACACCGCGGTGGTGGTCCCCGCCGTGGAGGACGTGGGGTCCGGTGCCGTCGCGACCGCAGGCGTCACCGTGGTGGTGGTCGCGGCGTCGGCGGCCGGCGCGTCGGCGGCACGGGTCATCTCGTCGCCGAGCTCGCTCATCTGCTTCTTCGCCTCGCGGATGCCGCGACCGAGCTGACGCCCCAGATCCGGCAGGCGGCTCGGCCCGAACACGATGAGGGCGATGACGAGCACCATCGCGATCTGGATCGGGGAGAAGTCCACGCGGACAGGGTATCCCACCACCGCATCCCGGCGTGGGCACAAGGGCGGCGGAACGCCGTGACCGGCGGCCGGTTCCCTACGATGACGGTGATTCCCGGCACCGACACGAAGGCCCGCTGATGACCGACCAGGCCCGTGACGCCCTCGTGCGTCAGATGCGAGAGCAGATCATCGACAACGACATCCGGATCGTCGCCGCGATCAACCGGCGACTGGAACTGGTGGCACGGCTTAGGGAGTACAAGGAGGCGCACGGAATGGCCTTCGTCGACCACTCGCGCGAGGCGTGGATGCACCAGTACCTGCAGGGGGTCAACCACGGCCCGCTCTCCACGGAGGGCCTCCACACGATCTACGACGAACTCCTGGAGCTCACGAAGCGCGAGACCGGCGCCTGGGACGGCGACGAGGACTGAGGTCACGTCGCGGGGCGGGAGATGCACGGGAGGAGCTCCGACGAACCCGGCCGGCCGTACCGGCGAGGAGTATCCGAGGCTCAGATGGAGTCGGTGCAAACGCGTGCGAGATCGGCGGGCGCGGTCCCGGACCAGCGGTCGTGGCGCCCGGTGTCAGGCACCGGGCGCCACACGTTCGGACCACGAAGCGTCCCCCGCGCACGGTCCGGGACGGGACCCGGTCATCCACGCGACGCGTCGACGTGGTGACCGCGTCTCAATGGACCTGTCCGGCCAGATGGGATCCGTCCCACATCGCGGCGACATGCCGGACGTCGGTGCCGCAGCAGCCGCCGACGATGCTGAGCGACGGGAGCCGGCCCATGAGGATGCTCTGATCGATGGCGAGTTCCGCCGGGTCACCGTCGTGCAGCTCGGCCGCCTCGTCCAACTCGGCGTGGGAGAGGACGGACGCGTTGACACGGGTGCTGACGATGCGCTCGGCCCACCCGGGGATCGAGGGGTCGAGACCGGCGAGGATGTGCCGCGGGTGCGCGCAGTTGACGCCGAATCCCTCCGGCGGAGCGGCGGCATCGACCGCGACGATGGCGTCGGCGAGGAGCGTTCTGTCCGGAAGGCGCCCGTCCGTCTCGACCGTGAAGGACAGGAGCACGGGCAGATCCACGGCGTGGGCGGCGCAGACGATGCCGATGGCCTCCTCGGTGGTCGTCATGGTGTAGGCGGTCGCAAGATCGGCACCCGCCTCGGCGAACGCCTCCAGCTGAGGCGCGTGGTACGCCTGTGCGGCGTCTGCGTCGACCTCCGAGGCGGCCTGGTAGCCGTCTCCCCGCGGACCGACGACGCCGCACGTGAGGACGGGCCCGAGGCGGTCCCCGTGGGTGGCCAGCGCGACTGACCGGCGCTCCGCGAGGAACGCGATGGCGGCGCAGTTGACACGATGGAGCGCGGCGTCGTCGTAGCCGAGGCGGGCGCCCCAGTCGTGGCTCGCCCGCCATGTGGGCGCCTCGAGCAGCATGCCGACGCCGGCCGCGGCCGCGACGTCGGCGTATCCGGCGTAGTAGTCGACGAGCAGGCGGCGGCCCGCCGCATCGTCGAGCAGGGGGAACGAGGCGAACTCCGGCAGGTCGACCCCGTGATGGAAGATGACGTCGGTCTCCAGGCCGCCGTCGGTGACGAAGCGATGCCCGGCGAGTGTGCGGACGATCTCGGTGCTCATTCTGACCTCCTGGGCCTCGACCGTCGGCCGAGGTACTAGACTGAATAGTCTGGTTGTATCAGACCGTTTAGTCTGGTACAAGTCCGTCATGCCTCGTGACGGTGCACCCACTCGACAACGAATCCTCGACACGGCCGAGCGGCTGGTGATCGACAACGGATTCAGCGCCACATCCGTGGACCAGGTGATCGCGGAGTCCGCGACCTCGAAGGGGTCCTTCTTCCACCACTTCCCCTCGAAGTCCGAGCTGGCATCGGCGCTCGTCCGCCGCTATGCGGATGCGGACATCGCGCATCTCCGGGCGGCGGAGGCGGAGATCGCGGGGATCGACGATCCGGCCGAACGGGTCCTCGAGTTCGTACGGCTCTTCGAGGACGGCGCGGAGGAGCTGATGGCCGCCCAATCCAGCTGCCTCTATGTCGCCGTGCTCACGGAGCGCCAGCTCATGGAGGAGGGGACGAGCGGTCCGGTGACCGAGGCGATCGTCGCCTGGCGGGAGGGCATCGCATC
>CAYOSM010000144.1:0-4606 GCA_964406645.1 uncultured Bifidobacteriaceae bacterium | reverse complement strand
CGACATGGCCACCGCTGCCAAGGAAGCACGTGATGAAGCCTGACCTGATGGAACGCATCCGGCGACTGAATCCGGTGCCGGAACCGTCGATGCCTCCGCCGGCCGCGGTGCTCGAACGAATCGTCGCCGCCCCGCGCGAAGCCTCACGGCATCCCGTCGGCAGGCTCCGGCGCCGGCGTCTCCTGGCCATCGTGACGATCCCGGCCGCGATGGCCGTCGCGATCATGGTGGTGGTGGGCATACGATCCGCCCGCGCTCCTGAGAGTCCGCTGGCGGCATTGCCCGCCGCCCGCGTCGGCTGGGGCATGGATGTGCGTGTGACCCTCCATCCGGACGCCGACGTCAGCATCGACGACATGCGCAGGCGACTGGAGACCGCCATCGCCCAGCGGTCCCGGCAGCTCGATGCCGCCGGGATCTCTGTGACAGAGGTCGACGGCGACACCGTGACGGTCCGACTCCCCGGGACCCAGAGCCCCTCCGAGGTGCGCTCGTTCCTCGATTTCCCGCGGATCCAGGTACTGGATGCGAAACGCAGCACCTTGGGGAGTGCGACGACGCTGGAGGGACTGAAGCCGGCGGCGACCACCGCGGGTGCCGCACCGAACGGCCGCACGGTGGTCTACGTCCAGCCGGAGGGGCGTACCAGCCAGCCACTCTCTGCGCCTATGCGACTCACGAAGGCGGCGGCGCCCGGAATGATCGCGTCCCTTCGCCGCTCCCAGCCCTCACGGAAGATCTTCACGCTCGAAGTCCCGTCCGACACATACGTCGTCGGGGATTCGCGCACCAATCCAACAGAGTTCTTCCTCATCCGCCCTGAGCAGCTCGTTCCAACGTCCGCGGTCACACGAACGGTGCAGGGTCCGATCGGATTGAGTCCGTCGGCCACATCACACCTCCTTGTGAGCATCGATCCCGATGTCGCGCTGCCGTCCGATCCCACCGACGCGATGGTGATGACGGTCGGGACCGGGAGCGGACCGGATGACGAGACAGCCATCCTGGGACGAGGCTCACTCCGTTCCGACATGCGTTCGATCACGGTCGCCGGCGATCCCACGCTCCTGTTCTTCGCACAGCGCTTCGGCCAGTCCGACATCGGTGGCACGATCACCATCGGCGACCCCACGAGCTGGGGAGTGCGGCCGCCGCTTGACGGCAGGCGCATCGTCCCGGTGCCACGTTCTCTTGATGCGTTCGCAGCAGCGGACACGACCTGGATGACTGTGGTCCATAGTCGTGACCAGATCGGTGCGCAATCCCTCAGCCTGATGATCGCGACACGCGCCAACCGAGTCGTCTCCGTCGCAACCGAAGGGCTCGGATCGTTCAGCATGGGTACCTCGTCCGGCCGGGGTGTCTGTGAAGACGGTGTCGGCGCACCACGGGTTCGCCTGTGCAGCATCGGTACCCGCGGCTTCGCGTTTGAGGGGCGGCAGGTGCGCAGTGACACTGCATACGGACGTGTACGACCCGATGTCGTTCGTGTCGCAGTCCGCACGCAGGATGGGACTTGGCTCGATGCCACCATCGAGAACGGGTGGTTCCTCGTCGCCGCCGACACCATCGGTCCACGACCGAAGGGCGAGTCGGCACATCTCTTCGGTACCCCGTGGGATGTCCGGGCGTGGGACACCGCGGGGAACCCTGTGCCGGTTGCGCAGCCGTTCTACGGATAGACCACTGCATTGCGTAACGTGCGCCAGGGAGACGGCTCAGGTACCCGCCAACGACTCGGATCCATACTTGGCGGGGAACATCGGCATCAAACACGGACGTCCCATGCGCTCCGATCGACGAGCTCGCGTCGTCAATCGCGGGGCTTCTCGGCCCTCTGTCAGCGTGTGACTAAGGCGCCAGGCGGCGCAACGGGCACGTGACCGTTCCATCGTCCGCGGTCAGGGTGGGTCCGTTACCGGTCACGACGAGACGGAAGGATGACTCACCGACGGCATCCGTGTCGATCTGACCGACGGCCTTCACCAGGGACGCCACTCCGGCCGCCATCTGCCCTCCGCCGAGCTTCGCCTCGACCGCACCCCACCGTCCGTCGGGCAGCGTGATGATCGCGTCGATCTCATTCCCGTTCGAGTCCCGGTAGTGGCGGACCTCTCCACCCAGTGCGGCGGCGAAGACAAGGAGGTCATGCACGACCGCACTCTCGAAGAGCATCCCGAGTGTCGCCAGATCGCCTCGCAGTAGTGTGGCGCCCGCACCGAGCGACGCCGCCGCGAGCGAGGGGTCAACCAGATGGAGTTTGGGCGACGTGCGAAGTCGTGCGCGGGAGCGGAGCTTCGGAGCCCACGGCGGCTGCGTCTCGACGAGGAAGAGTCGTTGCAGAAGTTCGACGTACCCGCTGACCGTCTCAGCATCGATGGCGGGGGCGACCGTCCTCACGTCGGCCGCGAGGGTCGTATGCGTCACTTCGGAGGCAACTGACCGCGCCAGTGCGGCGATGAGCTGCCGGATAACATCCGGTGAGTGCCGCACGCCGGCGAGCCGACGGATGTCCGTCCGTGCGACGTCATCGATGTACGCACGAAGCCGGTCGGCCGACCGATCGGGATCGAGTTCGGTCATCGCAGGGAATCCGGGACGGAGAACGCAATCGATGACCTCATCGAGATCCGGTTCAGTCGACATGTCGGTCTCGGGCCGCTCTCCGTCGAACAACCCGGCCACACTCACCCCGCCAGGTCCCCCGTCAAGCTTCTCCCACCAGGTCATGGTTCTTTGCCGGAGACGGAGGAACCTGCCGGCGCCCGTGTGACGGGTGATGTCATCGGCCGGTACGGCTGAACCGGTCAAGATGAAGCGGCCCGGCTCAGTCGTTCGGTCGACGGAACGCCTGACAAGGTTCCATAGGTCGGGAGCGACCTGCCATTCATCGAGAAGTCGTGGCGCATCTCCCTCCAGGAGAGAGCGCGGAGCAATCGACAGCGCCTGTTGCACGTCCGGGTCGTCGATGAACGCATACGAGCCCGCGGCGTGCAGAGCGGTCATCGTCTTGCCACTCGCTCTCGCGCCCTCGATCAGGACCGCGCCCGCGGAGGCCAAGGCCCGGGTCAGAGCCGCGTCAATGACTCTCGGCCGATACGCATGTCCAACGATCGCGGCAGTGTCCATGTCGGTCATCCTAGCGCTATGCCGATGATCGCAGTCATTCTCTGCCGACGATTGCAGGATCACTAGACCGATGATTGCAGCGCCTCCAAGCCATTCGCTGCAGACAGCAACCCTCCGGTCTGCCGCAGTCGCGTAACGTCCGCCTCCATGGATCGCGAAGCACTTCAGAGCGCGGGCATCAACATCCCCGTGCTCCCCACGTTCATCACCGGCGGTCTTCCCGACGGGCCCGACTGGCCGGCCATTCTCATCCGGCATGGCATCGACCTGGTCTCGAGCGGACAGGATCCGGACGATGACGCGTCGCTCGCCCGCCTTGCGGAGGCATCGCCGTACCGTCCGGTGAAGGCGTGCGGCACCACGGCACGGATCGACGGACGGGCGTGGATGGTCGACTCCGATGAGGTTCCCGACGGTGCGCTCGGCATCGACCCCGCCGACGTGCTGACCGGGACCGAGGGCACCGACGCCTCGGATCCGAATGCGATCGCCTCCGCCCTCCTGCCCCTCGTCGAGGACCAGCCGTCACGGTGGTGGATCACCGCCCGCGGCCTGGCGGACACCACGCCTGAGGAGGCCGAGCGCGTCATCGCCGTGCTGGCGGAGGGTGTGCACTACGTCCGTCTCTACATCGCCAAGCACCAGTTCGATCTCGAATGAGCGGGGAACCGGACGAGAGGCGTCGGCGGCGCTTCGGGCTGAACCTCTCGGCCTCGGCGCTGGACATCCTCTTCGTGATCGGCGCGGTGCTCACGGCACTGGGCGGTGTGGCCGCGCTCACCGACCGGAGTGACACCGTCACGCTGATCCCGGCACTGGTCGGACTGGTCATCCTCGTGGCGGTCGCCGGATTCTCCGACTGGTGGGAGCTCACGGACGAGGACCTCCGGCAACCGGAGGACGAACGGCCATCCGGCTCCGCCCTGCGGATGGCCCTCTTCACGTCGAGCACCGCCCTCGCCGTCGTCGCCGTCCTGCGGATGGCGGCGGGTGACGGCTCGTGGTTCACGCGGTTCGTGCTTCCGGTCGTCGTACTCATCGTGTGCATCGTCGGCCTCGGCCATGCCGCCGCGCGACGCCCCCGACGGGAGACGTCGAGCGACACCTGACTCCCGGGCCCGCCCTCGGACGCCGACCGCGGACACGGCATCACCGCCGCCACCACCACGAGCGCCCTCTGCCGCCGCCTGTACGGCAACCCCGACTGCTCGGGGAAGCCACACGAACTGCGCTGACGTAGCGACATCGTCCTTCGCGGGTGTGCGCCGGCTCGGTGACGAACACCCCGCCAAGGACGTGACGTGGGTCCGCTCACGGCCCCGATCCAGGGCTGTGGCTTCGACTTCCGACCGCGTGTCGGGTAGCGTTCTAAGCGGTTATATGACCCTGCACGCACCGGTCTTCGGAGGCGGTCGCACCCCGTCGCAAGCGACCTGTTCGGACCCGCCGTCTCCGCGGACGAGGAGGACGATCGCGA